>NZ_JAYGGY010000010.1:0-82227 GCF_034931625.1 Anabaena cylindrica UHCC 0172 | reverse complement strand
ATCGGTACAATCTGCATCTGATAAGCTTTTTAGACTATTTCGTCATCCCGTCAGGCATAATCGTCGTAATCTACAGCATCAAAATGCCACCAATGCCATTGGAAGTCAGAATATTTACCTTGACGACCAGGAAATGTGTAATTGGTGTAAGCGTTAATATCCCGTTGCCAACCTTTGGGATTAAGCCGATTATCTTGGGAGAATGGAGTAGCTTTAGTTACTTCTTTGGCATCTCCTCCCATTCTGTGATTGAGGACGGCATCTGCGTAGACTTGTAACCCATTTTGCTGAACTGCTTTGATAGCATCTAAGTACTGTGTGCGATCGCCATATTTGGTGCGAATAGTACCTTTTTGATCAAATTCACCCAGGTCGTACATATCATAAACACCGTATCCCACATCATAACCGCCTGCCATTCCTTTATAGGCTGGTGGTAGCCACAATGCCGTAAAACCCGCTTTAGCTATTTCTTGAGCTTTATTTTTTAACTCATTCCACAGGATTAAATCGGGGTCGATATACCAGTGGAAATATTGCATCATTGTGCCGTTGATTTGGGACATTTCGCTGATTTCCTCAAATAGTTCACAAAATAATGGCGAAATTATAGAAAGCTGAAAAACTCATCTATAGCTTTTTAATTCCTCCAATAGGTACTGGTAATTTTACGGAAAAGCGCTATTTTATCAGAAAATTTTCGGATCATTCTTGTTTTTGTCTTGTTTGCCAAGAGACATAGAAAAACAAAATAGCCAATAAAATATAACCCACAGCCCAACTACTACCTGTTCCCCAACCCAAATTAACAACAGTATCTGCGATCGTCCATTGATAACTGTGCATTAAACCTACCCAAGATAATGCAGCACCTGCCAATGACCAATAGGCAGCTTGGCGAAAATCCTGTTCAATAATAAAAACAGTAATAGCGGCTAAAATCATCGCCGAAAAAATAAAGCCCTGTTCTAAAGCAAAAGCGCCATCAATATAGGTATCACTCAATTTAAATTGTTCAATTAAAGCAGGTGTAAATGGCTGTTCTGGAGTGCCTAAACCTGCTGCACGGAGGGCATTTTTAGCTATTAACGCTCCCCACCCGGCAATACCTGGTAACAAGCCTACAACTACTGCTGGCGCATGGTGAGAGGGTGTAGCAGTAAAGCTTTGGGCAACTATCACAATTCCAATCCAGAGGACAATTGCCATACCTGCCTCAATAGGGACAAAATAGGCAAAGAGAGCGATCGCACCACTTAAACACAAAATGCCCATAATGATACCATTGGCAATAGAGTAACCCACCCTTGCCCCTAAAGCTTTCCAACCCGGATGACCGATATAGATAGTTGTAGGAAAACAAGAACCACAAACCGCCGCCACAATAGTACCAATACCGTTAGCCGCTAAAGACGGTACAGCAGGGTAACTATCTCCCGCAGCTTCCGCACTTTCTAAATTTTGAATACTACCAACCAGATTAAATAATCCCATTGGTAAAATGATGCTCAGGTATTCTACTAAAACCGTGCGACTTTCCCAAAGTTTTCCTAAATATACACTGGGGAAATAAAAACCAATAGGTGCAACAGCAGCAGTAAGTTTAGCATTGTCCCAAGTAACTAAACCTGTTCCCCAAGCTAAGGCAATACCTAATAATACAGCTAATAAACCCCCAGGTATGGGAAAACGCACTTTACCAAAGTAGGTAACGAGGATGACACCAAGGGGAACTAAACCGACGACAGGGTTAGCAAAGGTGCGGAATAAAAAGCCAATAGCAATAAAGGTGATAGCGATACCACTGAGAGTAGAAAGCATAGCCGCACGGGGAGCAATACGACGCAGAGGGTTAACAATAAATGCCCCTAAAAGTTCAATTACACCCGAACCCAAACAAGCTACAATACCTGCTTGCCAAGCTAATTCAGATGCTTGTTCAGGAGATACACCTTGAGCTAGTGCGGCTAACCTCACAGGTAACATGACTAAAAAAACATAAGCAAACAGACTAATGGTGTTGATACCATAGGGAAGAGCAGTAATATCATCCCGTTGTTCTTTTGTTCCTTGCTGTTTAGCTAACCAACCATAATAAAAGTTACCGACAATTAAACTAAAAGCCACACCAGGTAAAATGCGTCCATAGACTAGGGAAGGAGGGAAACCTAATACACCTTTGCATAAACTGACAATTAATAATATTTGAATAAAGTTATCAAGTACGAGGCCAAATAAACCATCTATATCTCCGCGAACAAACCAACGTGGGGTTTTTGGTATTGGGGTTTCCATGTCTTTTAAATTTTGCTTTTTCTGGGTTTAAGGATACCAGTGAATTGTTTATATTATCTAGCTAATAATCTCAAATTTGCTTTTTTAATACTCTATTAATGCTGGTACAATAGAAATAAAGACAGTGTGAACACACAATGACTACTCAATTAATGGTTCAACCTTCATCTTTAATATCTTCTGGTGTGAAGATGAGTGAATTTGGTAATATTTATCTATTTAAATTTACCGAAGAACTACAGGTACGTTTTGAAGAACTATTAGCAAAGAAAAAATCTGATACACTGACTTCTGAAGAAGAAGCCGAATATGTAGGTATCTCGGAGTTACAGCGAATATTTACCTTAATTAATGCTCAACTAGCTGCTAAAAGTAAATGGTGTCCGAACCAACTCGACGACTTATAAGAAAACGAGCTAAATTCCTCTGTGAATATTGCCACTCTCCTGAATACCTAAGTCCCGACCGTTTTACCATTGACCATATTATGCCGCAGTCTTTGGGGGGTTCAGATGAACTGGAGAATTTAGCTTTGGCTTGTCATCGCTGTAATGAGCGTCATTATAATTTTATAGTAGCGACTGATCCTAAAACTCAAGAACAAGTTGCTTTATTTAACCCTCGTCAGCAAGAATGGTCAGAACATTTTATCTGGATAGAAGATGGTATCAAAATTTTAGGTAAAACTGCTATAGGAAGAGCAACAAGCGATCGCTTTGACTTTAATGATGAAAGACGTGATGAGCCTTCTATTCAAGTTGCTCGTCGTTTTTGGATAGAAGCAGGTTGGCATCCACCACTATCAGATCCTTGTCAAGAATAAAAATCTATATCCTATTGATTTCGGCACAATAGAAATACTGTGAACACACAATAAAGTATATTTTCAGGAATAGCAAGATGTATCAAACAGATCCGCCTCGTTCACCTCAAGAAGTCTTACCAACGATGTATGATCTCAAAAGTGAAGATCCAGAGGAGAAAGGTTTGCCTGATCAATTTCATTTATTGCAACCCAGGTTATTAGACGAAACTTTTAATTCTCCCACCTATCCTAGCAACAAAATCTTTACCGCTAGTGATATGAATTTATATTATGACCCCAATCATCCAACATGGTATAAAAGACCAGATTGGTTTGTATCTGTGGGAGTTTCTCCTCTATATAAAAATGGCGATTTGCGTTTAAGTTATGTAATTTGGCAAGAAGGAATTACTCCTTTTGTGATAGTTGAATTGCTATCACCAGGAACAGAAAAGGAAGATTTGGGAAAGTGATATTTAATCTGTCTGAATCAGGATGTCCAGGATTTCAGGATTTACAGGACTTAATAAAGTTATCATCTCAATGATAATTAAACTAAATATTTATGCTCTATAATGGAACTTAAATTTATAGATTCCTTTAATTACAATTATTTGAAATTATTTTTTATGTCAGTTTTATGGAGAAGTCACATAGCCAGAAATCATTTTTTTGTAAACAATAAAATTAGAGGAATTGAAGTTAAAGAAGGACAGATTTTTAAACAAGTTAATTTAGGCGAGGAATGGGAGAATAAATTGAGAAGTATGCTTTTATCAGATGATCCTGGTACAGAAGATAATTTTTCTGTGTTACTTTTCAAATATACAGGTGAAGAATCAAATATACACCTTATGCCACCAATTAGAAGAAAAGATCCAAATAACCAAAGCAATTTTTATAGCTTTTGGTCGGCTGGATATTCTTGGTTTATAAAAGTGGATAAACGTCCTTTTCATAACCGAATGAGATCATTGATATTAAAACCAGATCAGCCTTTGTATTTTATGGAACAAGAATATGAAAAAACTTCAGAGTTTCAAAATTTATTAGAATGGGTTAATAGCTTACCTGAAGATCATTGATTTAATTATTATTATAATTTAGCAAAAATAAGAATAGATATGCAAAATATCTCTCAAATCCTAAAAACACAACTCAAACAAACATCCTGTACATCCTTAAATCCTGGATATCCTGATTCAGACAATTTGACAATTTAATTTTACAACCCTATGAGTTTTGACAACGTTTGTAAACTTAGCACCATTAACTCGGACAAATTCACCCCAAGGTTTATTATCCCAAATTGCCAATAATGTTGCTAAAATTGCAGATAGGGAGACTAAACAGGATATTGCAGCTTACACAGAGATTTTAGCCGGTTTACGGTTTGAGAAAGATTTTATTCGCCAATTGTTAAGCGAGGACATTATGCAAGAATCAGTAATTTATCAGGATATTTTGCAGAAGGGAGAAAGAATTGGAGAACAAAGAGGAGAAGTTAAATTTTGTCTACGTTTACTTAATCAACGCTTTGGGGAAATTGATTCTTTAATAGTTGAAAAAATCAAAGGTTTACCTGTAGAACAGTTAGAAAATTTAGGTGCAGCGTTGTTTAATATTTCTGAAGTTGCTGATTTAATAACTTGGTTAAATCAAGAAGAACATTAGTAATAGTGATTTTTGGGTTGGGTTTTCTCAACCTAAATAAAAATATTATGCGTTAAGCTGCGTTTTTCTTTAACTTTTTATTATTCCCCAGTATTGTGCATAGTCAGTTGTCGGTTGTTAATTGACTACTGACTACCAACTATTGACTAATGACCAATTTAAAAATCAACCCCCCGCTTCAGTTCAACACCTTGATTTGCATAGTGTTTATGACAATAAACCTCAGAGTGAATACTGGCTAAATCAAAATATGCAGGTTGATTTTGACAACGACCAGTAATAATAACTTCTGTGTCTTTTGGCTTACGCAACAAAGCTTGCACAATGGGATCAACAGGAAGTAATTCTAAATCAACAGTGGGATTGAGTTCATCGAGAATTATGGTTTTATACACACCAGATGCGATCGCAGTTTTGGCAATTTCCCAACCCCTCTCCGCTTCTACATAGTCTAATTCTTGCCGAGAATTACGCCACACGATCGCATCTCTACCACAACGTAAATGATCCACCACTTCAGGATAAGACTGCTGCAAAGCTGCTATAGCTGCATCCTCAGTATAACCACTACCACCTTTCAACCACTGCATAATTAACACGCGAGTAGATCCAGGATGATTAATCCCCCTACCAATCGCTTGTAAAGCCTTACCCAAAGCGCTAGTTGATTTACCCTTACCTGCACCAGTATAAATTTCTATACCCTCAATGAACAGCGCTGCTGCTGTCGGGTGGTGATGGGGTTTCATTTCTGAATGCAAATCCGCAATATCTAATAACTGTTGCGGTGCAGCACGTCCGGTAGCGATGATTTCCAATTCTTGGGGTTTAGATTTTAATGTTTTTACCACCTCATCTACTGATAGCAAACCCAAATCTAAAACCGGGTTAATTTCATCTAAAACCACAACGGAATATAACCCTGATGCGATCGCACCCTTAGCCACATCCCAACCCCGTGCAGCTTCAGTTCTATCAAATGGGGTAATCTCATCATGTCCAAAAAACTCCGCCCTACCCGTGCGAACCTGATCAATCAAATGGGGAAAACCACGCTGTAAAGCTGCGATCGCACCATCCTCATCATAATCCCGTTCTGGTCCTTTCAAAAACCTCAGCAGCAGAACGCGATTAGAATCACTCGGTGTATTTATTCCCAAACCAATCGAGCGCAAAACCACCCCTAAAGCAGCTTGGGACTTTCCTTTTCCAAGTCCATCATAGACGTGAATTTGACCCGTGAGCCGTTCAGAACGTACTTGTGCTGTGCGAATACCGATGCCATTTCTTGTCATCTTTGGAAAAGCTGTAACGTGGCAATCCCCTATTTTACCGAACCTTGGTTTAATTAGGTAGGAAGATTTTCTCTAAAATTTGCCCTATAGATCACACCTCAGTATACTAGTGAAGTCAATGTATTAATAATCTTAATCACAATTTACGATCATACACAGATCGCAAATGACAAGAAGAATGAGATAATTGCCCCCATCATCCGTATTATCTCAGTTATACTGTGGAGTCAACCCTTACTGTTCAACTTTTATGCCAGAAGAATTATCACTTCCCAAAATTTTGCCCGTTGGTGCAATTTTGTTTCAAACTTTATTTTTACTAATTGCCATTGCCATAGAAGGCTATGTTTTGCATAGATGGCTAAAATTTGACAAAAAAACTAGCATCTTTTATGCCATAGCCATAAACGTTTTTTCCACCGTCATTGGCTGGAATTTCTTTTTTCTAATTGAGCCAATATTACCTTTACAAGCAAAATCAGAATTAATGAGCTATGTATTTTTTAACAGGTTCACAAATATCAGTACGCAGAGTTATATAATTTTCATCTGTTTCGTCATGTTCTTCGCTACTTTTTTGATAAAATTTTCGTTACTAAAAATATTAATTATTACATTAGATGAAATTGGTAAAAAAGAAGAAATACCGACTACACAGCGAGAAAAAATCATTATCAATGAAAAATTCAAGTTGCAAAATACCAATTTAGTTACCACTACATTAATAGCAAATTCAATGAGCTATTCTGCCATAACTGTAGTATTAATACTTCGCAATCTCTCTACAATTAGCAAATGACTGCCTCGAAAAATCAATTATACACATTATTATTGCCCATTTTCTGTTATCTATTTTCGCCAATGAATTTAATTTTGTCCTGCTACGTAATTGCAAAAAAAAGATTAACCTTATTAAGGTAAAAAAATGAATTCATCATTCTTCTTGTTTAAAGAATTAATCCTGGTCTTTAAATTTATTCAAGATTTATTTTTGGGAATTCAAAAACTTTTAATTCCTCCCAAAGCTTTCTCCTGGCAAACATTAATTTATTTAAGCGTATTTTCTTGGGGAACTTCATATTTTGCGCTAGGTTACATAAAAGACATAATTGCATTAACAGGTTGGTTGTTTCTAATAGCTGGTACAGCTTGGTATACCACCGATGATCCTTTAAGAGTTCCTGGTACTTTTATGCCAGTTGGAGCATTAATAACTGGTTTATTAGTCAGTGTTTTTGCTTTTGGACATCAGGTGAATGTAGTTACACCTAGAACCATCGTTCTCTGGCCAACAATTTCTGCCATCATTACCGCAATACCAGAATTTTTTGCAGGAACAGGGACACAAGCAAAAGCTGCTATTCCCAAACTAGAAGCCCGTCAAAAAATAATCGTATTGATTGCTTGGTCTATGTTGATAAGTTGTTGGATTCAGTTTTATTTTGTTATAGATAAATGGTTAAAAGAATATCCCAGTTTATCTGTAGATAATTTTCAACGCAGCACCTTTGTAATTAGACTAGAACCAAAAACTGAAAAACCAAAAAATGGCGAGACTATTTTAAATAAAATTCAACCATTTATAGAAGAAGAAATAGTTAGCAAACCTTGGTCAGAAGTAGAGAGATGGTTGTTAGAAGCTAATAAGGAGGTTGGGAATTTAGGAAACAGAATGATTGAGAAAAATCTGGTTAAATATAAAGAACAAAAACTATGGATTGTTGAACCACGTATAGTCAACATCGAATCGGGATACAGATTAGATATCCTCAGCATTTGGAAAGGTCCAAGCTCAAATGCACGCGGTTTTTATATCCAAAAATCTTGTCGCATCCAACCAATTGCATCCGTCAATCAACCAGAAAATAAAAACGCAGTCGCAGGAATTGAATGCGATCGCATTAACAGATTTTTCTTAGGTTCCCCACCACCACAGCAGTAAGGGCTTGGGGAGATGAGGAGAAATATCTATCTTTCTTCTAACTGTTCCCTATTCCCTGTTCCTTAGAGGATGTTTGAAAAGTGGTTAGTGATGTATTAAAAACTTTAGATCCTCCTAAATCCTCCTTTTTAAGGAGGACTTTGAGCAGGTTATTCCCCCCTTTTTAAGGGGGGTTAGGGGGGATATCGATACAAACTTAGACTTTTCAAACACCCTCTTATTCCCTGTTCCTTATTCCCTGTAAGCAATCCCTAATCCCCATGAACATAGCTAGAATCTTTGTGATGTCAAAAAATGTGTTTCAGGAAGTGATACGCGATCGCATCCTGTATATCATCGGTTTTTATGCACTCATCCTGGCTGTTGCTAACCGTACCATTTTTGAATTTAGCGCTACAAGCCAAGACAAAATATTTTTAGACGTTGGACTGTCAGTAATGAACGTCATTGGTTTAATTATTGCCATCTTTATAGGTACAGGACTCGTTAACAAAGAAATAGAAAAACGTACTATTCTCATGCTAATTGCTAAACCTATCAGTCGTAGTGAATTTATTACTAGTAAATATTTAGGTTTATCTGGTGTATTGGCAGTAATTGTAGCCGCAATGACAGCTATTTATCTAGGATTTTTGCAATTTAGTAAAATGTCATATCCGATAGAAAGCATTCTCATTGCCTCATTTTTCTTATTTTTACAATTAACCTTAGTTACTGCTGTAGCCATCACTTTAGGAGTTTTTACCAGTTCTCTTATAGCCACAGCCTTAACATTTGCAGTCTATTTAATGGGAAATATTACACAAGATTTAGTTGCACTTGGTCGTCTTAGTCAAAACTCTGGTGTGGAACGCATTACCCAAGCTTTATATCTGATACTGCCAGATTTATCTCGCTTGGATTTTAAAAATGATGCCGTTTATGGTTTACAAGCAATGCCTGATATAATCACACTGATTACTCATGCAGGCTATGGTTTACTTTATAGCTTCATGCTGTTAGCAGTTGCTATTTTTATTTTCTTACGCAGAGAGTTTTAAAGTCAGAATTCAGGATTCAGGAGTCAGGTTTCAGGATTCAGAAATTAAAAGATTCGAGATTTTAACAAACCATTAACAAGCAACAGGTAATTACTTCAATCTTCTTCCCAAGTTCGTAACTGCAAATAAACTAATAGCAAAGTTACAGCTAACAAGACAGTTGCTACTGCTGCTGCATAACCAAAATCAAATTGACCAAAAGCTTCTTGATAAGTGTAATAAACCAACAAATTAGTAGAGTTCAAAGGGCCACCACCTGTAATTACATAAACAGGTTCAAAACTCCGCAATGTAAAAATAGCCGTGGTGACAGTAGCAAATATTAAAGTAGGTCGTAATCCTGGTAAGGTAATGTGCCAAAATTGTTGCCAATCATTAGCACCATCCAATTCTGCCGCTTCATAACGACTAGGAGGAATTACTTGTAATCCAGCTAAAAAAACCACCATATTGAAACCTAGTTGTTTCCAAATACTAAATAAAATTATGACTGGCATTGCCCAAAAAGTATCTCCTAACCAAGATATTGGCTGAATAGCAAAAAAATTCAAAAATCCATTGACTGGCCCAGCATTTTGAAATAGCCAGCGAAATCCTAAACCAGCAGCAACGAGAGAGACAATTGAAGGCAGAAAATAGGCACTTCTTAAAATCCCTCTCAAAGCAATGGAACGATCTAATAATACTGCTAGTCCCAAGGGGATGACTAAACTTGGCAAGAGGCTACCAAGGGTAAAATAAACAGTGTTAAAAATAACTTGCCAAAAATCGGAGTTGAGTAGTAAACGCAAGTAATTTTTGAAGCCTACTAAATAAGTGCCGCTTGAAGTAAAACTACCAGCAGTAAAACTGAGATAGAACAAATAGATAATAGGCCAAATAATAAATAATCCTAACAAAATCAATGCGGGTGTGAGAAAAATCCAAGCAGCGACTGTATCATTATCCAGCAGTTGCATAGACGAAAATCGGGATGGTTTCATGATAATCTTATTCAGTCATACAATATTTATAATTCTATGAATCAATATTACCCGATTGAGGGGTCATCTAGCTTAATTTCTCCTGATATTTCTAGTTCAAAATTTACATCAAATACTCCCTTGAAATTAGGAGTTATGGCTTCTGGTAATGGTAGTAATTTTGAGGTGGTTGCTGAAGCTATTCAAGAAGGCACATTAAACGCTAAAATCCAAGTTTTAATTTACAATAATCCCTCAGCTAAGGCAGCAACAAAGGCAGCAAATCACGGTGTAGAAGCTATTCTATTAAATCACCGCGACTACAAAAGCCGAGAAGATTTGGACAGGCAAATTGTCAAGACTTTGCAGCAGTATGATGTAGACTTGGTGATCATGGCAGGTTGGATGCGTCTGGTGACACAAGAATTAATTGATGCTTTTCCTGACAAAATTATTAATATCCATCCTAGCTTATTGCCTAGTTTCAAGGGCGTTAGGGCTGTAGAACAAGCTTTAGCCGCAGGAGTGAAAATAACAGGTTGTACTGTGCATCTCCTCCGTTTAGAAATGGACAGTGGCCCCATTTTGATGCAAGCGGCAGTACCAGTATTACCGGATGATACGGCGGAAACACTACACGCTAGAATCCAATTACAGGAACACCTAATTTTACCATTAGCGATCGCTTCTCTAGCCTCAAGGAGGCAGGAGGCAGGAGGCAGGAGTCAGGAGTAAAACCCGCTTTATACGTTGTATTTTTCCAATTACCCATTACCCATTACCTATATAAATGCTACAATCCTCATTTAGAAATTTAGGATATATTTATGCCAGTTTTAACTAGCCCAATCAAGTTTGGTACGGATGGCTGGCGGGGCGTAATTGGCGAGGAATTCACTTTTGAACGCCTAGCCTTAGTAGCAACCGTTGCCGCCAAAGTTTTATATAGTACTTATTTTCCTACTGTAGGCAATCGCACAATTATTATCGGTTACGATCGCCGTTTTATGGCAGAAGAGTTTGCCCGTGTTGTCGCTAATGCTGTGACTGCTGTGGGCTTTGATGTCCTATTTAGCGAAACTTTTGCCCCCACACCAGCATTTAGTTGGGCAGCTAAAGAACTCAATGCATTAGGGGCGCTAGTCATTACAGCTAGTCATAATCCTGGCAAATACTTAGGCTTAAAAGTCAAAAGCGCTTTTGGAGGTTCCGTACCGCCAGAAGTTACCAACGAAATAGAAAGTTTGTTAACCGTAGATGTACCACCCGCAGCCACGGCGGGAACAGAAGAGAAGTTTGATCCCTGGCCTAGTTATTGTCAAGCATTAGCAGCTAAAGTTGATATTGGCAAAATTAAGGAAGCGATCGCATCCGACAAATTAACATTATTTGTTGATGTTATGCATGGTGCAGCGGCTAGTGGATTGGGTAGACTATTAGGCGAACAAGTCAAGGAAATCAATACCAACCGTGATCCCTTATTTGCAGGTGGTGCGCCCGAACCTTTACCAAAATACCTTTCCCAGCTATTTAAAGTCATCAAAACTCATGGGAAAAGTAATAACACAGGTTTAACTGTAGGTTTAGTATTTGATGGAGATTGCGATCGCATTGCCGCAGTAGACAAAGACGCTAATTTCCTTAGTTCCCAAATCTTAATCCCCATATTAATAGATCACCTCACCCGCAGACGCAACTTCACAGGCGAAATCGTCAAAACAGTTAGCGGTTCTGATATCATTCCCCTTGTTGCTAAATTACTGAATTTGCCTGTATTTGAAACCGCAGTCGGTTATAAATACATCGCTGACAGAATGTTAGATACAGAGGTATTACTAGGCGGTGAAGAATCCGGTGGCATTGGCTATGGTAGTCATATTCCCGAACGAGATGCCCTACTTTCAGCATTGTATGTACTAGAAGCAGTTGTAGAATCAGGCTTAGATTTAGGTGAGTATTATCGCCAATTGCAACAACAAACCAATTTCAGTTCAGTGTATGATCGCATAGATTTACCTTTAGCAAATATGGACGTGCGAGGAAAATTATTGCAACAACTGCAAACCCAACCTTTAACAGAAATTGCTGGAAAAAAAGTAATTGATTGTAAAACCATCGACGGTTATAAATTTCGTCTCGCTGATCAAAGTTGGTTAATGATTCGCTTTAGCGGCACTGAACCAGTTTTACGTCTTTACTGTGAAGCACCCACAATAGAACAAGTTCATCAAACCCTAGCTTGGGCAAAAACTTGGGCAGAATCTAATTAATTGATAACTATTAATAGTTATCTACCTCTTTCCTAGCAAATGACGTAAGGGTTTAGCATTGCGCTTTACCCCTACAAATTTAGAAACAATAGAGATGATTCATCAAACATCTCTACATTAAAGATTGATATTAACGCAACTGTGATAACAAGATTTTTATCTTGGGAGTGGATAGCAATTTTTGAGTGTCAGCAATTATTTTCTCACCCCAGAGATATTCTTCTAGAATGTTGATATCGGCAAGATTTTTGTCTAACTTTAATGCAGTTTTAGCTAACTGATAAGCCTGTTGCTTTTCTCCTTTAGCATACAAAATTACAGCTAAAGCTAACATAGGTTCGGCAGCTTGATTGTTAACTTTCACAGCTTTTTGCCATTGTTTCATTGCTGCATCTATATCGCCCTGTTCATATTTTATTAAGCCTATATTGTGAATAGCGAAGAAACCGTTGACATCTTTAGGAACTGCTTGATTGTAATTTGATATTGCGACTGTATAGTTCCCTTTTTGATGATAAATCATACCGCGATTGTAGTAAGGTTGAGGTAAATTAGGATTAATAGTAATGGCCTTGTTATAATCAGCTAGAGCTAATTCCCATTTTTTCTGGACATAGTAAACAATTCCGCGATCGTTGTAACTTAGAGCATAACGAGGATTAAGAACAATAGCCTTGTTATAATCAGCCAGGGCTAGTTCCCATTTTTTCTGGACATAGTAAACACCTCCGCGACTATAGTAAGCTAGAGCATCATGAGGATTAATAGCAATAGCCTTGTTGTAGTCAGCCAGAGCTAATTCCCATTTTTTCTGATTAAAGTAAAAAACCCCGCGATTGTAGTAGTAGGATGGAATTAAACAAATTGCTAATATAAATGCAAATAATGAAGACAAAATGATCAGGACTTTGTGGTTCATGATATTCGTTGATTAGTAAAGATTAAATGTGTGACAATGCCGTTGAGACTTTCAAAATTTTTTTGAGTTTTATTCATCAATCCAACTTATAGATTATGATTTTATGGTCAGACTATTGTTGTCTATATGTTATATTTACCAGTTTCCTCCGGTTTGTGAAAATTTGGCAACCATGATCTGATTAAAATTGGTTAATGATTAGATTTAGTGGCACTGAATCAGTTTTACGCCTTTATTGTGAAGCCGCAACCCTAGAAGAATCACAACTGAACTAATGACTAAATTACTCGTAGTAGCAACAGGAAACCCCGGTAAATTGCGGGAAATGCAAGCTTATTTAGCTGATTCTGGTTGGGAATTAACCCTCAAACCAGGTGATTTAGACGTGGAAGAAACAGGGGAAACTTTTGCTGAAAATGCTTGTCTCAAAGCCTCTGAGGTGGCTATAGCTACCGGAAATTGGGCGATCGCAGATGATTCTGGTTTAATGGTAGATGTCCTCAATGGTTCACCTGGAGTATATTCTGCCCGTTATGGCAACACAGATACAGAACGTATTTCTAGGTTATTAAGAGAATTAGGCGATACAGAAAACCGTCAAGCCCAGTTTGTCTGTGCAGTAGCAGTTGCAAATCCCCAGGGGGAAATAATTTTGCAATCTGAAGGCATTTGTCGCGGTGAAATTCTCGATACAAATCGTGGTGAAGGTGGTTTTGGTTATGATCCCATTTTTTATGTCCCAGAAAAGCAATTAACTTTTGCCGAAATGTCACCGGAATTGAAAAAATCAATTAGTCATCGTGGTAATGCTTTGAAAATTTTAGTTCCTCAGTTATTGAAGTTGTTAAGGTGATGGTTTTAGGGGTTACTCGTTTTCCCTTGAGGATGATTTTAACGAACCACGTTCGCATAGCGTCTCGAAAGATAATGCGTTAGCGAAGCGCACCGAAGGTATCGTACCTACTTCCATTTATTGTTAAAGTAGGAATATAACTTGAAAATATCAAACATAATGTCCAATCATTCTTCAGTTATAAGTGTGTCTCCTGAAATCATGAGTGGTACTCCTGTTTTTACGGGAACAAGAGTTCCTATACAAACACTTTTAGATTATTTGACAGCAGGAGATTCAATAGATGATTTTTTAGATGGTTTTCCCACGGTTACTAGAGAGCAAGTAATTACATTTCTAGAGGAAGCAGGAAAACAAATGATTAGTAAAGTAGCTTAGGATGAAACTGGTTTTAGATGAATGTATTGACCGCAAGTTAGCTAAAGAATTTATAGGTTATGAAATCAAAACAGTTCCCCAAATGGGATGGGCGGGAACTAAAAATGGTAAACTACTGGCTTTAGTAGAAAAAGAATTTGATGTTTTTATTACGGTTGACAGGAATTTATCTTTTCAGCAAAATTTGTCTCAGTTCAATATTGCTGTAGTTGTTCTACAAGCATCTTCTAATAGATTAATTGATCTGAAACCTTTAGTTCCAAAGATTTTGGATATTTTATCTACAGTAGTGAAAGGTCAAGCTGTAGTTGTTAGTTGTGAATGATAAGGGATCGCACTCACTCTACATCAGAAATGCAATTCTCCCTAATTTTAGGTTGCATCAGATTCATCTGGTGCTTCACCAATTGTCTGCTATGCTGCGTGACGGATATGAAGAATACGAACTGTAGAAACTTCCTTTTCTTCTATAATTGTGAAAATTATCCTGTATGCGTTGCGTCCTTTCCCATAAATTATTTGACGCATTTCTTGACTAAAATAATCATTTTCTCTAGCTAAAGAATATCGCTTTGGCATTTGTGATAAAGACTCAATTAGTCTTAATAACTCTGCATACCACTAACTGGCTTTTTCAGGAGAAGTTATTTGAGACAACTGTAAAAATGCTTTGTCTGCTTCTGCTTCTGCTGTGCTAGAGATTTCAATACGGTATTTCATAAATCAGTCGGCAGGTTATACTTATACTAAAAACGGGTTAAAAGTGTCATTCTGAACGAAGTGTTCGCGTAGCGTGCCGTAGGCTCTAGAATCTCCGAGATACTTCCCTGCACTACGTTACGGTCAGTATGACATAAGTCCAAGTTTGACCCGTTTGCAGTATACAACGCTGCTCGTTAACAAAATCATCAAAGGAACGAAAACGACCTGCTTCAAAGTCTTCTAATCCTTGCTGAATACCCTTAATAGCTGCTTCTGAGTCTTGTGATTCCCAGTCTAGGATATTCTCTAGCAATTCAGCCGCAACAAAACTAATATCTTGTCCTTGCTGTGCTGCTTTCTCTCGCAGTCTAGCTTCTAATTCTGGACTAAGGGAAACAACTATCGCCATAACCGTATATTTTGGGAAAGGTTTCTAGATATTATTGTATATCAAATTATTAATTAGAAATATACTTTGGTTGAAAATTAGTTTAATATTGATAGTTAGAAGTATACAGAATTATTATGGATGCTTTAATTGAAGAACTAAATACAAAATTAAATTACTGGCAACCTGCTATAGCAGAACAAGTTCGCCATTGTATTCTAGAAATCATAGAAATGGCAGATCAGGATGTTTTAGATATTCTCAGAACCCGTACAGTAGAGCAGGAAGTTTTGGATTTGTTAGATGAACCCTAAACTTGGTGAAATTTGGCTTGCTGATTTGGGTATAGCAGCAAAAACACGCCCAATTGTGATTGTATCCCGTAATGACCCAGACCCACCACGAGCCTTGGTGATTTATGTACCACTAACTACCCAAAATCGGGGAAGTTTTTATGAGGTTGCACTACCTCGACTACAATTTCTTGAACGGGATTCTACAGCAAATCTTCAAGGTATTGGATCTATTCCAACGGTAAGACTAGAGAGAAAATTGGGCAAGTTGCCAGAGGAAGTTATGGTAGAAATTCAGCAAGCGATTAAATTCGCGCTTGATTTACAAGATGATGCTGAATAATCGCTCCCAACTCTACATCAATAATGCGATCGCTTCGCTATTTACTTAAATTAGTTTATTCCTTTAAAGACTGAAGCAAACTTTTAGGACGTACAGATTTTATAAAAAGATAATTTTCTGGATATTTTGTAAGAATATAAAGTTCATATTCATACCAGTGCATTTCTCCTTTTTCCAAATTACAATTTCGACAAATGACCCATAAATTTTGAAAATCTAATGATAACCAAGGATATTGTGATCTTGGTAACTTATGATCAATACTTCTCCCATTATCCTCTCTGTATTTATCATCGCAAATTGGACAATAATAATCGGAATTATCTCTTACCCATATTTTACTTTCTTCAGTTGTTCCACATTCTGAATCACCATTAATATATCTCCAATGATCAAATTTTCTGTAATTCTCAAAATCTTGTTCAGTCAGTTTATGATATCTTTTTTTACCAATCTTATCTGCAATTTTAAATAATTCTCTAATGTCTTTATTTTCTAAGTTCATATTCTTTCTATAGTTTTGTCGTTCTATATGTTTTTTGATTGCGCTTTTTTGTAGATTTAGATTTAGTATTTTGACTAAAATCAATAATTTCCATTTCTGTCTGTGGGAACTGTCTATCTATCTCTTCTGCAATTTCATTCACTTCTTTTGCTAGTTTTTGCTGAAAATCTTGTATTTCATCCTCCGTCAGATATTTATTACCAATATGATCCGCTTCTAAAAATAATTCTTCTATGGTTAAATCTTCTACCTGATACTTCACTAAAAAATCTTGAACGCTGTTATATAGATTAATAACATTATCCCAACCAAGATTTTTATAACCATTTTCTTTTAACCATTTTTGATCTTCTGGAGATAATTTAATTCTATTTTGTGAGTTATGTTTTTGAAGTTCACGATAAGTCATTCCTTGAAAAATTTTCTTACTATTTTTCTTATTAATCATAAAAATTATTAACCTTGTATAGATTGTAATAACTTGATTAAACCTTTCCGAATCTCACTATCTTGTAATTTCAATAAACTATTCATATTCATTGTTAATTGAAGTCTGATTTGATCTACTATATTTTTCAAATATCTATTATCTTTTTGTAGCTGACTATTAGCTTCAGATAACTGTTGATTATTAGAGCTTAATTTTTCTACCTGAGTTTTGAGGTTTTTATTCTCTTTAGTAATGCGTTTAATATCTTCCTCTATCTTTCTGCTTTCTTGTTCTAATTCTTGCTTCCGTAAAGATGATTCTGATTTTAAGATTTCTATGTTTTCAATAGATTCTTGTAACTCTCTGTATTCTTTTTGCAACAAGAATAATTCATTTTCTGATAATTTTAGTTCTTCATTTTCTTTTTCTAATTGCAAATTCACATTAGTTAAATTTTGGTTACTCTGATTTAATAACTCTAATTGAGTTTTGAGATTTTTATTTTCTGTTGTAACTTGTTGAATATCCTCTTCTATTTTTCTTGTTTCCTGTTCTAATTCTTGCTTCCGTAAAGATGATTCTGATTTTAAGATTTCTATATTTTTAATAGATTCTTGCAGTTCTAAATATTCAGCTTGTAAAGATGAAAGTTTCTTTTCAGCTTGACCTCGTATTCTTCCTAAAGAAGCATTATTTTTACCAAGACTAGAATTTTTTTCTGCAAAAGATTCAACTAATTTGACTGTGATAGGTTCATTAGAAAGAATAGTTAGTAATCTTTCACACTCTTCTTTATCTAATACATCACTAATATTTTTATTAATGCCATATTTTTCTTTGAGAATTGTTTGTACTTGACTCTTAGATACCATAAATTCCCTCAAAAACTAATCAATTAAAATGCTTATTTTTCAAATGTAGATAATTTACCAATTTGGTATATTTGTTCTATTAAGTTAATTTTTTCAAATATGAGTTAGCACTTTAAATAACATTATAACTAAAAATATGTTGCTTTTGAAAACAGTCGCAACTGTATTAATACTGATTTAACAGTGTGAAATTTAAAATTATTGTAAAGTCAAACTTACTTAAAAAACAGCAAATCCCGTATATTTCCGAACTTCAGGTGCTTTAAACCCTAAAATAATATGTCCTTTTGGTATTCCCGCAGCAACCAAATCATTAGCAATTCCCTCCTCAGTACCATCATGTTGAATCCAAACTTTACCATCAATTAAATCAAGATGTAATAAACTTCCATAAATCCGATAACCATTTTCCCAACCTGTTTCTACTAATAAGTAATGATCATTTTTTTCATCTAACACTATTTCCACTTTCACCTGTTCATCATTACCAAAAAAATCAGCATATTCTTCGAGCATTTTTTTAATGATTTGACGATATTGAATAGTTAAAGAATCCATATAAAAATAAGAGATTTTATCTATCTTAAAAACTACTTTCGGTTACTCCAATAAAATGGTTTACGCTTATGATGTGCTACTGCTAAAATCCGAATTTCTTCCCCTTCCACAACACGATATAAAAGAGAATAGGGAAACTTTGGTAAAATTAACCGCCGAATAGAACCGCGAATTTTTGCCCCAATTTCTGGGTAATACATCAAACAATTTACAGCCTGTTCTACCGCTTCTAAATATTCCAAACCAAGACCTGTTTTTTGATCCTCATAGTAAGTTGCAGCCTCAGTTAATTATTTTTCTGCTAGTGGATGAAATATAACAATCTTCATTGTAAAGATGCACGCAATTTATTAAACACTTCTTGGGACGAAACACCAGCAACTTTACCATTACTCATATCCTCATCCCGTAATTCAGCTTCTTGTATCCATTCCTCAGCAATTTGTTGATCAATTTTTCCAACTTGTCCTAAATGTTCAATCAGACGAGCTACTAATAATGCTAGAGAATCATTTGGTAAAGCCAAGACTTGAGCTTCTAATTGTTCAATAGTCATAAATTATCCCATCTCCCCATAGTAAACTAATTATCAGCTTAACAATTCCTGTGGACGCACAATCAGAATACTTGTCGTCAGTATCAAGAATATATCTCGTCATTCTTCGTAAATACTATCTCGATTAAAAGCTTCATCAGGTAGACTTAGACCAGTTTCAGGAATTTGAGAAACCCATTCACGAAACTCCCTAGCCCTTGTTTCTGGTTCAGCATCGGATTTAGGACTAACTGACAAACTATACTGACGATTTAGGGAAGCAGTAACTAATTCTGCTACTGAAACTCCTACTGCTGTAGCTTGTTGCTGCAAAGCTATATAAACGTCATCGTTCAGTTCCACCGTTAATACTTTGCTCACGATTTTTAAGCAACCTTAAATAACGTTCAAGTAATTATAGCTTTTTCTACTTGAGAACCCGGAAAAATAAAGCATAATTAACCTTTATAACCATTAACCAACACAGAAAAATCACTATGAACACACAACCTATCCGCGTCGGAGTTTTGGGATTTGGTGGACTCGGACAAGCAGCCGCAAAACTCCTTTCCAGCAAACGGGAAATGATCTTAGTTGCAGCCGCAGACCAAAAAGGCTATGCTTACTCCACCGAAGGCTTAAATACCGAAGCTTGCATTACCACTTACCAAACACAAGGTACAGTCGGTTACTTAGAACCAGTTGGCACATTAAGCAACAACAGCATTCAAGACTTAATTCAAGCCACAGGTGACGCTGTAGATGGTTATTTCCTGGCTTTACCCAACCTCCCCAACGACTTTATTCCTTCCGTCACCAAACAATTCATCCAAGCCGGTTGGAAGGGTGTCCTAGTTGATGCTATTAAACGCACCAGTGCAGTAGAACAACTACTAGGAATGAAAGACGAACTGCAAGCCGCCGGAATTACCTACATGACAGGTTGTGGTGCTACCCCAGGACTTTTAACCGCCGCCGCTGCTTTAGCCGCCCAAAGTTACGCCGAAATTCACAATGTGGAAATTACCTTTGGTGTGGGAATTGCTAACTGGGAAGCTTACCGCGCGACTGTCCGTGAAGATATTGGACATATGCCTGGCTATAGTGTAGAAACTGCTAGGGCTATGACTGATTTAGAAGTAGAAGCTTTACTAGATAAAACTAACGGCGTGCTGACTTTGGAAAATATGGAACACGCTGATGATGTGATGTTAGAAATTGCCGGAATTTGTTCACGGGACAGAGTGACAGTTGGTGGTGTAGTCGATACTCGCAACCCCAAAAAGCCCCTCAGTACTAATGTGAAAGTTACAGGACGCACGTTTGAGGGTAAAATATCTACCCACACCTTTTCATTAGGTGATGAAACCAGCATGGCTGCTAATGTATGCGGTCCAGCCTTTGGTTATCTCAAAGCTGGTCAAGAATTACATCAACGGGGTATTTCTGGCTTATTTACCGCTGCGGAAATCATGCCGAAGTTTGTCAAATAGGTAATTGGTAATTGGTAAAAACTCTTACCTGTCACCTAATTTAAGCTGGTGGAATTTCTGAAGAATAGGACTCTATAGCCTCTTCCTCAACTAAAACTGGTGGTGCTTGAATTACAAAGGGCAGTTCAGCACCCACCAAACCTCTTTGAATGCGTTCTGATGTCTCATTGAAAATCACAAACAGAGGATAAATAGTATTAGCTCCATCACTTAAGATATGACTGTGACGGGGGTGCATTAACCATTCATAGTCCTTGTCTAACCAAACTTGAGATTGTCGCCAACGTCTCAATAAGTCGGAAAAATCCTCGTGAGGACGATGAATAAAGAGCAATATTTCCGCACCGGTTTTGATTTTCCATTCTGGGTCACACATCAAAATAGCGATATCACAGGGTAAACATAAAGTCTGTGAGGTTTTAGTCTCGATATCACGGAGACGGACTATGGGTAAAGGGATAGTGATGACACTTTCAGAAGGACGACGCAGACTCGGAATCATCTCCAAATAAGGACGGTGTTGTTTGAGGAGTGCGATCGCAGCTACATGATTACTATACTCCGCTAAACTACCTTCATAAAAAGATTTTTGTACAGACATAATTTTTTAGTTATTTTCAGTTATCAATTATTCAGTTATCAGTTTGTTTCCTGTTCACTGATAACTGACTTTTTAGCCCAGGGTTTCAAATACCTTAAACATAGGCAGATACATTGCTAACAAAATTGTACCAACCATACCCCCAAGAACCACAATCATCATAGGCTCCAAAATACTGGTTAGTGCTTTAACTGCTTGTTCTACTTCATCTTCATAGAAATCGGCAACTTTCATCAACATAGCATCTAACTCCCCAGTTTCTTCCCCGATACTCATCATCTGAATTGCCATAGCGGGAAAAACTGTATCTTTTTGCAAGGCAGTACTAATCATACCTCCTTGTTGAACATCTAAACGAGCTGCATCTATGGCATTAGCAATCACTTGATTTCCTGATGTATCTCGCACAATTTCCAAGCAAGTTAGAATTGGTACTCCTGAACGAGTTAGAGAACCAAAAGTCCGACTAAAACGAGCTACTGAAGATTTTTGAATCAAGTCACCAAACAAAGGTACTTTTAAAGAAAGACGGTCAATATTTTCCTTGCCAACACGGGTTTTGTAGTACTGTTTATAGACAAAAGATAATGCCATAAAAGCACCAATAATCGCTAAAGACCACCAACTTCTGAGTATTTTGCTACAGGTCATCAAAAATTGTGTTAAAGGAGGTAATTCTACTCCTATATCTTCAAAAATGTTGGCAAAAATGGGAATCAGAAAAACAGTCATACCCACAAAAATAGCGGTAGCTAAAAAACCTACTACTACAGGATAAGATAGTGCTGATTTAATTTGGTTTTGTAATCGAGCTACATCTTCTAATAATTTGGCTAGGCGATTTAATACTTCATCAAGTACACCACCTATTTCTCCTGCTTGAACCATACTGACATACAAGCCATCAAAACAGTCAGGATGTTTACGCATGGAATCTGAAAGATTAACTCCAGTTTGAACATCGGCGCAAATCTCAATCAGAGCTTGTTTAAGTTTAGGATTACTACACTGTTCAGAAAGTACTCCCAGTCCTCTGACAATCGCTACACCTGCATTTACCAAAGCAGCGAATTGACGGGAAAACACAGCTTTATCTTTTACAGAAACCTTCACTAAAGAATTCTGGAATTTTTTGAAATCAAAGATTGAAGCCAAGCTTTGAGATTCTTTTAATTCTTGGACAACAAAACCTTTATTCCTGAGATCAGTCCGAGCATCTGTTAAGGAATCAGCAACAAATTTCTCTGTGCGGGATTTTCCTTCGGAGTCGCGAATACGGGCAAGATAAGTTGGCATAAATTTGGTAATTGGTAATTGGTGATTGGTGATTGGTGATTGGTGATTGGTGATTGGTAAACTTTCTTCTGCTTTCTGCTCCCAATCCCCAGTCACCAATTTTAACGAGTTCTAGCCGCTGTACCGGGTTTTGCACCTGCTGCTGGTGGTGCTGTTGTACCAATTAGACGTTGAACTTCGTCAGGTTTAGAAGTTTTAGACATAGCTGCTTCAAAGGAGATAGCTCCAGTTTTGTATAAATCAGCTAAGACTTTTTCTAGAGTTTGCATTCCCAATTTACCGCCAGTTTGAATAGCTGAGTAAATTTGGGCAGTTTTACCTTCACGAATTAGGTTGGAAATAGCAGGAGTAATAATCATAATTTCCTGAGCCATGATTCGACCATATTCGCCTGGCTTGGGATTTTTCTTGGGTACTAAAGTTTGGCTAAACACTGCTACTAAAGAGTTAGACAACTGTACCCTTACTTGGGTTTGTCTTTCGTGAGGGAAAACGTCAATCATCCGGTCAACGGTTTGTGCGGCTGAACTGGTGTGCAGTGTTCCAAATACCAAGTGTCCGGTTTCTGCTGCGGAAATTGCCAAAGAAATTGTTTCCAAATCACGCATTTCTCCTACCAGAATAATATCTGGATCTTCCCGGAGGGCTGCTTTTAAGGCGTTAGCAAAGCTTTTAGTATCTTCACCTAGTTGGCGTTGGTGAACTAAGCTTTTGACTGGTTCGTAAACAAATTCTACAGGGTCTTCTACTGTTAATATATGTTCTGCTCTGGTGCGATTAATGAGGTCAATCATTGCGGCTAGAGTAGTAGTCTTGCCGGAACCTGTCGGCCCGGTGACGAGAATTAATCCTCTAGGCTTTTCAGACATTTCTCGAACGATATCTGGTAGACCTAATTTTTCAAAGTTAGGAATTTTAGAACTTAATGCTCGTAAACAAGCTGCATAAGCTCCACGTTCTTTGTAGACATTCACCCGAAAGCGAGCTAATCCTTTGACACCATAGGAGCAATCCAATTCCCAGGTTTGTTCTAAGGTTTTTCGCTGGGTGTTGTTGAGCATACTAAAAATCAGTCTTTGGCATTCATCTCCGGTTAGTATGTGATCTCCAATGGGAGTTAGATGACCACTGACGCGGAAGTAAGGAGGCAAACCTGCTGATAAGTGCAGATCCGAACCACCCATATCAATTAGCTGCTCCATCAAGTCTTCAATCATCATTTCCATAGTTCTACCTCTATTTAAAATTCAAAATTCACAATCAAATGACTAAGTAAATTCCTGACTCCTGACACTAATCTTGAAAACGAGGTGTCATACAGTAAGGACAATCTAGCCATTCTTGTTGTAATGTGGCATCACAAGCTTTACAGGTTAGACCACTCTTGCGTTTTGCTTTCAATTCAGCTTCCAAACCTGTATCAGTAAATGTCACTCGATCAACTTCTTCTAGAGTAGTGGCACCTTGACGTACTAAATCGAGGCTATAAGCGAGTAAGGTTTTCATACCTTCTTCTACTGCTACTTCCTTGATGCGTTCTGTGGGTGCATCTTCGTTGATGAGAGTTTGCAGGGTTTCGGTAATCCGCATGACTTCATAAACACCAACACGTCCCTTATAACCAACACCATTACATTTTTGGCAAAGCTGATTTTTGGTTTGAGCTTCTGCGATCGCTTCTGGAAGTAGTGAGTTAGCTTTATAGAAGGTTATGCCCACATCTGTAGAAGCTGATAACCCATAACGAGCGAGTTCTTCGGTAGTGGGAGTAAAGGGAATCCGACACTCTGAACAGACGCGACGGACTAGACGTTGTGCTAAAACACCAATTAGGGAACTGGAAACCATGAATGGTTCAATTTCCATTTCTCCCAAACGAGCGATCGCCCCAGGCGCATCATTTGTGTGTAAGGTAGTTAAAACCAAGTGACCTGTCAAAGCCGCCTCAATCGCTGTTTTTGCTGTTTCTTTATCCCGTGTTTTCCCCACCAATAACACATCAGGATCTTGTCGTAAGAAGGCTCTTAAAGCCGTTGAAAAATCCAGCCCTTTTTCCCGAATTACCTGTACTTGCGTAATCCCTGGCAAACTGTACTCAATCGGGTCTTCTACAGTACTAATATTAATCCCCGGATCATTCTTTTCTGCCAATGCTGAATACAACGAAGTCGTTTTCCCAGAACCAGTTGGTCCTGTCACCAAAATCAACCCGAAAGGCCTACTGACCATATCCTGGACAATATGCAAAGTTTCTGGATCGGTAATTAACTTATCCAATCCCAGTTGAGTCGATGAGTTGTCCAAAATCCGTAGTACCACCTTTTCCCCATAGCGACTGGGTAAGGTATTGACGCGGAAGTCTACTTTTCTGCCTTCAAATAATCTGCGGATACGTCCATCTTGGGGTAAACGTCTTTCCGCAATATCTAAGTTAGCAATGATTTTAAATCGGGCTGTCACCGCCAAAATAATTTTTTTGGGCATAGCGGGAAAAGCTTCACGCAGCACCCCATCTTTACGGAACCGAATTCTTAAGTTTTCCTCTTGTGGTTCGATGTGAATATCCGAAACGCCTTCATGCAAAGCTTTGAACAAGATTCTGTTGACAAGTTTGATAATGGGTGCATCTTCAGCATCCTTAATTGATGCGTTTATGTCCGCATCCTTATCCTCAGCGACTTCTTCATCATTCAGATTTTCGATATCTACTAAATCTTGACCAACATCTGTAAACTTTTCTTGTTCGAGTTGCTTTTGTTTAATAGCAAACTCATCTAAGTATTGGTTAATCAGTTGCTGATAATCTTCTTGAGTAATTACCATCCTCTGTAAGGACAAATTTTGGTTACGCAAAATCCGGTTGAGGTCATCAGATGCCTCTAGATTATCCGGATCAACCATTGCCACTAACACATAAGGCGGGGTTTTTTCATCGTGTCTAGACAAAGGTACTAAACGATGACGACGACAGATATCCACTGGGATCAGGGTTTCAATCAATTGACTCACCATCAGGTCGCCAATTTGATTAACTTCAGGATCTAGGAATTCAACGCCGTATAGTATTTTTAGTTCAAATAAATGTTGTTTTTTGTATTCCCTGAGAAATTCAGGTGATAGTTGTTGCCCAGTGATTGACTCTAGTACGTCTGTTAACATTTTGCCAGACTTGCGGCTTTCAATCAGCGCCTGCTTCATCTGTTCACTGTTGATATAGCCAGATTGTACTAGCTTGTTGCCGAAGGGCGAAAACTCTGTTCTTGTAGTTAGAGCGGTGCTACGCCGTTGTGGTGACGAGTAAGTCATAAGCAATCTCGCAGGGAAAACTCTTCTTTAAGTATTCCCACACTGTAGTCAATTATTCTCATTGCGGCTGTATTAAATTTCAGTTTAAAACTTTTCTTCTTAAAAATTTTTATTTTCAGCACGTTTATAGGTACTAGTACGCTTTTTTCTCCGTGCCTAGGACTAAGGCTGCATATTACACTCAGTCTCTCTTCTAGGGTAGGTGAGACCTAATAAATTGGTTAGTATCAAGAGATTTTGGACATCTGACGCACCGGACTAATATACCAGTTGCGTAAGTTCTAGGGCTTTTAGCTTACTATGCTTGTAATTAGTTAAAAAACTGACTTATGATCAGGGGGCAATTAATTGCCGCCCATTTGTCACAATAAGATAATAGTGACATCACTTCTAGGAAAATTCGGTGATTAAATCAGCCGCTGTTGTCAGTCGTAAACAGTAACAGTTGCAAGATGTGTCCCCCAGACTTTAGATTAAAAAGACAAAATCTAAAAGTTATTACAGCGCAACGGCAGTTTCAACTATGGAATAAAACCAAAACCAAAAATCATGAAGTCAAAAACCAAATCTATGTCTAACGCAATAGATTAAATCTGGAATCCACAATCCGCAATCCACAATTGCTTGACGCTCTGCCGTAAAAAGCATCTGGGATGAGTAGACAATGATAGAAGAAAATAAACAAGTAAACAATACAAACCAGCAATTGGGTCAACCAATAGAGGTAAAGCAAGCAATGAAGAGCGACTCCCCAGCCGAAATTAACCATAACGAATCTGGCAGCGACGTGACTGAGCAAATGGCAACCCAAAATAATATACCGGGAGAACCTGCACTCGCCGAAGAAAATAACGTTGCTGCGGCAGACAAAATAGAAGTAGATACGGCAGCTTTAGCAGAATTGACTCAACAACTTGAGTCCATGAAAACGCAACTAGAAGATCGTAGTAATCAATATATGCGGATTGCCGCAGATTTTGAAAATTACCGCAAACGCACCTCCAAAGAAAAAGAAGAGATGGAGATGCAGATGAAGCGAAATACGATTATGGAATTGTTGCCTGTTGTTGACAATTTTGAGCGGGCGCGATCGCACCTCAAACCACAATCGGAAGGTGAGATGACAATTCACAAAAGTTATCAAGGAGTTTATAAACAATTAGTGGATTGCCTCAAACGCTTAGGTGTGTCACCAATGCGACCTGAAGGTCAAGAATTTGATCCTAATCTGCATGAAGCAGTAATGCGGGAACCTACGAATGAACATCCAGAAGGTACAGTATTAGAGGAGTTAGTTCGCGGGTATTATTTGGGAGAACGCATACTGCGTCATGCAATGGTGAAAGTGGCGGCTCCTATGGAAGATACACCTACAGAGCAGGAAGATGAATCGAGTCAAGAAAATAGTTAAACTGTATTCGCTCATCGTGCTGACTGAAAAGTTCTAGATTCTCACAAGAGTTAGAATCACGTTTTTGGAGAAAAGAGGGCTGTTGACTTTTTTAGGTTGAGCAGCCCCCTCCAGCAGTGTTTCTCATCCAAGACTCGGTAGCAGCCATCAACATAGCTCACTGTATTTTTATTTCAGTAGCAGTTAAAATTTACACAGAAATTACCTTGAGCTTCCAGCCCTGAGTAAAAACGATAGTCGGCGAAAAATCACGGTAAAAGCACTCTATCAAGAATACTGTCAGTATGGGAAAAGTTATTGGGATCGACTTAGGCACTACTAATAGTTGCGTTGCTATTGTCGAAGGTGGCCAACCAATAGTAATTGCTAATTCCGAAGGGGGACGCACTACTCCTAGTATTGTCGGATTTGGCAAGAGTGGGGATCTTTTAGTTGGTCAGCTGGCTAAACGACAATCCATCACTAATGCTGAAAATACAATTTATAGTATCAAAAGGTTTATCGGTCGCCGTTGGGATGATACTGGATTAGAACGCGATCGCGTACCCTATAACTGTGTCAAAGGTCGAGACGATACCGTTGACGTGCAGATTCGCGGACGTAATTACACACCCCAAGAAATATCTGCCATGATCCTGCAAAAACTCAAACAGGACGCAGAAAACTTTTTAGGTGAAGAAGTCACTCAAGCAGTGATTACCGTACCAGCATATTTTACAGATGCCCAAAGGCAAGCAACTAAAGATGCTGGCACAATTGCTGGCTTAGAAGTTTTACGGATCATCAACGAACCAACCTCAGCAGCTTTAGCCTTTGGTTTAGACAAGCAAGACCAAGAACAACTAATTTTAGTATTCGACTTGGGAGGTGGAACTTTTGATGTCTCTATCCTGCAACTGGGAGACGGAGTTTTTGAAGTTAAAGCCACTAGTGGTAACAATCAACTAGGTGGAGATGACTTTGACAATTGCCTTGTCCTCTGGATGGTAGAGCAATTTAAAGAACAAGAGAAGATCGACATTGCTAAAGATAAAATGGCGCTGCAACGACTACGGGAAGCAGCGGAAAAGGCCAAAATAGAACTTTCCAGCATGGTGAGTACTTCGGTAAACTTGCCATTTATCACTGCCGATGAAACAGGGCCTAAGCATCTGGAGATGGAACTGAGTCGTTCTAAATTTGAAGAACTCACAGCCCATTTAATTGCAGCCACCATTGAGCCGATGATCCAGGCTCTCAAAGACGCAGACCTCAAACCAGAAGATATCGATCGCATTATCTTAGTAGGTGGCTCTACCCGCATTCCCGCAGTTCTCAATGCTGTGATCAAGTTCTACAATGGCAAGACACCTGATCGCTCTATCAACCCTGATGAAGCTGTAGCACTAGGAGCAGCAGTTCAAGCGGGAGTTCTAGGTGGGGAAGTAGATACCCTGTTACTTTTAGATGTCACTCCCCTATCTTTAGGACTAGAAACCCTTGGGGAAGTATTCACTAAAATTATTGAACGTAATACCACCATTCCCACCAGTAAATCCCAAGTCTTTTCTACAGCAGTTGATGGCCAAAATTCCGTAGAAATACACGTTCTTCAAGGAGAACGAGCTATGGCACGAGATAACAAAACTCTTGGTAAGTTTCTCTTAGCCGGTATCCCCCCTGCTCCTCGTGGTGTACCACAAATTGAGGTAGCTTTTGACATTGATGTCAACGGCATTCTCAAAGTTGCTGCTCAAGACAAGGGTACAGGCAGGGAACAAAGTATTCGCATTACCAATACAGGTGGTTTAAGTCAAACCGAAGTTGAAAGAATGCGGCAGCAAGCGGAATTATTTGCCGAAGAAGACAAAAAACGCAAAGAACTGATCGAACTAAAAAACCAAGCAGATAACCTGTTGGCAAGTTACACATCTACGTTAAAGGAGAATAGTGACTTAATTGGTGAAAAAGTTAAAGCTTCGGCACAGGAGAAATTTACCAAACTCCAAGCGGCCATGAGTGACCCTGCTATCTCCGCCGTTGCCTTTAGTCCCATATTAGAGGAATTTAAACAAACTCTGTTTGCGATCGGTGCAGATGTTTATAAACGAGCTAGTAGCTCAACAGATACCATACCGGAATCACAGGAACAGGAACAAGAACAAGAACAAGAGCATACTGATATTTCCGTAACTTTAGTAGAAGAAAACGCTATGACTGAGACGGCAATACCACAATTCAATTTTGATTTTGATGAGGATAATACGGCTTCCGCTGATTATGAAGCGATAGACTAGTTAATGGAAGAGGTAAGGATAAGAGTTTTTCCTATTACCAATTACCAGTTCCCGGAATTTTTAATATCTAGGCAACATGGTTTTATCTCTCCAAGGTTTGCTAAATTGTAGAAGCGAATTGTAGGTGAATAAAATTCCTCATATTACAGATGCGACTAAAAGTATATGGTGGTTTTCCACACTAAATAGTACGGCTAGTTCCTCTGTCTGCTGAGACTAGTTTGACCAATCTAAATAGCACAATTGAAAAAGAGACAGCCTTATACAGTGAAAATTGTGTGGCTTGATTAACAAAAATGTAAGTATTGTCTCTATTCCTTGACCTGAATCCTTTGAGTACTTCTGCTTTCTTACTTCTAACTTTTACCCTTGCTTTATGGCCCGCGACTATTATGAAATTCTGGGTGTCTCTCGTGACGCCGACAAAGAAGAAATTAAACAGGCTTATCGCCGCCAAGCCCGGAAGTATCACCCAGATGTGAACAAAGAACCTGGTGCTGAAGAACGGTTCAAGGAAATCAACCGCGCTTATGAAGTGCTGTCTGAGCCAGAAACCCGCGAGCGTTATAACCGTTTTGGTGAAGCTGGTGTGTCTGGTGCTGCTGCTGGTGCTGGCTTCCAAGATATGGGGGATATGGGCGGTTTTGCCGATATCTTTGAAAGCATATTCAGTGGCTTTGCTGGCGGAATGGGTAGTCCAACCCAGCCACAAAGACGACGTAGTGGACCTGTGCGGGGTGATGATCTACGCCTAGACCTGAAGTTAGATTTTCGGGAGGCGGTATTTGGTGGCGAAAAAGAAATTCGGATTTCTCATCTAGAAACTTGTGAAGTTTGTAGCGGTTCTGGTGCTAAACCAGGGACTCGCCCTCGAACTTGTGCAACTTGTGCTGGTTCTGGTCAAGTCAGACGTGTGACTAGAACGCCGTTTGGTAGCTTCACCCAAGTCTCGACTTGTCCCACTTGTAATGGAACGGGAACAGTAGTTGAAGATAAATGTGATGCTTGCGACGGTAAAGGCGCAAATCAGGTTACAAAAAAACTGAAAATTACTATTCCGGCTGGGGTGGATAATGGCACCCGTTTGCGGATCTCCCAAGAAGGTGATGCTGGTCAACGCGGAGGCCCACCTGGAGATTTGTATGTCTATTTGTTTGTGAATGAAGATGAAGAATTCCAGCGCGATGGAATTAATGTTATTTCGGAAATTAAACTTAGCTATCTGCAAGCAATTTTAGGCTGCCGTTTGGAGGTGAATACTGTAGATGGACTTGTGGAGTTAATCATTCCACCAGGAACTCAGCCCAATACGGTGATGAAAATGGAAAATCGCGGTGTTCCTCGGTTAGGAAATCCTGTGAGTCGGGGAGACCATATGCTAACAGTGTTAATTGATATTCCCAATAAGATTACCCCAGAGGAGAGAGAACTACTGGAAAAACTGGCTAAAATTAAGGGAGATAGGACTGGTAAAGGTGGTCAAGGTTTTTTGGGAAATCTATTTAAGTAATGAGTGTATCTTCCCTGTTAACGCCTGATGCTCAACTGGATTTGCGCGGTACTCCTTGTCCGATTAATTTTGTGCGGACAAAACTCCGTTTGGAGCAAATGCCAGATGGTGGTTTGTTGGAAGTCTGGTTAGATGCTGGAGAACCGATTGAACAAGTTCCTGATAGCCTCACAATGGCAGGTTTCCAAGTAGAAACTATTACGGATTGTTCTGGCTATTTTTCTCTGCTAGTACGCCGTCCTGTAGTTGCCGAATGAAAGGTGAAACCGTTGCTAATGGATATTTATGGGGTACGGTGTTAGCTGTACAGGCTAATTTTTATCGAGTACAGATGGATGAAGAGGCAGGGAGCAGGGAGCAGGGAGCAGGGAGCAGGAGAGTGATAAATATTCCCCCCCAGTCCCCAATTCCCAGTCCCCCAATTCTCCTGTGTACGCGCAGAACACGCCTGAAAAAAATTGGTCAACAGGTGATGGTTGGCGATCGCGTAATTGTGGAAGAACCTGATTGGTCTGGGGGAAGGGGAGCTATTGGGGATGTTCTTCCCCGCAACAGTGAGTTAGACCGACCTGCGATCGCTAATGTTAACCAAATTTTACTGGTATTTGCGGTAGCTGACCCGCCTTTAGAACCTGTGCAACTGAGCAGATTTTTAATTAAAGCTGAGTCTACAGGGGTTGATGTGCTGTTGTGTTTGAATAAATGCGATCTAATTTCCCCAGAAGAAAAACAGCAAATTAGCGATCGCTTACTGGTTTGGGGTTATCAACCACTTTTTATCAGTGTTCAAAACCAAATTAATATTGACCTGATAGCAGAATATTTAAGCAATAAAATTACTGTGATTGCTGGGCCTTCCGGTGTGGGCAAATCCAGCTTAATTAACGAATTGATTCCCGATATTAACCTGCGAGTGGGGGAAGTTTCTGGTAAATTAGCCCGTGGTCGCCATACCACCCGTCACGTAGAATTATTTGAAATGCCCAGTAGTGGTTTGCTGGCCGACACCCCTGGCTTTAACCAACCTGATTTGGATTGTAGCCCAGAAGAATTAATTTACTATTTCCCAGAAGCCAGAAAACGGTTAGAAGTTGGTAGTTGTCGATTTAGTGATTGTACCCATCGAGATGAGCCTGATTGTGCTGTGGGCAAGGACTGGGAACGATATACACATTATTTAGAATTTTTAGAGCAAGCGATCACTCGTCAAACCCATATTAACCAACAAGCTGACCCCGAATCTAGTCTGAAATTAAAATCTAAAAAAGGTCAGAGTCAGTACGAACCAAAACTGGAAAGTAAAAAATATCGCCGTATTTCCCGCAAAACTCAATTACAAGACTTACAGGAACTATACCGCGAGAGCGAGGAATAAGAATAGCTATATCGCATTAATTATGCTGCTGTTCTTCTGCAACCTTTTTTACTGCGGCTAAATCCACACCCAACTGTTTAGCAATTTCTTCAACAGTCATCCCTGCTTTTAATAACAGTGGTACTGCCTTTAGCTTACCTTGCTCCAGTCCCTCTTCTAATGCTTCTCGATAAACTCGTGTTTGCTTCAGTTCATTTAGTCCTAACATCGCTTCAATCTCCTCCCTCATTAAATCTGGAAATTTGTAAACGAAGACCGTTTCTATTAATTCTATAAACTTTCTTTGTGTTTTGGTATCTGTCACCTCTTGTCGAGTGCGTGTAATCAGTTCTTTACCACGGGTTTTTGCAATTTCTTCCTTTAAGCCAACAAGTTGCAATAAACTTAATCCCAAGGATAGCCCAGTACTTTCATCTAATTCATCTAAGTAAATCCGGTGAAATTGCTCGCTAGATCCAAATATCCGATAATTTCTCGGCAAACCCGGATCTAGACTACGTTTTGTAAAAATTAGCACTCCTTCCCAATCATTGACAGGCTGATAATCGTGCAAATAAAGAAAAATTTCACTAATAAAGCTAGAGTAAAGAACTTTCTTGGTATCTCTATATCCTTGAACTTCGACAAATACTATAGGTAAGTCAGTAGCGTAGATAGGAGGTACTAAAATTCCATCCATCCTAAAGCTAGTTTCTTTAACTTCCACAGAGGCAAAACTGTAAGTTGCGATTCTAGGAGACTTACTATTGATGAGTTCAAATATGATACTGGGATCAGTTTGAAAGATTTCGTAAAAAAGGCTGTCCGTTTTCAAGGCTATTGACCTTTGTCATCGTTAGTCTGATTTTAAATCAATAGGGATGAGAAATAAGAACTTTGCTTTATAGGATCATGATCCCGATATAGTCTTAAAATATTGTTAATTTCTGCCAAACTCTGACCTTCAACTTACTGTACCCAACTAGAATTATTATGGCTATAGGCTACGTCGCACTCGTACTTCATGCACATTTACCCTTCGTTCGTCACCCAGAAAGTGACTACGTGCTGGAGGAAGAATGGCTCTATGAAGCCATCACCGAAACATATATCCCTTTATTGAAAGTATTTGAAGGCTTAAAGCGAGACGGAATCGACTTTAAAATCACGATGAGTATGACACCTCCCCTCGTGTCTATGCTCCGTGATCCGCTTTTACAAGAACGCTATGATGCACATTTAGCTCAACTAGAAGAACTGATAGAACTAGAAGCCGAGCGCAATGTCCAAAATGGGCATCTTCGTTATCTAGCGGAACATTACGCGACTGAATTCAACGAAGCGCGGGAGTTATGGGAACGCTATGACGGTGATTTAGTTACAGCTTTTAAAGGATTTCAAGATACTAATAATCTAGAAATTATCACTTGCGGTGCTACCCACGGGTATTTACCGCTGATGAAAATGTATCCCCAAGCTGTATGGGCGCAAATTCAGGTAGCTTGTGAACATTACGAGGAAACTTTTGGTAAAGCACCCAGAGGGATTTGGTTGCCAGAATGCGCCTATTACGAAGGTTTAGACCGAATGCTGGCGGATGCAGGTTTGCGTTATTTCCTCACTGATGGACATGGTATTTTATACGCTCGTCCCCGTCCCCGCTTTGGTACTTATGCGCCAATTTTCACTGAACCCGGTGTAGCGGCTTTTGGTCGAGATCATGAATCTTCCCAACAGGTATGGTCTTCTGAAGTAGGTTATCCTGGTGCAGCCGAATATCGGGAATTTTACAAAGATTTGGGCTGGGAAGCGGAATATGAATATATTAAGCCCTACATCATGCCCAATGGTCAGCGGAAAAACACGGGTATTAAGTATCATAAAATTACAGGACGTGGCTTAGGTCTTTCTGATAAAGCCCTCTATGATCCTTATTGGGCAAAGGAAAAAGCGGCTGATCATGCTGCTAATTTTATGTATAACCGTGAGCGTCAATCTGAGCATTTACACGGAATTATGGGTCGTCCGCCAATTATTGTCTCACCTTATGATGCTGAGTTATTTGGTCATTGGTGGTATGAGGGTCCTTGGTTTATTGATTACCTGTTCCGTAAGTCATGGTATGACCAAGGAACTTATGAAATGACCCATTTAGCTGATTATTTGCGGGCTAACCCCAACCAACAAGTTTGTCGTCCGGCTCAGTCTAGTTGGGGATATAAGGGTTTCCATGAGTATTGGTTAAATGAAACAAATGCGTGGGTTTATCCACATTTACACAAAGCTGCGGAACGAATGATTGAAATATCTACCTTAGAACCAGAGGATGAGTTGCAGTCAAAAGCTTTAAACCAAGCAGCTAGAGAGTTATTGTTAGCACAATCTTCTGACTGGGCGTTTATTATGCGGACGGGAACAATGGTTCCTTATGCGGTGAGAAGAACGCGATCGCACTTAATGCGGTTTAATAAACTGTACGAAGATGTGAAAATCGGTAAAGTTGATAGCGGTTGGCTGGAAAAAGTCGAGTTAATGGATAATATTTTCCCCAATATCAACTATCGCGCCTATCGTCCGATGTAGTCAGACCATTTTAGATTTTGGATTTTAGATTGAGAATTCCTCTCTATCACAAACAGCAAAACCCCCAGTCGAGATGCTGGGGGTTACTTTTATGGACATTTTATTAGGTGGCCTTGACTGCTATTGAGGTAGAGTGCGACTTGCGTAAGCATCCATTACATATGCAGGAGTGCGATCGCTATAGTCTATTTCCATGCCAGTGATAGACTGCGATAACTGCTCAAAAGACTCAGAACGCCAGTTACGTTCATGAATTGGCTTGGTTTGTTCACCCATAAAATAAGCCAGAGAACCTACAACTGAAGCGGCCACCCAGCCTATAACCAATAACGCGATTAAAATAGTCATTTTGAAACCTCTTGTTTTAACTTGTGTTGCTCTATGTAAATAAATATAACAAATTTAAACAAAACTTGCAAACTACACATAAGGTGTGCTAACCGATAAGATGGGTAAGGTATTCCACACTGTCATCATTTCCAGGCGTGGTAAAAATCCGCTAAGAACAAAAACTACGTTTTACAAAACGTTGATAGAAGTTAAAACTGTTAATTTACTACAAATAGACTTAGTCTTTGATAGCACTAGTATAAAAGGATATAGCTAACCTATATCTGTTTTTACTTTGGAAACAATAAGTAAATTTTGTGACAGAATTTAGTATAAGATTTCCCTACCTTATCTTTTTCACTCTAGTTATCATCTTCCTGATCAAGCAAACCCAAAACTAGCCCCTCCTCCCTTGTAGAAATAGGTTAACTCATAACTCTTATTCAATAAGACATAAATGAAACTTTGGCAGCCCAATCAACATCTGAATAATGGTAGATTTATTATCCAAAGAGTGATGCGTAGCGGTGGCTTTGGAGTCACTTATAGTATCAGAGAAAAGGCTACATCTAAATTATTTGTTCTCAAAGCTCTCAATTATATTCAACAAAATAAAGTAGATTTTAAACAGCTACAGGTAAAGTTTGTCAATGAAGCAGTTCGGTTAGCCAGATGTTCTCATCCTCATATTGTCAAAGTATATGAAGTGATCCAAGAAGATGGACTTTGGTGCATGATCATGGAATATATAGATGGAGAAGATTTAGCCGAATATATTAATGATAATGGAGTGTTAGCAGAAGAAGAAGCAATACTATATATTGACCAAATTGGACAAGCTTTAGAATATATTCATCACCAAGGATTTTTACATCGAGATATCAAACCTAGTAATATTTTATTACGTCGAGGAAAATTAGAGGTAGTGTTAATAGATTTTGGGTTAGCAAGAGAGTATAGCAACGGTCAAATCAAAAGTATGACTAATGATAGAACCGATGGTTATGCACCAATTGAACAATATCAAAAAAGAGGTAATTTTGGTGCTTATACAGATGTTTATGCCTTAGCTGCTACCCTCTATACTTTACTGACAAAAAAAGTACCTATACCTGCTGAATATAGAAATAAAAATAATACTTTACCACCACCAAAACAATTTAATCCGCAAATTAGCGATAGAGTAAATGATGCCATTATTCAGGGAATGGCTTTGGAACCAGAAAATCGGCCTCAGTCGGTATTTGAATTTAGAGAATTACTAGGTCTAGCTAGTATGTTACCCTCTCAAGAGATAGAAGAAAAACTAATTTCAGTAGTGGGAATGGACTACACTCGACTACGGGAATTACTTGCATCTGGAAAGTGGAAAGAAGCAGATGAAGAAACAACACGAGTAATGTTAGCCATAGTAGGAAGAGAAAATGATGGTTGGTTAAGTGAAAAAGATATTTATAATTTCCCTTGTCAAGATATTCGTACTCTTGACCAATTGTGGGTAAAATATAGTAATGGCAGGTTTGGTTTTTCTGTGCAAAGACGTATTTATCAAAGTCTGCGCGGAACTAGAAAATTTCACCGAGAAGTTTGGGATGCTATTGGTGATAAAGTTGGTTGGAAGAAAGATAAAAAGTGGATGTATTATGATGATTTGACCTTTGATATCACAGCACCAGAAGCCCATTTACCAAGTGGAATTTTTTGGTTTGATTCTTGGTGGGGGCGTTATGGGTGGTTTTTATTAGATGGAGTAGAAAGGCGATTTTATTATTTAGTAGTGCGAGTGATTAAGTGTAATATATAAAATCAATGATTCTGCACCGTAATTTATGATTAATCAACAATAGTTTCTTTTGGATGAGAAATATTTATAGATTGCAACATTCTTTCTCGTTTTTTACGGGCAATTTCTTGTAAATCAACAGTTTTATCAGTCTCATCTACAATTTCACCAGTTATTACCTCTAGTACGTCTTCTAAAGTAATAACACCAGCTACACACCCATATTCATCAACAACTACTGCAAGATGTTCACGGGCTTCTATAAAGTTTTTTAGAAGTTTATCAGCCCGGATTATTTCAGGAACAAAGCGAACATTTCGACATAAATCTGCAATTTTTTGATCATTACTACCCTCAATCATTGCAGTTAGTAAGCTTTGTTTGAGAGCAAATCCAATAACTTGATCAATAGATTCATCAATAACAATAATTCGCGTATGTTGGGAAGCAATAATGTCGGCTTTAGATTCAGCAAGAGTTAAATTACCACGTATATAGGTCAGCATGATTTGGGGTGTCATTAAATCTGAAGCAGTCACATCGTTTAATCTAAATACCCTCTGAATCATTTCTGCTTCTTCACTTTGAATAATTCCTTCTTGTTGACCAATCCTTGCTAACAGCTTTATTTCTGCTTCATTTGTTGTTGGTCTTTTTCTCCCTTTAGAAAAGGGTGCAGTGACATTTTCTAGAATCCATACTAAAGGTGTAAAAGCAATAGAAAGTCCAGTGATAGGTATAGCTGTAAATATGGCTATTTGTTCAGAATATCTCTCTCCAATTGTCTTAGGGATAATTTCTCCAAAGATGATAATCAAAAATGTTAATATTCCTGAAAACAGACCTAGCCAATTATCGCCTAATACTTGAGTCGCAATATTACCTGTAAGAATACTACCAATAATGTTGAAAGTATTATTGAGAATAACAATAGTAGCAATAGGTCGATTCATGTTTTCACGAATCGCTAGAAGTGCAACTGCGGCTGGATTTTTCGATTGAGCTAATTGTCTAACTCTCAATGTTGAAACAGAAAACAGCGCTGTTTCTGTACTAGAACAAAGTGCTGAACCTACAATAATAATGAATACGGTAATTATAAGCTTTAGCATATGGTTTCCCAAGTATGGGAAGATGGGATTTGGATTAGCTAATAACCTAAATAAGTTAATTTACTCTTTAATGATTATAGCGCGATTTCCAGCGTCCCAAGTATAAAAATATTTTGGGGTAACAATTTTATAATTACTCTATGTTCTCACTTACCTAGCAAAGGCTATATCCTATTATGGAGCAAGAGTTTTGTCCACAATGGTTAGTTATCTAATATTAGTAGAGTAAGTTAAATACTGATCTGACATGAAACTACACCCTGTGATTCCAAGACTGCTGCAATTTGTAAAATTAGAGCTTCATTATAAGGCGCTGCTATTAATTGTACACCTAAAGGTAGAGAATTTTCGCTTTGAATGGGTACTGATAAAACAGGTAAACCAATAAAAGATAATGGTTGAGTGAATAATCCTAAATGAGGACGGACAAGAATTTCTTCACTACCTAAAATCATGGTTTGCTGACCAATTAACGGGGTTGTAATCGGTGTAGTGGGGGCAATGATGATATCTAAATTTTGAAATATTTCTCTAATTTGATCTCGATACCATCTTCTAAAACGCTGTGCTTGAATATACCAGGAACCGGGAATTAATGCACCAGCTAAAAAGCGATCGCGTGTGGCAAAATCAAAGTCTTGCGGACGGGATTTCAATTTCTCTAAATGCAGATTTGCACCTTCAGAAGCTGTAATCACAAAGGCCGCAGCACGAGCAATGTTCGCTTCTGGTATTGTGACATATTGGGTGATATTCAACGCTTCAGCCACCTTTTGTACTGCGGCTAAAGCTGCCGGTGTAGAGTTTTGGGTAAAATAATCATCTGCGATCGCAATTCTCAGATGAGAAATATCATTATTTATTTGTGATAAACTCTTTTCAACAGGGCGTTTTGTACAAATTGGATCTTTTTCATCCTCACCTTGCAGAACATCAAATATTGTCGCAATATCTCTAACTGAAGTTGCAAAATGACCAATATGGTCTAAACTGCTAGAAAATAATTTTACACCTGCACGAGATAATCTTCCATAGGTAGGTTTAAAACCAAACACACCACACAAAGCCGCAGGAACACGAATAGAACCATTAGTATCGGAACCCAACGTCAAAGGAACTAACCCCCCAGCAACCGCAGCAGCAGAACCGCCGGAAGAACCCCCAGCAACCCGTTGTAAATCATGAGGATTGTGAGTAGTACCATAATGAGCATTTTCTGTCACAAACCCATAAGCATATTCATCCATATTTAACGCACCAACCAACACTGCACCAGCTTTTTTTAACCTAATAACAGCGGTTGCATCTTGAGTAGCTGGGGGATTTTCAGCGTTAATTTTTGAACCGGCTAAAGTTGTTAAACCAGCAATATCAAATAAATTTTTAACGGCAAAAGGTACACCACCTAAAACACCAATATTTTTACCTTCAGCAATATTTTTATCAATTCTTTCTGCATCTTCTAAAGCTGTTTTTGCGGTAATAGTTGTAAAACAATTTAATTCATTATCCCTGGCAATAATTCTTGCTAACGCTGTTTGAGTGACTTCTACTGCGCTAACTTTACCTGATAAAATATTTGCAGCTATAGATACAGCATCATTCATAGTTCAAACGTGGGTGCAATTTCAATCTCTTCTCCTAAAGGAAAATTATTGACAATTTCTGCTATTAATTTGATTCTCTCGAAATTCACGACGACTTCATCCAGATACTCATCTTTTATCTGCAAATTCAGTAACAACGACATTTTTTCAACATATTCATGTACATCAATTTTCTGATTTTCCATCTTATTTTTACGTCTAAAATTTTGAATTTTATAGGACTCCGACTTAAATTTTGAACGTATACTGAGACGTAAAATTCCGTTTTATAAGGATTTTATCGGAAATTTCGTTCAGAAATCAGATAGGAGTAGGAGTCCTATAGTTATTTTAAATTAACTACTGCTAACGGTAAATCAAAAAAACCATCCTCTCTAGGTAAAAAGTCTATGATTTTGTAAACAGCATCAATATTTAAAGCACCATAAATATGAGGAAATAGTTCATTCTTTTCAGCAACTTCATAACGAATTTCTGCTTGAACCTGTTCAGTTTTTATAAACAGCAGAACTAAATTATGTTGATTATAAAATAACTTATTTGCTACTTTAATAACTTGTGCTGCTTGAGAGCAATGAATAAATCCTTGACTATTTAAGGTGCTACAGCGATAGCTTTTAAAGATTTTTGCTTGTTGCCATTTTTGCCGTTCGGTGATGTGAAGGATGGTGTTCATACTGCATTAGTGCAAATCAATATGATTTAGAGTAAGTCATATTTTTAGAAATGTGTTGCAAATTTTCTAATGCTAATAGCTCATCTAATTCATCAGAATAAAATTCTATGTATACCTCATCTGCTTGTTGACCTAAAGGTGATACAGATATCTGAACCTTCAGTTTTCCTGTTTGCCAGTTTTTACTACCTCTTATTAGTAATTGACAAGCCTTGAAAAACTGAAATTGAATGTTATTTATGTCTATAACTTCTTCTCCTATTTGAACAGTTTTAAATAATTGTATGATTGATCCTTGCGGCCGTTGCTCAGAATTACAAATTTGTAGGATTAAATTTTCTCTAACTTCTCGGATAACTAACTCCTTAAATCTACTTATTTTAAATATATCTTTTCCCAAAGAGAGAATATCATCTTCACAATTCAAAGGAATGTATTTATTATTCATGTTGATTCTGACCATCTAGATTGAATTCTTTTTTGGCAAAGTTTAAACCTATTAAGCGATTTTAAAGAATATTTTTCGAGATATAGTCTTAAATCGCCCTTCTGAGGAGAATTTTAACTCCTGTTTCCCTCTTTTCACAGAGTTAGGAGGATCTAAAGATTTTTGATACATCATCAATAAATTGTAAAACATCCTCTTGAAACCATATATTTGTTGTTATCATAGCCCGCTTCACATACTCTCCTCCTACTGTAATATTACCTATATTCTTTTTTTTCTTCGCGTTCTACACTACGGAAAGCCACTCCGAGTCTACGCGTCTTTGAAGTTTATTTAATCTTGATTCTTCTGCTGGCAAGGCAGTATTTGTGCATTTGACGTTGCAAATTCACCTTTTACAATGCAGATATATGAGAAATCCGGGATAGGCTAGGCGCACGCAAACCAGGAAAATCTAATGTTTGCACGGTTAGCGTTTTCAAATTGACACGGCGGATGGCATGATTATTGGTATCACTGATATATAAATATGAATCTATCCCACTGAGTCCTGAAGGTTCTGAAAACCGCGTATTCTGACCTTGTCCGTCTTGAAAACCAGGTAAACCATCTCCTAAGATAGTTTGACAATTCCCTGTTGTAGTATCTACCAATTTAATTTTGTGGTTGTAAGTATCTGCTACCCACAGGTGATTTTGGAAATATTCCACACCTAAACAGTGCTGCAAACGGACATCTAGCTTTTCTCCATCCATATCACCAAAGCAAAATAACATACCACTGCCGCAAATAGTCCACACTTTACCCTGTTCGTTGAGTTCTACACCTCGAATTGAGCTAACTTCACTGTCAGCAATAAATAATTCCTGAGCATTGGTGGTAATGCCGCTAGGTTGAGCAAAGGCACATTCAGCAAGTGTACTATCAAAACAACCTTCTGCACCCGTACCAGCAAAGGTTTGAATAGTACCTCGTTTTAAATCCATTTCCCAAATTTGATGTGATCCTGCCATTGCAATCAACAATTTATTGCCTACTTTTTGTAAATCCCAAGGGGAATTCAGGGCTGTTTCGAGTGCCACACCTCCGTGAGGACTAATAATATGGTTTTGCTGGCCAGTTCCTGCAATAGTTTCTACTAATTGTCGCTGTAAGTCAATTTGTCGTAAGGTAGAATTTTCTGTATCAGCAACGTAAAGAATTTGATTTTCATCATCAAATGTTATTCCCTGGGGTGTAGAAAACTGTGCTTGATTAAAAGCACCATCAGTTAGTCCAGATTTTCCTGTACCAATTACATACAGAATTTCACCATCAAAACTGGTCATGATGATACGATGATGTCCTGAGTCAGCAATAAACAAACCTACTCGTGTAGCTAAGACTTTACCCGGAAAAGCTAGGGGTGTAATTAATGGTTGATGCTGTTTTTCTAAAGTGAATTGAAATTTTTGACAATTGATGTGATCTTGATTTTTATGTTGAAGTTGAATAATCATGTTTTCAATGACTTGAAGATGCCCTTCTCCAGCAAACTGACCAATAACGTATCCTTGTGGGTCAATAATAATTAAAGTAGGCCAGGCTTTGACAGTATAATTTTCCCAAACGCGAAAATCATTATCAACTAAAACTGGGTGTTCAATTTCATAACGTAGAATAGCTTGACGGATGCTTTCAATTTCTTTTTCGTTGTTAAATTTTCCAGAGTGGACACCAATAATAGTTAGACTATCTTGATATTTGCGCTCTAAATATTTCAAGCCTGGTAATATGTGCAGACAGTTAATACAACAGTATGTCCAAAAGTCTAAAATGACAATTCTACCTTTGAGCGATTTTAGGGATAAGGGTTTAACTATATTTAACCAAGGGTAATTTTGCGGTAGTTCTGGTGATCTAACACGGGGAATCATAGTAAGTTGAGATTGTAGATTTTAGATAGACGGTTTTGAAAAAACTCGGAAAAATCAATATAAATAATTTAGCTCTTTGGGTACAGGAAGCCAAAACCCAAGGAATACAGGGAAGTGTGATTGAACGTATTCCTCTTTTGGCTGTAGCTAACCCTAATTGGTTTGCGTTTCACATCTGCTGTCAGTCAGGTGAAAATTATAGTTTAGGGGATACAGCTTGTGTATTTCCTTTGATGAGTGTGATTAAGGTATTTTCATTATTATACTTGCTAAAGCTTTTTCGAGCAGAAAAGGTATTCAAATGGGTTGGAGTGCAGCCTTCAGAAGCGCCTTTTAATTCTTTGGAACAATTAGTTGCTGATAATGGACACCCTCGCAACCCGATGATTAATAGTGGTGCTATTACCCTAGCATATAAACTACCTGGAGAGGATGCAAACAATCGCGCCTATTTATTTTGTGAATGGCTGAATAAAGCGGCAGGTTGTCAACTATATGTAGATTTGGAAATGCTGGCTTCAGTTCGTGTTACTCGTTCACCGGCAAATATAGCGATCGCACATCATCTGATTCAAAATGGTCATATCGAAAATATTGAAATTGCTCTTGACACTTACGAACAAATATGCTGTATCTCTGGAACTGTACAGGATTTAGCTTTATTGGGAAAATTATTAGCTTGTGAAAGCAGTTTGATCAATTCAGAAAACCGCCGTATCGTTAACGCCGTGATGTTAACTTGTGGATTATATGAAGCTTCTGCGGAGTATGCCGTCAGAGTTGGTTTACCGATGAAATCGGGTATTAGCGGAGGGTTATTAGCGATCGCACCAAATCAAGGAGCGATCGCTTGCTACAGTCCTGCTTTAGATCATATAGGCAATCCTGTCGCAGGGCTGGCATTCATAGAAGCTTTATCCCAAAATTTACACCTGAGTATTTTTATTTAATTAGATTTGCAGGTGTAGACGAGATTTTACGCTCAAAATAACCACTTAATCGGTTCAATCCCGTTTTTTCAGAAGTTGATTTTTCTTGTTCTGGTAATTCCGCAGGAGTGGGTGTTACTTTCGGCTGTAGTTGGAGAACTTCAATTTCCGGAACAGGCGTTTTCTCTACCTGGGGTTGAGAAACTTCAGGAACTTCAATTTCCGGAACAGGTGTTTTCTCTACCTGGGGTTGAGGAACTTCAATTTCCGGAACAGGCGTTTTCTCTACCTGGGGTTGAGGAACTTCAGGAACTTCAATTTCCGGAACAGGCGTTTTTTCTACTTGGGGTTGAGGTGCTGGTGTTTCTTCAACTTTTGGCGTTACGGTAGGAGTAGGTTCAGTAACCGGAATCTTAACTATATAATTCGGGTCTACAATACCGCGTACCTCATCAACCGTAATTTCCCCTCTAACCATTCTCGAAAGGGTATCTTTACCATCAGGTTGGTAGTTAATTAGCCTAATTGTGCTATTAAAAACGTTTTTTACAGGATTTCCCTGATTATCGAGAAATTCCAGTTGTACCCAGTTTTTACCGGGTTTGAAGCCTTTGAGGTAAACTGATTGCCAGCGATCGAGAATAAAGCTTTCATCATTAATTGTGCAGCGAATACGCCAATCGCTCATTGTGTCTTCAAGATTATCCTCAGAAACAATATGCAAAGGCGCGTTAGTTAGGTAAAAATCCAACATGATGGGTTCTGCACCGTAACTACCATTAGGACGACTGTAAGTGAGAAGGGGTAGATTAGGGTCAGGATTGTTATCGTCGGTTTTAGTAAACAGGTGAAATGTTGTTTGGGCATAAGCGCCCTCATTTTTAAAGCTTTCATGCCAAGGACGAGATGCAAATACACGTAAAGTATGAGTACCTGCGGACAAGTCTGGCAAAATAAGAGGCTGACTGAGGTCGTAAACCGCTATATAAGGTTGGTTATCGAGAATTACGTGCAGATGGGGTCCTAGTTGCCATTGTGGATCTTTAAATATTGGTAGATCCTTCACTTGCAACCGAACTGTAACTGTATTCTCGTTGAGAACTTCATTTGGTTGAGGAGTCAGGATTGTTACCTGTGGCTGATAAACTTCCAAGCTAGAACGTAGTTCTTGGATGATATCAGGAGGGGCTGTTTCTGAAAATTGCCGAGAAACTTTAGATATCTGTGATGATCTGTCTTGTTGCTTAACCGATACTTCTTGGCTTCCAGCTTTTTCGACACAGCTGCTTAAAGTCAAGACTAGCAGCAATGTCATTACCCATTTGAAGATCGGGAAATTCTTAGAGAAGAGTTTCGCTAAAGCTTTCTTTTGCCCAGAGGTCATGCATTTCACCCTATGATCGTCTTCAACAACTGACAAATCATTGTGACGCAAATTGTGACTGGTGAAATATAGACCCAAAGATTTAGGTCAGCGGCAAATACACTCAATGTTTTTGCATCTTTATCATAAAATATGCAAAAACCGTAATATATTTGACATAAATTTCCAATTTAACTTGAGATACAACGAAAATATACAGCCATAACAGTAAGTTTTATGCCTATATTCACGATTAACCATTAGTTTTAAGAATTGTTATAGTTTGTAAATTAAATAGAAAAACTATTGACTTTTTTACAAAAAGTTTGAATATAAAAGGCAGATATGACAATAAAATTGGCAAGTTTGAATTATTGTTAAAATGTCTCTAACAATGTGCCAGTACAGACTCTATAATTCAACAGAAACAACTATTCCACACGGCTCCAGAAAAACCCTGGAAACGACGAGTAAAATTCACTCGGTGGTATTCATGATTCCTCATTCCCTATTCACAGAGGAGGTCGAATGACGATTAGTCCTCCGGAGCGAGAGGCAAAAAAGGCAAGAGTCATCGTTGACAATGATCCAGTCCCCACCTCTTTTGAGAGATGGGCGCAACCTGGACACTTTGCCAAATCTCTAGCCAGAGGTCCAAAAACCACCACCTGGATTTGGGACCTTCATGCTGATGCCCACGACTTCGATACACATACAAGCGACCTAGAAGACATTTCCCGCAAAATCTTCTCAGCACACTTTGGCCACTTGGCTGTAGTGACAATCTGGTTGAGCGGAATGTTATTCCATGGCGCTAAGTTCTCCAACTACGAAGCTTGGTTAACTGATCCATTAGGCGTTAAGCCTAGCGCTCAAACAGTTTGGCCCATTGTGGGACAAGACATATTAAACGGTGATATGGGCGGTGGTTTCCACGGCATTCAAATCACCTCTGGCTTGTTTCAAGTATGGCGTGGCTGGGGTATCACCAACTCCTTCCAACTCTACTGCACCGCGATTGGTGGCTTGGTACTAGCAGGCTTGTTCCTATTTGCTGGTTGGTTCCATTACCACAAACGCGCTCCTAAACTGGAATGGTTCCAGAATGCGGAGTCGATGCTAAATCACCACTTGCAAGTATTGCTAGGTTGTGGTTCGTTGGGATGGGCTGGTCACTTAATCCATGTGTCCGCACCAGTCAACAAGCTACTAGATGCAGGTGTTGCCATTAAGGACATCCCCTTGCCTCATGAGTTCATTTTGAATAAGGACTTGATTACAGAGTTGTATCCTAGCTTTGCTAGTGGTATTACACCCTTCTTCACTTTGAACTGGGCAACTTATGCTGACATTCTGACCTTCAAAGGCGGTTTGAATCCCGTTACAGGCGGCTTGTGGATGAGTGATATTGCTCATCACCACTTAGCGATCGCTGTACTGTTCATCATCGCTGGTCATATGTACCGTACCAACTGGGGTATCGGTCACAGCATCAAAGATATCCTAGAAAACCATAAAGGCCCCTTCACTGGTGAAGGTCACAAAGGTCTTTATGAAAACATGACCACCTCTTGGCACGCTCAGTTAGCTACTAACCTGGCTTTCTTGGGTTCCTTGACAATCATCATCGCGCATCATATGTACGCGATGCCTCCCTATCCATACTTGGCAACTGATTACGCTACACAGTTGTGCATTTTCACTCACCATATTTGGATCGGTGGCTTCTTGATTGTTGGTGGTGCTGCTCACGCAGCAATCTTCATGGTTCGTGATTATGATCCTGTTGTTAACCAAAACAACGTCCTGGATCGCGTCATTCGTCACCGTGATGCTATCATCTCTCACCTCAACTGGGTTTGTATTTTCCTAGGCTTCCATAGCTTTGGTTTGTACATTCACAACGACACAATGCGTGCCTTGGGTCGTCCCCAAGATATGTTCTCTGACGCAGCTATTCAGTTGCAACCTGTGTTTGCTCAGTGGGTACAAAACTTGCACACACTGGCTCCAGGCGGTACAGCACCCAATGCTTTAGAACCAGTTAGCTACGCATTTGGCGGCGGTATCTTGGCTGTAGGCGGAAAAGTTGCGATGATGCCCATTGCATTGGGTACAGCAGACTTTTTGATTCACCACATCCACGCCTTCACCATTCACGTTACCGTTCTCATATTGCTTAAAGGCGTACTTTACGCCCGCAGTTCTCGTTTGATTCCAGACAAGGCAAACTTAGGTTTCCGCTTCCCTTGCGACGGTCCAGGTCGTGGCGGTACTTGTCAAGTGTCCGGTTGGGACCATGTGTTCCTAGGACTGTTCTGGATGTATAACTCCCTGTCAATTGTAATTTTCCACTTTAGTTGGAAAATGCAATCTGACGTTTGGGGAACCGTAGACGCAGCAGGTAATGTGTCTCACATCACTGGCGGTAACTTTGCCGAAAGCGCCATCACCATCAATGGTTGGTTGCGTGACTTCCTGTGGGCGCAAGCTACACAGGTAATCAACTCCTACGGAAGTGAACTGTCTGCTTATGGACTCATGTTCCTAGGCGCTCACTTTGTTTGGGCATTCAGCTTAATGTTCCTGTTCAGTGGTCGTGGCTACTGGCAAGAACTAATTGAGTCCATTGTATGGGCGCACAATAAACTGAAAGTAGCACCAACAATACAGCCTCGTGCTTTGAGCATCACTCAAGGTCGTGCTGTAGGTGTGGCTCACTATCTATTAGGAGGAATTGCCACCACTTGGGCATTCTTCCACGCACACATCCTTTCAGTAGGGTAGCAATCAGTTTGTAGAGTGCTGAGTGCTGAGTGCTGAGTAATCAGTAAAAACTCAGGACTCAGGACTCAAAACTCAGAACTCTAAACACTGATACCTGATGGCTAAAGGTCAGAGGACATATCAAAACCTATGGCAACAAAATTTCCAAAATTTAGCCAGGATCTCGCACAGGACCCGACTACTCGTCGGATTTGGTATGCGATCGCTACAGGCAACGATTTTGAAAGCCACGATGGCATGACGGAAGAAAATCTTTACCAAAAGATTTTCGCTACGCATTTCGGTCACTTGGCAATCATCTTCCTGTGGGCATCCAGCCTCCTGTTTCACGTAGCCTGGCAAGGTAACTTTGAACAGTGGATTAAAGATCCCCTTCACGTCCGTCCCATCGCCCATGCGATTTGGGACCCTCACTTCGGTCAGCCTGCGGTTGAAGCTTTCACCCAAGGTGGAGCAAGCAACCCTGTAAACATTGCTTACTCCGGTGTTTACCACTGGTGGTACACCATCGGGATGCGGACAAATACTGAACTGTACACCGGTTCATTAGGTCTGCTCTTGTTGGCAGCAGTGTTCCTATTTGCTGGTTGGTTACATTTGCAACCCAAGTTCCGTCCTAGTCTTTCTTGGTTCAAGAGTGCTGAACCCCGTTTAAATCACCACTTAGCTGGTTTGTTCGGTGTTAGCTCCTTGGCTTGGACAGGTCACTTGGTTCACGTTGCTATTCCTGAATCTCGTGGTATTCACGTTGGCTGGGATAACTTCTTAAGCACCGCACCTCACCCAGCAGGGTTGACCCCCTTCTTCACAGGTAACTGGGGCGTTTACGCTCAGAACCCTGACACTGCGGGTCATCTGTTTGGTACTTCCACTGGTGCTGGTACAGCGATTCTCACCTTCTTGGGCGGTTTCCACCCCCAAACAGAATCTTTGTGGTTGACCGACATGGCTCATCACCACTTAGCGATCGCTGTAATCTTCATCATCGCCGGTCATATGTACCGCACTAACTTCGGAATTGGTCACAGCATCAAAGAAATGCTGAACTCCAAATCCGGTTTAGTTCCCGGTAGCAAGAGTGAAGGTCAGTTCAACCTGCCTCACCAAGGTCTGTACGACACCATTAATAACTCCCTGCACTTCCAACTGTCTTTGGCATTGGCTGCACTAGGAACTATTACTTCTTTGGTGGCGCAGCATATGTACTCCCTGCCTCCTTACGCATTCATTGCTAGGGACTACACAACACAGGCAGCACTGTACACCCACCACCAGTACATCGCTGGTTTCTTGATGGTTGGTGCATTCGCCCACGCCGCCATCTTCTGGGTACGTGATTATGACCCCGAACAAAACAAGGGCAACGTATTAGACCGGATTTTGCAGCACAAAGAAGCGATCATTTCCCACCTCAGCTGGGTATCTCTCTTCTTGGGCTTCCACACCTTGGGCTTGTACGTTCACAACGACGTAGTTGTTGCTTTCGGTACTCCTGAAAAGCAAATCTTGATTGAGCCAGTATTTGCTCAGTTCATTCAAGCTGCTCACGGTAAAGTACTCTACGGTTTAGACACATTGCTGTCTAACCCCGATAGCGTCGCCTACACAGCCTATCCCAACTACGGTAACGTTTGGTTGTCTGGCTGGTTAGATGCCATTAACTCTGGTACTAACTCCCTCTTCTTAACAATTGGCCCTGGCGACTTCTTGGTTCACCATGCATTCGCTTTGGCTATCCACACTACTACCCTAGTACTTGTTAAAGGTGCTTTGGATGCTCGTGGTTCTAAGCTGATGCCCGATAAAAAGGACTTCGGCTATGCGTTCCCCTGCGACGGTCCAGGCCGTGGCGGTACTTGCGACATCTCCGCATGGGACTCTTTCTACCTAGCTATGTTCTGGATGTTAAACACCATTGGTTGGGTAACCTTCTACTGGCACTGGAAACATCTGGGTATTTGGCAAGGTAACGTTGCTCAGTTCAACGAAAACTCTACCTACCTAATGGGCTGGTTCCGTGACTACCTCTGGGCTAACTCTGCTCAGTTGATTAACGGTTACAACGCCTACGGCATGAATAACTTGTCTGTTTGGGCTTGGATGTTCCTCTTTGGACACTTAGTTTGGGCAACTGGTTTCATGTTCCTCATCTCTTGGAGAGGATATTGGCAAGAGTTGATCGAAACCTTGGTTTGGGCGCACGAGCGTACTCCTCTAGCTAACTTAGTTCGCTGGAAAGATAAGCCCGTTGCTCTCTCCATTGTTCAAGCTCGTGTGGTTGGTCTAGCTCACTTCACTGTTGGCTACATCGTTACCTACGCAGCGTTCCTCATTGCTTCTACTGCTGGTAAGTTTGGTTGATCCTGACTACTGGTTTTAGGTAAGTAATTAAAATCCCCTGCCGCAAGGTGGGGGATTTTTTTATAGGCGGGCAAGATGCTCACTTCACAAGAAACAAAGAATAATAAAAAATTGTTTTTCTGCTATAAATTACCCAAAAAAACGTATCGCCAAAGCGTTCACGTAGGATTCATACTAGTATGTTAATTCTGTGTATTTTTGGAGGGATTGTCCAGAAAATTATTGGTGTTACCGTAGTTTATACCGAAAACATCTGTTTCAGGGACTTTCTCATAAAAATAGGGCGACACATTTTGTGCATGAAGTCTTATGGGATAAGGGATTCAGAATTAACACACTAGATTCATACCAATACTTGTCGGTTAAGCTCAAAAAATGAAATTAGGTAGGTTGGGTTGAGGAACGAAACCCAACATTTACAGGCATTTGTTGGGTTTCACTATCGTTCAACCCAACCTACAAAAATTCTTAACCGAGCAGTATTGGGATTCATACCACAGAGGAACAGAGGACACGGAAAAATGAGTGTTTGAGAGATTTTTTTGTTACGTGGTTGAGTATTTTTTTATCTGGTGATATCTAACTTTTCATGCCCTTAAACCGCTCTTTTGCCTCTTCAAAAGCTTCTTGCATCACTGCTTGAATCTTCTGAGGATCAGGTTTTTTCCCACCCATTAAATCACCAAAATACACACAAGCAGCTTCACCTAAAGACCATGTATAAGCAGCTGCCCAAGATGCAGCAATTACGCTGCCGAAACCAGGGATAAATTTAATTAACTCCCTTGCTATGGCTTGGGCTAAAAAACCACCTGCGATGGCTGCGCCCGCCGAAGGCATCGCACTCACAATACCCCCAGCTTGAGATGGTGTCAACGTTTGCCCATATAATTTACCCAATAATCCCACCATTGAGACTTGCAAAGCCGTTAAAACTGGCATAGTTGCAAAAGGTAAAGGCACTGCTGCTAAAGTAGCTGCCATAATCGAAAAAGGTAAAATATACCGTCTTCCCGCATCTCGGTAGATATTACCAAGTTTTTCATCCGCTTGCTGATCTAATAACTGATAAATTGCCTTTGCTTCTGCTTCTGGGAGAAGTTCAGCTAAATTATCTCGCAGTGCTTCTAAGCCATAAAATACAGGATTATAGCCATCTTCTTCTAAAGTGAAATCAATTAAAACTGCACTATTATATAAACCTGTGAAATTTTCTTTTATTGCTGTAAAAGCTCGGTTAACTTCCGCAAAATTTGGGGGATAACCAGGATGATCTTCTATCTCTGGTGGATAAAGTTCATGTAAGCAAGTCACCACTAACAAACAAGGAATATTTGGATATTGTTGACGCAGCTTTTGAGCAATTTGTCGCAGGGTATCAGTTGCGAAATCATTAATTTTAACTGTGAGAATTAAGACTCTAGCACGATTTGTTTCTGTCTTTAAATCACCAATTAATTCTTGAATAATTGTTTCAGTATCTTGATTTACATCTCCTAATCCCACCGTATCTGTAAAAACTAGTAAGGGTAAATCATTGGAAGGATAAGCGTAACGTTGGGTGTTTTGAGTATGGGGACGAAATCCCTGTCCGACAATTTCCGCAGAAACCCCTGTTAAACCTCGGACAATGGAACTTTTACCAGATTGGGGTTTACCTAACAGCAATGCTTCTGTAGTAGGCAATTCAGCGCGAATCGTCTCTAAAATCTCTGCAACTTGGGCATCACTGACACTAAACCATTTGCCTACGGTTTGTGTTATTTGGTCTACAGGTAGGAGTTGGGTTAATTTGGCTGTGGTTTTGTTGACAACACCGGAAATGCGGTTTTGCCAAGAGTCATTATCTGACTTGGGTTTTAGTTCATCAATCGGTGTCTTCAATAAATCTGCGTTGGGTTGCTCAGTCATAAAACCTCGTGGGATGCGGCTCAAGGGATTTTAATCCCTGTCAATCCTAAAATGCGTAATTGTAGCCATCTTTGCGGTGAAGGATGTTGCAGCATTTATAACTAATACCCTGAACCAATTTTGATGCGGAAATATTAAAAGAACCGGTTGCTCTAACTGCAACACGACCAATATATTTACCGATTTTCTTGCCAGTAGTAACAATTGCTTTCACAATGTCACCTGTCTGAAAACCTTTAACAAATTTAATTCTAGACACATATCGAGATGGAAAACCAAATTTGTCAGTCCGACAGATTTGACGAGTCCCATGCCCTGTTGCTTTGATTAGCAAAGGCTTGTTTGTTAAAATTTCCAATTCTCCAATTTGCCCAACACAAGCAGCATCTAGCCAATGAGTTTTAGGAAAGTTTAATCTGGTGCGGTTGAACTTAGTTTGACCACCAGAACCAGTGGAAACAGGTAAACCAGTTTCTTTAAGTCGGTTAAATAATGCCCAACGGGTAGAGTTCACAGCCGCAGCATCTTTTAAAGGTCGTTTTGCTTGTGCCAGAATACATTTGAGAAGATCCGATTTCTTAGCCAGAAATTTCTCAATATCCTGAGTGCCTTTTTTGATATTGCACTTCTCACAAGCAAGACAAAGATTAGAAATCCGATTAGTGCCACCTCTGGCTTTGGGGTGAATATGCTCAACTTGCAAGGGGACATTCTCAATCCCACAGTAAGCACATTTTCTCTTCCATTTTTCAAGTAGATACTCACGGACTTCGTAACCGGACAAAGTGCCTTGCTGATATTCAACACCTGATATTTCTGGATTGTCTATTTGTTGCAAGTCAAATCTGACAAGCTCTTGAGATATCCTTGTGATCGGAGCAAATTTAATGAGTTTGTTGACCCAAGTTAAGGTAGTCTCAACGCGATGCTGCAAACTTGGAGCTAACCAATTTTTTGGCCGAGTTCTATTCAAAAATCTGGCTTGACGATAGCGAGTATGGCGGTTTCGTCTCCCCCTGCGGAGTGAACGACGGGATTCTAGGGAAGCTTTAATTGCACTTCCTCGATGAGAAAGTTCTGCGCCAAAAATGATTTTTTCGCCCTGAAGCAATGCTATGCCTGTAGTTTTTGAACCAGGATCTATTTTGAGTTCTATCGCTTGGGTAACAACATCTGAGCATGACTTGTTTAAGATGATAGTAAAGGGATACCTCCTAAATACAGCAGCTTTTCCAGAAGCCAATAATTTCCTTGCTACCGAGGGGTGACAAGGGCTTAAAGGTTGTTTGTTAGTGTCGATCACTAATGCGTAATTTGACATTTCTGCCTCTCTGATTGCTCAGGTAATGTTCGCTTTGACCTTGTTATCTGGGCTTGTATTTGGCTTGTAACACTGTTTCAGTGACTTTAAAACTGTTTAATTACAAACGACAGAGCGGAAAACTAGCGTCGCATTCTCCGGTGTCTTGACTCAAATAACGGCTACCCTTCAACTTTGCTCAGGGCAAGTCGCTGAGGGTGGTCTGGTCAGTACAGCTTGCTTGATTACTCTTGCAAGCTCAGTGGCTTTAGCCCTGAGTTACTGACTGGTGTAATTTCAACTTGCCACCATTTCTAGTATAACTTGCTGTGTTGGTGTGATGAAAAGCTGGGCAAAAACCCACAAATTATAATTCAGCCGTGAGGAGTCAAAAAAGAGGATAAGGAGCAGAGAGGAAGGGGAAAACCCCATACATAAATATAAGGGGGTGAAACAAGGACACATTTCAGATGATTGCTGGGCATCCTGCCCGCACCACAAGAAAGTTTAAGGTGTTTGCAACCCTGATTTTTCAGAGTTATTTCTTCCTCTGTTTCCGCCCCGAAGGGCTAGTCATTAACTCTGAGCGATACCTTCCGCTCGTGCAGCTTGTTGTACAGCAGCAGCAACAGCAGTAGCAACACGTTGGTCAAAAACCGAAGGTATGATATGTTCTCGATTCAAGTCTGAAGGATTAACTAAAGATGCGATCGCACTGGCAGCTTCTAAACACATCGTAGTAGTAATCGTACTAGCCCGACAATCTAAAGCCCCACGAAACACCCCAGGAAACGCCAGGACGTTATTAATTTGGTTGGGGTAGTCACTCCGACCTGTAGCCATAACTGCAACATTGTCAGGTGCTAATTCTGGTTGAATTTCGGGGATCGGATTTGCCATTGCAAATACAATTGCATCTTTGCTCATGCCTTGTACCATCTCTGGTGTTAAAACTCCGGGTGCGCTGACACCGATAAAGACATCTGCACTTTGTACTGCACCGGCTAAAGTTCCTTGGGCTTTAACTGCAAATTCCAGTTTTTCTGGGGTTAAATCTGTACGAGTAGTTGATATGATGCCCTTAGAATCGCACATCCAAATGTGTTCTGCGCCGGCTTTGCGAAGTAAACGAGCGATCGCTACTCCAGCAGCACCAGCACCGTTAATGACAATCCGAATGTCTGCAATTGATTTATTGACCAGTTTCAGAGAATTAAACAACGCTGCCAAGGTGACAATTGCTGTACCATGTTGGTCATCATGAAAAATCGGGATATTTAATTCTGCTCGCAGTCTTTTTTCAATTTCAAAACAGCGAGGTGCAGCAATATCTTCTAAATTCACACCACCAAATACAGGGGCGATATTCTTCACAGCTTTGATAATCTCATCTGTATCTTGGGTATCTAGACAGATAGGAAAAGCATCTAACCCGGCAAATTCCTTAAATAGCATGGCTTTACCTTCCATTACTGGTAAAGCAGCCGCAGGCCCCAAATTGCCCAATCCTAAGACAGCACTACCATCGGTGACAATAGCAACCGTGTTTTGTTTGATAGTCAGATTGTAAACTTCTTCTGGATTTTGGGCGATCGCTGTACAAATTCTACCGACTCCTGGCGTGTAAGCCATTGCGAGATCGGAAACACTCCTCAGAGGAATTCTACTAGTAATACTAATTTTGCCACCACGATGTAAATTAAAAGTGCGGTCATACACGCTAATCACTTTAATTTCTGGTAAGACTTTTACCGCTTGGACAATAGCTTCAGCGTGTTCGGTACTGGCTGCATCGACTGTAATATCGCGGGTGGAGTCTTGGCGACTTTGCTCAATTAAATCAATTTGTCCTAGATTACCACCACTGTGAGCGATCGCTTGGGTTACAGATGCTAACATCCCCACCCGATTGGGAATCTGTAAACGCAGGGTGACACTGAAACTAGAATTAGGAGTTAGATTTGCCATAGTAATTTTAGATTTTAAATTTTAAATTTTATAGTGAATTGCTTAATAAAAATCTATTTCCCCAATTAAATATGACATTTAATGTGTATACTTAGGCATTTGCTGTAAAAAGCCAGTCTTTATCGTATTAAAATACACATTCAAAAGTCGGATTCTCAGGATTTAAAGATTTTGTGGATTTTGCTTTGATGTTTTTTGCCAAAATCAGGAATCATTACCCAGGAATTTTGGGAAGATCAATATTTGTAGCTCTTAAAAATTCTTTCTTCTCAAAGCCAAGAGTATTAGCCACGAAGAAATTAGGAAAAGTTTGAATTTTTTGATTATAAACTTGCACTGCTTGGTTATAACGCATTCTTTCTACAGCTAATCTATTTTCAGTCCCTGTAATTTCGTACTGAAGATTAGTAAATAATTGACTCGATTGCAATTGGGGATTAATGGTGGCATAATCACGAAAACGGTCAATAGCTTGATTAACTTGCACTGTTGCATCAACTTTGTCATCAGGAGTAGCCGCTTGCAAATAAGCTTCGTGCGATCGCACTAATAAAGAGACTAACTCTTTTTCCTGTTTAGCATAAGCTTGAGTGACATTCACCAAATTGGGGATCAAATCAGCACGACGCTGGAGTTGATTTTCGACTTGCGCCCAAGCGGCTTGTACTTTGGAGTTACTATTTTGAATGGAGTTGTAAGTCCAGGCACTCCAAACACTTAACGCAGCTACTACACCAGTGGCAGCAATCAGAATTTTTTGACGCAGGTTGGTTAATTGCTGTTGTTGCTGTAATTGTTGTTTATGCTTTGCTTGAACATCCAGGATGGCTTGCTGAATAAATTCGGCAGGAATATCAACTTCCTTACCTGCGGCTACTAACTCCGAAGCTGAATAACCTTGAGTTTGATTGGCATAGTAACGCGAAGCTAACTCTAACACTTCTGGAGCAATATTTTCAGGAACTCTTTTACCTTGATTGTTCATAAGATTTATTAGACTAGAAACGCTGTGTAAGACTTATTTAAACACGGGTTTAATCAGACGACGCGGAAGGCATTAGTGTAGGTACTTCACCAACTGTCACCAGCACCACCACCACCGCTACTACCACCTCCAAAGCCCCCGCCCCCGCTACTGCCACCACTGCTACTGCCACCACTGCTACTAGTACCGATACGAAAGGACTCGATCCCAACAATGTGAACACTATTATCAGTATGTTGCGGATGACAACTAAGACATCTCCAACCCTGAAACTTAATCTTGCCTTGTTGTTGTTCTATTTTTTCTTCTTCACTCAAACAAGATTGGACTGTAGATTTGTCTAGTTTTTCCATTGGCTGTTTGCAGTTACCACATAAAAAAACGTAATTGGCTTTGTGTCTACGAGTTCGCCCTCCTGGTTCAAGGAATATTTTTTGAGGACGAAAAAGTAGATAAAAATTACCTCCGACTGCAACTATTCCCCCAACTGAAAAAACTAAAAATTGCCATAGAGTGAAGCCCCATATTTTATTCGGGATGGTTAGAGTATTTCCCGATGATGCTTGATCTGAGTTGAGAACTACTATTAATGCTTTGCTTCCTGCCAGCGTACCACCTGCAAAATCTTCTTTTTTGAAATGGGGGATGATTTCGGTTTTGATAATATTGCCGACTTTAGCATCTGGTAAAATTCCTTCTACGCCATAACCAGTTTCAATTTCTACGCGGCGATCGCCTACTGATATCAAAAATAATACGCCATTATCTTGTCCTTTCTTACCGATTCCCCAATAATTAAACAATTCCGTAGCAAAGCTTTTTGGTGATGCAGCAGGACTCGTTGTTAGCACAGTTACTACTACCATTTCTTTGCCTGTTTTTGTCTCCAATTCAGAAATCATCTGATTGATTTGGGCTTCTGTTTCATCGTTGAGAATTTCTGCCATATCAGTTACCCAGCCACCAGACTCTTTGCGAGGATTGGGGACTTCTTGTATGGTTATAGCCCAACCCGAAACAGGCAAAAGTAAAATAACAGGTAAAAAGACACTTGCCCAAAAAATATGTTTTGGTTTGAGTAAATAAATTTTCATGGTTTGCACCTCTAGCCCAAATACTTTGGAATTGACTTTACTCTCAGATTTACAGAATAATTGATGTGGGTAGGATGCCTACACCACAAATAATTTCTTAAAAACTAGAGTCCAAACGATTGGCTAAAGCAGCTACTGCAATCATAGGCAAGCCGACAAGTAGACAAATTAACCATTGACTCAAGTCTAAGGAAGCCGTATAAAATAATTGGTTCATCAAACTCCATTGGCTGAAAATAATCTGCAAAATTACAGTGCTGGCAATTCCTACATACATTGCAGTTTGATCGCTTATTTCTCGTCTAATTCCGCGAATTTTATCAAAAATAGCAATACCTAATTGGGTAATACTTAACAGGTAAAAAATTCTGCCTACTACTAAAGCTTGAATTGCCATTGTGCGGGCAACAGCAATATCACCTGTTGTTTGTCGCATCCATTCAAATACACCAAAAATTAAAATCCAGTTAAAGATAGAAATAATGAAAATGCGCTTGACTAGATTAGGAGAAAGTAATTTTTCCTTGGGGTTCCGTGGGGGTTGTTGCATCACCCGATCAGATTTGGGTTCAAAGGCTAAGGGAACTGTCATAGCAATGGAATTCACCATATTTAACCAGAGAACTTGTAAAGATAGAATAGGTAAATCTCTGGCTAACAAAACGCTAATTAAAATTGTCATAGATTCACCACCATTGACTGGCAGTATAAATGCGATCGCTTTGAGGAGATTACTGTAGACTGTTCTTCCTTCCTCAACGGCAGCTTCTATAGATGCAAAGTTATCATCTGTCAAAATCATATCAGCGGCTTCTTTGGCAACTTCCGTACCAGCCCCACCCATAGCAATACCAATATCCGCTTGTTTGAGGGCAGGTGCATCATTCACACCATCCCCCGTCATGGCGACTATTTCACCTTTAGATTGCAGTGCTTCCACAATCCGCAATTTCTGTTCTGGTGCCACACGGGCAAATACTACCCCATCTTCTATGGCTGTGGCTAGTTCTGGTTTTTCCATTCTCGCCAGTTCAGCACCTGTAAAAGCCAGAATTTCCCGATGATGATTAAAACCCATGCGAGATGCGATCACAGCAGCCGTGACAGCATGATCACCTGTAATCATCTTCACTTGAATCCCAGCTTGTTGACAGGCTTGCACAGCTTTGATAGCTTTGGCACGAGGTGGATCGATCATCCCCTGTAGGCCTAAGAAAATCAAATCATTTTTGATATCTGCGTGATCTAATGAGACTTGATTCTCTAATACTGATTTTTTGGCAAAAGCTAACACCCGTAAACCTTGATGCGCCATTGTCTCAACCTGCCGATTTATGGTATCGGCATCTACAGGAGAAAATTCTCCAGCAGAATTTAACACCTGTTGACAACGCTTGAGAATTGCTTCTACCGAACCCTTAACGTAAATAATTCGTTCTTGTTGTTCAATTTCATGCAGAGTTGCCATGTACTGAAACTCCGACTCAAAGGGGATGACATCAATCCTGGATATACTCGCTTGTAAGTTGTCACGGGTTAACCCAACTTTATTGGCAGCAGTTATTAATGCACCCTCGGTAGGATCGCCAACTACTATCCATTGCCCATCTTTATTTTCTAAGTGGGAATCATTGCATAACAAGCCCGCTTTTAAACATTCTGCTAGAGGAGGAAAATCATTAAAATCTAGAGGATTTTCATTGAGTAAAATTTTTCCGCTTGGTGTATAGCCTGTACCCGTGACAGTATAATCCTGATCACCTGCATAGATGGCTTGTACTGTCATCTGGTTTTCAGTCAGAGTCCCAGTTTTGTCAGAACAAATAACTGTAGCGCCCCCTAGAGTTTCGACTGCGGGCAATTTGCGAACAATGGCATGACGGCGTGCCATGCGGGAAACACCAATTGCTAAGGTGACAGTGACTACAGCGGGTAATCCTTCAGGAATGGCACTCACAGCAAAAGCTACCGCAGGTTCAAACATTTGCACCCAGGTTTTACCTTGTCCTAGGCCAACGGCAAATGTAAGGGCTGCTATTGCTAAAATAATGTAAAGTAAGGTGCGACTAAATTTGTCAAATTTCCGGGTTAATGGGGTTTTGAGGATGTTTCCTTGTTCCATTAATTGAGAAATACGCCCGGTTTCTGTGGCTGTACCAACGGCAACTACAATACCTTTCCCAGTTCCGAAAGTGACAAAACTGCCAGCATAAGCCATATTAGTGCGTTCTGCTAGGGCTGAATCTGCGTCTACGGGTTGGGTATTTTTTTCAACAGCAACGGATTCCCCTGTTAATCCCGATTCGTTGACTTGTAAATTACGGATTTGCACAAGTCGTAAATCGGCTGGTACTTTGTCGCCAGAAGTTAATAATACTATGTCTCCCGGAATTAATTCTGTGGAGGAAACTTGGATTTTATTCCCGTTGCGGATAATAGTGCTGTTGGTTTTGACTGAGGAAGCTAAGGCTGCGATCGCACTTTCTGCTTTCGATTCTTGCACAAAACCAATAATAGCGTTAATCAGAGTTACACTCCAAATCACCCCAGCATTTACCCATTGTCCCAAAAATGCTTTAATTGCACCGGCAATTAGCAAGATATAAAGTAGTGGCTGATGAAATTGCAGCAAAAACCGCAGTAAAGCACTTTTTCCATGTTTAGCTTTAAGTTCGTTAGCGCCAAAACTTTCTTTGCGCTTGGCTACTTCAGTAGAATTTAAGCCTGTTTTGATATTACTGTTTAAATATCGACTTACTTCCTGTACAGGTAGATTGTGCCACTGATGTTCTGTTAATTGATTTTTAACTACTGCTGTCATAATTCTTGGTTCCGATATCATTCCCTGACAGGGTAAATTTACAATGGCATTATTAATTATTAATTGTGCTGATCAACATCAAAGTAAAATATAGAGAAAATATACCTTTTGGATGAAATTTACTAAAAATATTGATTAGTGTAATAACACTCTGGATAGATGTATTACACGACTTTTCTAGTTACCTTTAAAAGGATATATTGGCTTAAAAGCTTAATTTTATGTAAGTATTCAGGATAGAGAATGTAAAAGTCAGGAGCATAAAGGCTTTCATATTTTTTGTGAGAATTTATGCGAAAAACTCAAACATTTTTTCAGGTTTGAGATGATTATGAGTAGGAACAGTTACGGAAGAAATAGCCCTGAAAATCAGGATTTCCAGCACCATTATCTATAAAAAGCTGTGCTATCACTAAACAAAATAAATTTTTCAGCAAGCTCTAATTAAGGCAATCTAAATGCTGTCAAAAGAATTAGTTAAAAGTCAAAATAGATATAAGGTAAGCTACCTTCAGGGGCTAGTAACCAAACAGCGTAAAAGCATAAAGGTACAAAAACAAGTTTGATAGGCCAGCTAAATTCTAATTTCATTCCTCGCTTAAAGGCATAGGTTATACTCATGAGAACAGCTATAACTATCAACAAATAAGAGAGTTGGTATTGACTGATATTTAAAGCTTCCACATAGACTTTTTCGGCAAATTGTCCATCAGCAGTATGACCCCAAAGATGTTGGATGACAAAAGCAGAGTCTTGAAGGTTGGGAAGACGGAACCAAATCCAAGATGTGAAAACCATCAGCTGCGTTAAAAACCAAGCAAAAACTATACCTAGAGGGTTTTCCCAAAATAGGGTTAAAATTTTAAAGCGATCGCTCATTGCATCTGTGAGACGATGAACTGCTAAGGCCAAACCATGTAATGCTCCCCAAATCAGAAAACCCCAGGCGGAACCGTGCCAGACCCCAGCTATGATCATCACTATCAATAAGTTTCCGCAGGTGCGAAGCAACCCCCGACGAGAACCACCCAAAGGAAAATATAGGTAATTACGCAACCAATCACCTAAAGTTATATGCCAGCGTCGCCAGAAGTCTGCAATACTGGTACTGAAGTAAGGAAAATCAAAGTTTTCCGGCAGAACTAAACCAAAAAGTAAAGCACTGCCACGAGCAATATCTACATAACCGTTAAAATCTAAATATAACTGTAAGCCATAGGCAAAGGTAGCTAACCATAAATCAGCACTACCTGCTCTTTGCAAGTTACCAAAACATAAATCAACAAAAATTCCCAGATTATCTGCCAGAATACCTTTTTTAACCGCACCTCTAGCAATTAACCACAGTCCCTCTGCCAATCTATCAGCATTGGGAAATCGTACTGTATCGAATTGAACTGCTAAATTATGGTAACGAGTAATGGGTCCAGAAATTAATTTAGCAAAGAATAATTTGTAGGTGGCAAAGTTCAGAAATTGGTCAGTAGCTGGCGCACCACGATAGACATCTATTAAATAAGCAATGCACTCAAATGTAAAAAAAGAAATTCCCAAGGGTGTAGTTAATTTAAAAGATGCTTCTGGTGAGTTTATAGATAAATCAAATAACCATTTTAATAAAATGGGTAAATATTTAAAACATAGTAAAAGTCCTGTATTTAAAATTATCCCAAACCACAAAATTTTCAGTCTGTTAAGATTCCAGTCAGCTTGAGCAATTTGCCAATCTTCGTTAGAAATTTTCCAGTTTTGAGAATGTTGTCCTGGTGAGGTATTTTTGCCAATTTCTAACCCTAGACGAAAGTTAATAAAAGTCAAGACTAGTAGTAATGGCAAATATTGAATATGCCAAGATGAATAAAATACAATACTAGCTATTAGTAGAGTCCACAAGCGTAATTTTTGATTGGCTACAGTCCAGTAAATTCCCAGAATACTCAGCAGAAAAAGTCCGTAAAAAACTGATATAAACTTCATTTTTTAGTCATTGGTCATTGGTCATTGGTCATTAGTCATTGGTCATTAGTCATTGGTCATTGGTCATTGGTCATTAGTCATTGGTCATTGGTCATTGGTCATTGGTCATTGGTCATTGGTCATTGGTCATTAGTCATTGGTCATTGGTCATTAGTCATTAGTCATTAGTCATTAGTCATTGGTCATTGGTCATTGGTCATTAGTCATTGGGAAGAGGTTATAGATAATTCTTACCCTGCGCCTACCTCCCCACCCTCTTATTTAAAAATCCAGGGAATCATGGGGTCAACAGCCAGCTTTTTGGAAACTTCATAAGCACCGTAGCGGTTCAGGTGGCTGGGGTCAGAAAAGTATTCATTTGCTTTGAGCCAAATTTGGCTTAAATCTCTGTAAATAAAGTTTGTATTAGTGGTAGAAATATTTAACATATATTGTTGAAATTCTTGTTCATATTTTGTTCTGACTGGATCTAAATAGTCGGCTGTGAGGGGAGTATTTACAAAAACTAAGGAGATTTTTTGAGATTTTGTAAACTTTAATAATGATTGTAAAGCTGCATCTTGATTACCTTTTAATTGAAAGGATTTATAGTCGTTGTCGTAACTTCCCGATACTCTGGCATATTTTTGATAATATGTGTCAGGATTAAAACGAATAGATAAAGGTAAGAAACCATCAAAATCAACTGCTTGCAGAGAATTATCTTCTTCTAAATCGTTTGTCAATTGAACTGTGACTGGCTGATGGTTATTGCTAAAAGGTAAATGGTTGAGTTGTTTTTGTAAAAGTGTTTTAATTTGGTCACGATATTGATAACTAGCAGATATACCAACCACAGCTTGATTTAACCAATCATTAGCAATTTGATAGCTATTAAAATCTAAGGTTTCATTTTTGATTTCTGCCTTTTGGGCAGCATTTTCCTGTTGTTGAGGTGATTGATCACTAATGACAGGTTTCGTGGCTCTTTGTAAAACTTGTTGATAGCCTTTTGATGCAGCAATGGCGTTAAAAGTGATATCTTCTCTTCCATTATTAAAAGCCCTAGAACCATCTGCCCAAATAATCAGTTTTGGTAGTTCTGAGGGTTCTAAAATTTTACGAATTATCAAGTCTACAACTTGGGCTGTTGCACCATTAACACCAAAGTTAAATATATCAACTTGGCGATAACCTTGAGTTGTCAAAGCTTTAGAAAGGGCAACGGGATCAACACCTCTTAAGGCACGAGAAGATCCAATAATCAGGATATCTGGTGGTTTTCCATTTGTGGCTAAACGCTGTTTATAAAGTGCAAATTGCTCATCTAATTGCCTAGCATTAAAACTTGGCATTTGAGAGCGTGCTGCTAAAAGAATAGCAGTAGCGCTGGCTTTTGCTTTCAATGGTGCAGATGGTAACTTTTCTGATGAAGTGACATCATTTTGGGTAAAACCAGAGGCATTAAATCCCGAATTACTTCCCTGAGCAGATTTTATGTTGTTGTTGCTAGTAAAAAATGCTGTTGTTCTCTGATTTGGGTCTTCTCCTGATGTCAACGATGCCTGTGAGGATAAAGCACTATTACGTTTGAGTGAATTTGAGACAGTACGAGTTAGGACGTAACCTAACATCCAATCACTTTGAAGTGTGAGTATTAATCCCAATGCTACCCAAACTAGACCAGCTAAAAATCCTTGTTCATCAGGGTTCTGCTCGATGGAGTGGTTGGGTTCTGCAAATAATTGAGTTCCCACAAGTAATTTTTTAACTTTTTTGTGAGCAGTTTCTATCCAATCTTGTGCTGTTTCGGTGACAAAACTTTGAACTTCCTGGGTTGTTAAATCAGGACGTAGAATTGGCTCGTCAGTTTCATTTGTGACTAGTTCACTGAAATATTCAGCAGTAGCAGCAAATTCTGGTGTGGCTTCTGGGACTAATCTGTGACGTTGTGTAAAATCAAATCCGTGATGCCATACGGGTTGATTATCGCCGGCACGACGACCGTAAACTCTGACACCAAAAAGATCAGGGATATTAAGTTGACGAACAAATTGAGTAACTTTGCTGGCGACTTGTTGGCGTGTAGGGCAATTAGGCGCATCACACATTACGTGTAGTAAGTCACCTTTACGAAGCAGGAGGACGCGAATACCACCAGTTTTTAAGCGCCAATCCATGTCAGGATTGAGTAGGCGTTCTAGTAAAAAAATAATAGCTGGTTCATCACCTGTAGAACCTAAGGCTAGTGTAGATGTTGCTAAAGCGGGATGTTTAGCGGATGGTAAAGACAACCAATCTACCCAAGCGGGTTGTTGTTCGCCTGTTTTTTGTCCATAGATAGCTGCTGCCAGAATACCTTGGGGGGCGATCGCTTCTAACTGAGAGAGAATAATTTGTAAACACAGTTCCTTCTCTGGTGCAGGAGCGGTTTTGACAGGATCAACTGCTGGGGTACAAAAGATATGTAGGGTAAATTCTTTGAGAGAAGCTTGGACAGAGATTTTTAAATCTGATAATACCTCTGTTAACAATCGAGCGATCGCTTGCACATCTCCCCAACGCGCCCACTCCTTCAACATCGTTTCCGGTGGTGTCAAATCCACCCGTAGCCGCCAATCAGGGTCTATTTCTCCCTTCACTTGAGAGACAATGATTGCGTCTTCATAACCAACCAGTTTGAGATGCCTTAATTTTTGGGCTACTGGTTCGGCCAACAAGGTGGCATCTGGGCTATAACTCGACTGACAGAAGATCCAGAGACGATTGACTATTTTTTGAGATTTGGCCTTGGCATTATGGGGTAGACTTTTGACTTGTACTGCCACACCCAAGCTACTCAGATTTTCGCTCAAATAGCGAGCGATCGCATCTGGATTTCCTTGGCGTGCCAAACTTTCATTAGAGACAATCAGCGCCCCACCAGGTAGTTGTGTTTTTTGTGCTTCTACTAACATGGCTTGCTGTACCTGCTCTAGATGCCGATCTAATTGATTTAAATAAACCCGATGACACCATTGAGGATGGTGTGAGCCTTTTTTTCGACCGTAGACCAATACTTGGTATATTGGGGATTGTTCCTCACTGGTTAAGCTATCCAAATCTGTTTGCTGTAGTGCTTGCAACAAATCAGACAGAGTGTGCCAACGTTGCGGGCAGTCTGTACCTTCACAAAGTATGTGCAGGTCGTTTCCCAGCAACCGGACTTTCACCCCGAAAGTGCTGATTCCTGTGGCTTGGCTTACCCATTGCACTAAGGTTTGTTGGCGATCAAGTGATACTGTTTTCATGGGCAGTTAACTTTAACAGGAAGCGAGTATTAGGGGATTTTGCCTGTACTTGTAAACTAGAAACATACATTTAGCACATTTTGCAGTTTTTTTTTAACAATTTTGTTACCTTTAGAGCTAGAAAAATGGGCAAAGATAGTTTTATAAGGGACTTCCAAATCCAAAAATACTCAACCACCTAAAGCAAAAATCTCTCAACTCCTTATTCCTCTGCGCCTCTGTGGTTCGTAATTTATTTCTTGGAAGTCCCGAAGGTTACAAGTCTGATCAAGATTGAGTTTTGCATTTATTTTACTCATCTGCCAAAAAACAAGAATTAGCAATGTCACCTGTAACCCACAACCCCTCACCAACCATCGGATTTAATCCGATTTGCTTGAACATTCCCCAATCTTGTCTCCTCCAAATAGGCATAGCGTCTATAATACTGCTGCTAATAGCCGATAAAGCTACTGGTAAAGCACTAGAAGCCTTAGGGGAAGCCAGTGAAGAAGTATTTCGGGGCGATCGCTTGCCCATTCTTAACTTCCCTAATGAACAGGAATTAAACCAAAGCTAACAATATATATATAAAAGCATTTATTGGCTACGGTTAATCCTATTCCAGTACAAACAAAAAAACTAGAATTATGAAGAATGCTGAGTTAAAAGTGCTATTAGCAGTAGCGGGGCGTTTCGCCCATACTGAATTAAAAGACCACTTACAAAAGGTCGAGCATTTACTGTTTGCAAAAGTAATAAGTATTCTTATTACTCGGTACTCAGTACTCAGCACTCAGCACTCGGTACTCAGTACTCAGCACTCGGTACTCGGTACTCAGCACTCAGCACTGTAAATATTAATTGGCTTTACCAGAACGGAGAATATGGGTTCCCTTTTATACTCTTCATCGCCAGCAGCGAATACATACCCCATGTCGGAATTATTCTTGCGTCATCGTCTACAGGTAGTAGAGGAATTGTGGGAGTCGGTTCTTCGGCAAGAATGCGGACAAAAAATGGTAGATCTATTGCGTCAATTACGCGATTTGTGTTCTCCAGAAGGACAAGCTACCCATGATCAAGCCTCCTCCGCAGTCGAATTGATTGAACAACTAAATATCAACGAGGCTATTCGTGCTGCTCGTGCCTTTGCTCTATATTTTCAGTTGATTAACATCATTGAGCAGGAATATGAACAAAAGCAGCAACTGACTCGCTATTCTGATACAAACGGTGCAGATCAGGTAAATCTCGCCAATATTATTTATTCGACCAACCAAAGAGAAGATGATTTACCAGTCACCAAGTCATTAGGATCAGACACACCTCAAAATTGGACAGACACCACACCAATTCAACAAAAGGGTACATTTGCAGCTTTATTTCCGCTGTTATTCAAACTGAATGTCCCACCCCAGCAAATTCAACGTCTCATTTCTCAACTGGATATCCGCTTAGTCTTCACTGCACACCCCACGGAAATTGTCCGTCATACTATCCGCGATAAACAGCGACAGGTAGTAGACCTTTTACAACACCTAGATAGCTTAGAAAATCGCTCTGGTGGCTATCCTTGGGAGGCAGCAGAGGTGCGAGAGCGATTGATGGAAGAAATTCGCCTGTGGTGGCGTACAGATGAGCTACATCAATTTAAGCCTACGGTTTTAGATGAAGTAGATTATGCTCTGCACTACTTCCAAGAAGTGTTATTTGATGGCATTCCTCAGTTGTACAAACGCCTCAAATATTCTCTAGCACAAACATTTCCTTGGCTAGAACCACCAAGTACAAATTTCTGCTCCTTTGGTTCTTGGGTCGGTTCAGACCGAGATGGAAACCCGTCAGTGACACCGGAAGTTACTTGGAAGACTGCTTGTTATCAACGAAAAATGGTCTTGGAGCGATATATTCAGTCGGTGACGCAGCTGATTGAGTTATTGAGTGTTTCCATGCACTGGAGTGATGTATTACCAGATTTGCTGGAATCCCTAGAGTTAGATCAATCAACGATGAGTGATGTCTATGATGCTCTAGCTCTACGTTATCGCCAAGAACCTTATCGCTTAAAACTGGCTTATGTGTTAAGAAGGCTAGAAAATACACGCGATCGCAATTTGGCTTTATATAAACGGGAAACGCCCACAAATGAAGATGCACCAATGTACCGTTCCGGGGCAGAGTTTTTAGCTGAATTGCGATTAATTCACCACAATTTGACGGAAACGGGTTTAGGCTGTCGAGCTTTAGAAACCCTGATTTGTCAAGTGGAAATTTTTGACTTCAATCTCACCCAGCTAGATATTCGCCAAGAATCATCCCGTCATGCTGATGCGCTGAATGAGATTCTTGAATACTTGCAAGTTTTACCCCAACCCTATAACGAACTTTCAGAAGAGCAGAAAGTAGCTTGGTTAACCGGGGAATTACGAACAAGACGGCCATTAATTCCCAGTGAATTGCCATTTTCGGAAAAAACCAACGATGTCATTGAAACTTTCCGGGTTTTGCGATCGCTACAACAAGAGTTTGGCATCAACATCTGTCAGACTTACATCATCAGTATGTGCCGGGAAGTCAGCGATGTTTTGGAAGTTTTACTCCTAGCCAAAGAAGCCAGATTATTTGATCCGGCGATCGCAGTTGGCTCAATTCGAGTAGTACCGCTATTTGAGACTGTAGAAGACTTACAACGCTCCAGAAGCGTCATGCGGCAACTATTTGAACTCCCTCTTTATCGCGCCTTTTTAGCAGGTGGTTACGAAGCAATTAACCCAGAAAATGCTTCCCTCACCCCCACACTCAACCCCAACTTACAAGAAGTCATGCTGGGGTATTCTGACAGCAACAAAGACTCCGGTTTCTTGAGTAGCAACTGGGAAATTCACAAAGCTCAAAAATCACTCCAGAAAATCGCGGAAGAATACGGCTTACACCTGCGGATTTTTCATGGACGGGGTGGTTCTGTAGGCCGTGGTGGTGGACCAGCTTATGAGGCGATTTTGGCTCAACCAGGTCACAGTATTAATGGCCGCATTAAAATCACCGAACAAGGGGAAGTTTTAGCTTCCAAATATTCCTTGCTAGACTTGGCTTTATACCACATTGAAACCATTACCAGTGCAGTCATTCAAGCCAGTTTATTGCGAACCGGGTTTGATGATATTGAACCGTGGAATGAGATCATGGAAGAATTAGCAGTGCGATCGCGTCAACATTATCGCTCTCTAATTTACGAACAACCAGACTTTATCGACTTCTTCCACCAAGTCACCCCCATCGAAGAAATCAGCCAACTGCAAATTAGCTCCCGTCCTGCCCGACGACCATCCGGTAAAAAAGATTTAAGCAGCTTACGAGCTATTCCTTGGGTATTTAGCTGGACACAAACCAGGTTTTTATTACCTTCTTGGTACGGCATCGGTACAGCCTTACAAGACTTTCTCAACACCGAACCAGAAGAACACCTGAAATTGCTACGCTACTTTTATCTCAAATGGCCTTTCTTCAAAATGGTAATTTCCAAAGCCGAAATGACCTTAGCCAAAGTAGACATTGAAATGGCACGTCATTACGTCGATGAATTATCCAACCCAGAAGACAAACCCCGGTTTGATAAAGTATTTGAGCAAATTGCCAGCGAATTCTATCTCACCAGGAATTTAGTTCTAAACATCACTGGACACCAGCGACTTTTGGACGGTGATCCAACTTTACAGCGTTCAGTACAGTTACGGAACGGGACAATTGTACCTTTAGGATTTATCCAAGTTTCTCTACTCAAGCGTCTACGGCAGTACAAAAACACCAGCACCTCTGGAATAATTCACTCTCGTTACAGCAAAGGTGAGTTACTAAGAGGAGCGTTGTTAACCATTAACGGTATTGCCGCAGGGATGAGAAATACTGGTTGATGGGTAATTGGTAATTACGGATGATTCCCACCTAGTAGCTTTGTAGGGTGCGTCAGACTCGATAATTCATTAACAATCAACAGACATTTGACATCTGACGCACCTGACGACGGAAACCGTCATTTTATTTTTCAGTTTCGCATTGCTGTCGGTCATTTATTACCTTATTCACCGCTTTTATCGCCTTCCGCAGTTTCCACTGAGTCGGTGCAATGAAATACAATTCATCATCTATATGAAGAATATCTCCAAGAAATTAGTCGGGAGGGTTTAATATGACAGGACATAAAAAGTTTAGCAATCTTACTAAAGATTTCTCCGCAGAAAGAAAAGCCAAAATTGCCACTCAAACAGCTAAATTAAAAGAAGAAATGGCATTAGCTGAATTACGCCAAGCTTAAAAAATATCTCAAGCTCAATTAGCTGAAAAGTTACAAATTAAACAACCTGCTATTTCTAGATTAGAAAATCGTACTGATATGTATGTTAGTCATCTGCGAGAAGTTATTGAAGCTATGGGAGGAGAGTTGAAAATAACAGCAATATTTCCTGATGTGGAAGTGACAATTACTAATTTTGAAGATTTGGAAATGAAGATTGATGAGTAGGGTTTGAAGATAGAGAAAAAGCTGAGATAGATTTATTTTTTAAATTTTAGAGTTTTGCTAAACTAGAACTAAGTAGAAAAAAAGGGAATATCAAGTTATGACACTTGCTAATTCATCAATTCCTCAACACTATACAGTTGATATTGAACCGGAAGGACGTTTAACTTTACCCCAAGAAATCCAACAAATTCTTAATTTAGAATCTGGAGATAGATTAATTTTAACTCTGGAAGATAGCGGCAAACTCCAATTAGTAAGCCTCAAACAACAAGTTAAAAAATTAAGAGGTTTATTAAAAGATAAATCACCTGATAGAAACTTGGTAGATGAACTTATCCAGGAACGGAGACAGGAGTATTTAAGTGAATAAATCTGTGTTAGATGCTTCTGCCTTTTTAGCTTATCTTAGAGATGAAACCGGAGCCGAAATTGTAGAAAATGCGTTGATTGATGGGTGCTATATCAGTATTATTAATTGGGTAGAGGTATTGTCAAAAGTTGTTGATTTAGGAGAATCACCAGACGAAATTATTAAACGATTGAGAGATGAAGGATTATTAGAAAATAGTCTAGAAATTATTGCTTGCAATGAGGAAGATGCTATAAGTATAGCTAAATTTCGACCTTTAACCAAAAGTGCAGGATTATCATTAGGAGATCGTGCTTGTCTTGCTTTAGGTAAACGCTTGAATTTACCTGTATTAACAGCAGATAAAGTCTGGAGTAGTTTATCTCTGGGAATTACTATTAATTTAATTCGTTGAGGAAAATAACGGTTTTTAATAAAAAAACCGGAGGAAATATGCGTTTTTCTTTAGTCAATAATATTAGAATAGAAGCACAACCAGGATTAAAAGGTATATGTGTATGTTGCGGGTCTGATACAATTGCTAAATGTGGTAATTATAAAGTATGGCATTGGGCGCATTGTACTAAACAAAAGTGTGATCATTGGTGGGAGAATGAGACTGAATGGCATCGCAAATGGAAAAGTTTTTTTCCAATAGAATGCCAAGAATTAATACATAAAGATGAGATTACTGGCAAAAAACATATCGCAGATGTAAAAACAAAAAACGGTGTGGTCATAGAATTTCAAAACTCACCTATAAAACCCGAAGAGATTATTTCTCGTGAGAGGTTCTATGAAAAAATGTTTTGGATAGTAAATGGTGATGTAAATACTAACAAATTTTATTTTAATTTAGGTTTAGAGGAGAAAATATCAGAATCACCATCAATATATACATTTAATAATTTTGGGAGTAGAAGCAGCTTTTTCAAAAAATGGTCTTTATGTTCATGTCCAGTTTTTATTGATTTTATTGATTTTATTGATTTTTTTGAGATGGGGCTATTATGGAAACTTTTAGAATACGATTCTAATTCAAAAAAAGGTAAGCTTGAATTAGTTAACCATAAAGAATTAATAACAAGACATGGAGGTAATATTAATTAAAGGTTTTGAGTTTTAAATATTTTATAAACTTCTGTCTTGAAATTGAAAGTTGGTTTGTACACCATTGTCTTCTATTAATTAGTTTGAACTTTAACTTATCTGTTTCTTCGGTGGAGAACTTAGTGTTATTAGCATTCTCCAATATATTTAATAATTCTTTTCCTTCACTCTCAATTTCCAAAAGATATGAGTGTATATCTTGATTAAAGATAAACTCGCTTATAGGAATGACCTTCTGATAATTAATAAAAACTTCTTTAGGAGGATTAATAACTACACTATATGTTTTAGAAATCGGTTGATTATTGACAATATTGTCTAAATCATTTATTTTTCCTGATATAACTGTCAAAAAATCTTGTAGTGCTACGAAAACTTTTAATCGCTTGTCAAAAAGATCATATTCTAACTTGTTTTTATTAACTTGATACTGTTGAAAAGCAATCCAGATTGTAATAAATGTTACAAATATTTGAAATGAGTGCTGTGTTATTACTTCAACCATGTGAAAATGACATTGTTCCAGTAACTAAAGTGTAACATTATTAAATGATGATTTAACAACAGAATCTCAAAGGCAGCAATGTAGGAATCTCATTTGGAAAATCAGCAATTAAATCAGCTTTGTGAGTTTCCAATTCTTCACTACTTCCATAGCTATAAGTCACACCAATTGAAGCAATATTATTTTTCTTAGCTCCGATAATATCATGAGAGCGATAGCGTAAGCACTCCATAGGAATCGCACTTTAGTTAACGATTAGCCGCTTTCCATTCCTATTTGCTAAAATTGTAATCATCACAACACCAATTAATCACTATGTACTCCACCAATCCACACCAGGAACTCTTACAAGCGATCGCAAATCTTACCGATCAACAAATCCCACTTGTCTTACAATTTATCTCATCCCTAGAAACACCAGTTAATAATTATCCAACTTCAGCTAAAACAGTTTTAGAAAAAATGGGTGGTTATCCCAAATCTTTGCTAGAAGGATCAGGAGATTTATCAGAAATTTGTTAAAAGAAATCTATACGCTATTAATTATTCCTCACCATAATCTTGATTACTATGACCAACAACCGCATCCTAATTTGTACTTGTTTAGCTCTATCTTCGGGTTTTTTTGGTGGTTTGATTGGTGGACAAATCACCTCAATGCTACACAATCAAAAATGCCAAAATCAAGCTTGGGGTTTGCAACAAATGTGTAATGCTTGGGTAACACCAGGAGCAATGTGGCAAGGTAGTACAGCGGGAATTTGGACAGGTACAATATTAGGAGCGTTTGTTGGTGGTTCAATTACACGTAATCGGGGAATAGGGAATAGGGAATAGGGAACAGGTGGAAAGTTATTCTCGCTCATCTCCTCAATTACCCATTACCCATTACCCAGTCTCTATTCCCTTGGGGTAGTAGATGATTGTAACTTACTTAGAGATTGCCAACTGTTTGTACTAGTATCGAAACAGCGCCAATAGCCTTTACGTTCATCTTTGTAGCAAAATAAAGTGCGATCGCGATCATCGAAGTTATCAGTTAAAAAATACACCATTCCTCGAAACGGATAAGTTTTCCGACTCAAACGTTTAGCTACAGCGTGATTCGGACATTCAACGATAAATACTGATTCTCCATTAATTTCAGCTAAAGAGAAAATACACATCCGCAAAATTGCTCTCAGCCAACTTTCAGAATTCTCGAAATAATCGTCGATAATTTTGTTAGTTAGTGCTTGTTCGAGACTGCGGTCTTTGTGGCGAGGAGAGTTGGCATCAGACATAGCATCACCTAAAAATTGCTATACTGCTGGTTCGAGATTAAACCAAAATTTCCGAAAGTGACAAGTCTGGACTCGTAAAGCTCATCAGTCAAGCAACGCAGCCAGAGGTGGCAGCAAGACTGGTAAAGTATACTTAATATTCTTGTGAGCAAATTGCCATGACGACCGAAATTGATCCAGGAGAGCAGACTACCACGGGTGCAGATGCTATTGATGTAGCGATCGCTCAAGGAGTTGATTTTGATGGTTCTCCTATTCCATCAGCTAAACTAGAACTATACACCCAAGTTATGGGTTTAGAATCAGGTAGACAACGTAGTGGCGTATCTAATACCATGCGCTCCCGAATAGTTCGTATTGGTGCAAAACACATTCCCCAAGCAGAACTAGACCAAAAATTAGTAGATGCCGGTTTTGCACCCCTCAAAGAAAAAGAAATTGCCTTTTTCTACGGCGGTAAATAAAATCGGGAAAACTGCGATCGTAATTACCTCATTTCTCTAAAGTTCTCACCGTCAAAACCTGGGGTGGAGTGGAATCGGGTGGATAAATCAAATCTAGCTGCACCATGCGCCTCATTCCAGGTTGTAACACAACTTTTGCCAAAGGTTCCAGAACTTGACCAGTACGATGCCATAAATGCACATAGCGCGTCTTTTGTTCCCCCTGCTCATCAGCATAACGCAACCTCACTGTCCCCCGAAAGAAAGGAAAATCTAAAGATGGTTGACGGAAGCGGACACCACCTTGAGCTAATTTATCGTCTTTCAAAGGAGTTTCTAAAGTCACAGAAACAGTTTGAACATTCGCAGTATTATTACTTAAAGGCAAACTGAGATTATATTCCACACCATAATTTCCATGTGCTTCATAAGCTGTGTCGGCATAACGCACCAACATCTTCGCCGTTTGACTCTGCTCAGTACCCAATCTACCACCCCGCAAAGTAGCTATAGGATAGGAAATCGCTTTACCAGGTTGGGGAATTGTCAAAATTTGCGTTTCCGGGTTATCCACCAGTTTCGCTTCCCACCGAGAACCTTGAGAAACACCAGCGACACGCCCATAAATTAATTGACCGCCTTTAGCATCTGGTGGTGTGGGGATTTTATCTCTTGGCCCAGCAAAATTACCGTTATTTAATAAAACTTGCCATTCTGCCAAAGTGGGCGCACGGTCAGAACCATCAGCATTTTTCTTCGCATACATCGCCAAACTAGCTGTATAAACTTTGCCACTGCTACGCAAACGAAAAAAACTCGACCGACCATTTACAGGTTTTTCTAAATTTCGCACCGGAATAGGATGATTTAACAACATCCGACTTTTTCCCGCAAGAATTACCAATTTAGGCGGAAAATCAGCTTGACGAACTCCTCGCAACACATCAGCTACAGCCCTATTTCCCGGCCCTGAAAAAGCCTTTCCATCATTATTTTCAATGTATGGCGCTAAAGTTACAAAAGGTGCATCTTGCATTAAATAACTCGCACCTTGTAAAACATCGACCGTTACAGATTTTTTACCAGGATTATGCAAAACTATACCCAGATAAAGCGTTTGCAAATCTTTAGGAGTATGGCTATAGTGATGAGCAAATAAATCAAAGCGTCCTTGGAAGGGAAAATTAAGATGTGCTGCGGGAACTTTTTTCCCATTGGGGGGAAAAGTAGAAAGTAAAACTCCTTCAGTTTTCACCCATTCTGGGCTATTACTGTTAAAAACAGGTATGGTATCTAATTTCCCAGGTAAAGCCCGCACTTCTCCCGCTTGAACAATTTCTTGGGGTGCTGGTTTGGTTGGAGTTTGGGCATCTGCTGAATTTTTGCTATTATCGGAATATAACTTTGTACAACCAATGTTTTGGGTGATAGCAACTCCTGATAGAAGTATGAATAGAGTTACAGGTAGTTTATTTTTTAGCTGTTGAACTAGCATCATATTTGATTTGTCAAAAAAATGAATTATTAAGCATGAATAGTTGTGATTACAGGTTCTGATCAATAGATTTCTGACATGAATCAGTTTTTTAGAAAAAATCTGACATATTTACACTTGCCACCATACAATTATCTGTAAGTTTAGAGTAAATTTGAAGTAACCTTGAAATTTCGACTCAGGAGTTAAATTGATGGATATACTCATTGAATCGACAAAGGATTTTGAAAAAGATTTAGAAAGATTTAGTGATACGGAGAAGTTTAAAATTATTAAAGAGATGAATCGCAATTTTGAACTTTTATCATCTGAAAACAATTCTTTTTATCAACACAGTGAACAACTCAGAAACATAAAACTTAATCACTCCTATGATTCGACTATATATTCTTTAAAAATTAATGACCAACAAAGAGTAATTTTAACCATTGATGATGATCCAATTTTTGGCTGCATACTTGTTACTTTATTTAGAATAGTAAAAATGGAAGATGCACAACAAGCATATAATGCCATTGCCGAATTTATTTATCAAGATTTTACGGTAGATGAAAATCAAGAGGTTAAGGTTACAGCTTTATAATGCCACAAATTAAGCCTCTTCTAGATGAATATGGTGTTATTTATGAAGCGATGCAAATTTTACCAGAGGAGTTAAAAATAGAGTTTCTCAAAGCTTTAGCAGAACTAGAAGATAATGAATGTCATAGAACTAGAACTTTTCCTAAAACCAGATTACACAAAGTAACTGGTATTAAACAAGCTATCTACCGTGCTGATATTGATAAAATATCAGGTTGGCGGATACATTTACAATATATTGAGGGAAAAATACATTTAAAAGATATTATCGGTGGTCAACATCATGATAATGTTATTGAAGTGATTAAATTAAAAAAAGATAGATACGATTAATTAAATCGGCTATCCTAGTACATCATTAACTCTCAACGTAAGTTCAGGAAATGCTTGTATATCTAGAATATCACCATGTCGGAAAGTTTTGATTTCACTATAACCATTTGCGTTAGGGTAGCGATAAACTGTAATTAGTTGTTCATAAATATCTATTAACCAAACTTCACAAATACCACTACTTGCATAAAGAGGAATTTTTATTTCTCTGTCATATTCAATGCTACTATCTGCAACTTCAACTAATAGCAATATATCCTCTGGTTGTGGGTGTCCAGCTTCATAAAAATCTGCACGGGGTTTGAGTAATGCTATATCGGGTTGTGGTTCTGATAGATTATTTAAGATTATGGGATTTTGTACAGAAACTATTACCTTTTTAGTAAGTAATTGTGAAAAAAGAAAATTTAAACGGTTTACACAAGTTGCGTGTCTTCTACCAATGGGGGACATTTCAATAATTTCTCCGTTAAGAAGTTCTACTCTGTCATCTTCTGTGAGAATACCAGCTTGATTCATTTGGTTGTATTGTGCAACGGTGAAACGTCTTGTCATTAATTGAATAGACATAATTCACTCTCTTAGTTGATGTTCTAAGTTAATTATAGCAATCGTCTTGGATGTAATTTTCATTTCACGCAGAGAAGAAGATTTCTATCTTGATTGTAAGGATTCAGGATACAGAATGTTTGATATAGCAAGGAACAGAAGAGAAAAATATTCTTCATCCTGACTCCTGACTCCTGACTCCTGACTCCTGACTCCTGACTCCTGACTCCTGACTCCTTACCCTTGAGTTTACAAATAATCAAAAAATATCTCAGGTACTAATCTTAATTCTCCTGATTTAAATCGAGCAATATCTATCCATAAAGCGCGATGTTTACGTTCTGGAGATTCGGAAAAAGTTAAACTTTCGATTTGGTAAAATTTAGGATCTGCAAAATCGCATTGATAAAGTTGAATGATTTCATGTCCTTGTTTACCATCGAAACTAAATAGGTTTTCTATACAACTCAAATAGCGAATATTTGTTAAATCAGCTTGAATTTCTTCTTGAAATTCTCTTTTTAAAGCTACAGAACTAGTTTCACCAAATTCCACACCACCGCCTAAAGCACGATAGAATGTTGATTGTTTAGTAGGGTCATAACCTTCAGAAACAAATATTCTCTCACCGTCTCGAATTAGAGCTAAAACTATGACTCGAATTTGACCTGATTTATTCATGGTTGTAGTTAATTGTCGTAAATTGCATCAGCACGATTTTCGCTATCTTCAATAGGCCAATCTGGATTTTCTCCACCAATATATAGTTCTTGAATATCAACATATTCCTCACTTAATTGTGTCAAGGCGTTGATTAAGATATCGAGAGAGATAGCATCACTAGTTCCCATATCAAACCAGCAACGCCCCCATTCTCCTTCATATTCAAACTCACTCATGTTGTGCATCAAAGCGAGAAAGCTTTTATTATAACCTTGTGGATCATAATCCAGATAGCTGAGTTCTAAACCAGTTTCCTGTACCTGGAGATTTTCAGCATTAAATGCTCCTAATTTACCCAGATAAAACCAGGAATTAAATACTTCTTCTACATATTTTTTTTCCCGTTCAGAGGGAATCATGTTAAATTTCAACCAAATCCAGACATCAAAAGGATTAAACTCACGGAATTGAATGTGCATTTTGGTGATGGGTAGATGGGTAATTAGTAAAAAGGTTTCACAATTAATGATGAATTATTTACTATATAGCGGTTTTGGGTGGGATGCAATATGATCAAGGGCGAGGAAACCCCGCCCCTACTCTACGATTAAAAACTGCTCACTGAGATGAATAGCACTATGACAGATTAGTCAATCGACTGGCTGCGCTTCTGCGTTCGTGTTCAATTTGTTTGACTAAACTAGCGGGAAGTTGGGATTTTTTGGTTAAAGCTTTATCAAAATGAGCGATCGCATCTTTAATCAAATTCTGGTTTTTTTCCTTTTTACCCTTTTCATACAGGATTTGGGCTTTGAGATAATAGATTTCTGGGTTGTCAGTAGTCGATTTTAAGGCTCGATTGACATAATCTAAGGCTTGAGGATATTTTTTCAAATCCCGGTAGGCTAAAGCAATACCTCGATCCACCAAATAACCAGGTGAAGCATTTTTTTCTAACTTTTCAATTGCTTGATCTGGGCTGATAAAAGGTAAATTAACAGCTAACATTAAATTCATATAACCCCGAAGTAAGTTTACCTCTGGATCATTAGGTGCGATCGCTTCCGCTTTATCTAAATACTCATAAACTTTTGTCAAACGACTAACAGCTTTTGATACACCATTGACACTCCCATCACGGGTAAGAATGACTGCACCCTCTAAAAAATTGCCGACACCAGTATATAAATTACCGCGTAATGGGTCACTAGCAATCAGCTTCTGTCCAGCTTCTAGAGTCTTGCTGCTGTACTTATCTAAACTGGCCAAATCTTGATTTCCATAAGCTAAAGCCGCCTTCATAGCATAAGCCAGGGGTTCAGTTGGTTCGCTAGAGACTGCTTTTTGTAGATAATCCTCAGCTGCTGGGTAATTTCCTTGTTGGAAAATGGCTTTAAAAGCTGCTTCAGTGCGATCGCCAATTTTATGCTGTTCACCACTCCGAAACGGATCACCAGCCCAAGCAGAATTCACCAATAAATTTAGCGCAAAAGTAGTAGCAACGGTAACTTTAACAAGGTTAGGAAATCGGAAAAACATAATTAATTGAGGAATGAAAAATGGTTTGGACATAAAACGCCTCAGAAGAATTGCGGTTGAAATTGTCTTATCTGTTACTTAAAATGTAAAAAATTGGTAAATTCCAGAAGCATCTATCACCATCAAAATTTTCTACACAGGTAGACTCTGGTCAATTACTTCTGTTCCCTGACTGGTTGTAGCGATTTTCTCAGATAAGTCTGCCACAATAGAAAAAAAGCATGATTATTGCTGCTAAATCAAGTTTTTCTCCATCGACTCCATCAGTTATTCGCTGACTTCTTGCTAATTTTAACAAATGCTCTATCTTAGAAATCTAACTTATCACCCCACAGCTTGCCCAACCGCAATTCTTAAATCTATCAACTTAGAATTACCACCCCAGCAACTAGGTTTGATTATTGGCCCCAGCGGTTCCGGTAAAAGTACCTTACTCGAAATTTTATCTGGACTAGCTGAACCTACCGCCGGTGCAGCTTTCTGGAGAGAACAACAACTGATAGCCGAACAACTACAACAATTAGCCGGAATAGTGTTTCAGTTTCCAGAAAGGCACTTTTGCGGTGGTACAATCTTAGAAGAATTGCGTTTAGGGCATCCTGAATTAGGTTCAGAGCGAGTTCATCAGGCATTAAGCGAAGTGGGATTAGAGCATTTATCCTTATCTACACCACCCCATGCTTTAAGCGGTGGACAACAAAGACGTTTAGCCTTGTCCGTGCAGTTAATCCGCCAACCAAATTTATTATTATTAGATGAACCCACCGCTGGTTTAGATTGGTCAATGCGTCGCCAACTAGTAAACTTATTAGCGAAACTAAAAAAAGATTGGACTTTATTAGTTGTAACACACGATGCTGGCGATCTGTTACCAATAGCTGACCGTTGTTGGACACTAAATCATGGTGTATTAACAGCAGTTGAACCCGCAACATTAGAAACTAAAGTCAAAGAAGTAGTAATTCATAATTCGTAATTTTTTCCAATTCCTGGGTAATCTCCAATATTAAACTCTGAAAATGAATCTAGAATCTTTACCAGTAGCCAGTTTACCTGAAATGACAGAAATCTGGCAGCAAACACTTAATTGGCAACCAACAACTCAACAACAAAATCAACTTCAGCAATTGTATGAATTAATTTTAGAAGGAAACCGCCAACTTAATTTAACTCGTATTACCGAAACTGAAGAATTTTGGGAAAAACATCTTTGGGATTCTTTAAAAGGAATTGCACCACAACAGCATTTTATTGATTCTCTTCATCAAAGTGCATCTGTAATTGATATTGGCACAGGTGCAGGTTTTCCCGGTATACCAATTTCTATTATTTTTCCAAATTCTCAAGTCACTTTGTTAGATTCAACTCGCAAAAAAATTAATTTTATTGATACTATATTAAGCAATCTTGATTTAATTAACGCCAAAACCATAATTGGACGAGCAGAAGAAATTGGTCAAGAACCTAAGCATCGTCAAAGCTATGATTTAGCTCTAATTCGTGCCGTGGGAACTTCTTCCACCTGTGCTGAATATAGTCTACCATTGGTTAAAATAGGCGGTTTAGCTGTCATTTATCGAGGCAATTGGACAGCAGCAGAAACTGCAAATTTACAAAATGCAGCTAATCAACTAGGTGGAGTAATTGAATTAATTGAAGAATTTACAACTCCTTTAACTAACAGCATTCGTCATTGTATATATTTGCGAAAAATAGTACATACCCCAGTTCATTTTCCTCGTCCTGTAGGTATACCAACGCAAAAGCCTTTGTAAATGAAGGAATGTTTAAAAAGGTGAGTCACAATATTGCTCACTCACCCTAATATTATCATTTGACTAGAGAACTTTTCGCAGGTTGATTTATCCGGTTTGGAGATAGTTTCAAAGCCACAATAGGTATTGCAGTCGCTACAATCAAAACAGCAATAGCTAAGATAATAGAAACGGGTTTACCTCCAGACTTCAATAAATCTTTGAAAATGGTTTCTGTGGTTTTAGTTCCCACTTCAACTATTTCCACTATTTCTGACTTTGTGATGTTATTCATGATTTTTTCCGCAGTGTCTAAAAGTTTGGTGACGTTATTTGACTGGGTAAGAAGATTTTCCTTTTCTGTTGGTTGTTGAGACATGGGTTCAAACTCCTCAAATGTGTGTCCTTTTTTCATGTCTCTATCATCACTTGTCGTCTATACTGAATAGGTTGGGTGTTGTAGGTAATTATTCAAGAAAATTTACGTAGGGAAATGTAGGCTGATGTAGGTTTGTAGGGTAGAATTTTAAATTATTAGCCAAGTGCTAAATTTAACCCAATACCATTCAGCTAAGGTTAAAAACTTAAATCTCGTAGGTTGGGTTGACGCAAGGAAACCCAACATTATTAATGCTTTTGTTGGGTTGCGCTGTCGCTTAACCCAACCTACTGTTTTATTAACTGAACGGTATTGATGCTAAATGGACTCTAAAGAAGCTTTAAGTTTTATCAATCGTGTCTTATCAGAAAAAGGAAAACCAGTCTTAAACTCTGTAGAAGAGGGTCTATTTTTGGGTATTTGGAAAGGCTTAGAATATCAAGATATTGCTGGAATAATTATTTTAAGTGATCAACATACAAGAACATTAGGAGGAAAATTATTTAACAAATTGAAACAAGATTTAGGGATTATAGTTAATAAAAGAAATTTTCAAAATCCTATAAAACACTTTCATCAAGAATATACATCTAATCCTGATCAGGTAAAACCTAATATAGAAGCAACTCAAATTAAACCAACTTCACCACCAAATAATCAAAATCCTTTTGTTCCCACAACGGGAAGAATAGAGAACCTAGAAAAGTTTTTTGGTAGAGAACAAGAAATAAAGCAGATATTTGAACTTCTCAATAGTTCTAGTAGTGTTGCCATTATTGGTGAACAAGCAATTGGTAAATCATCTTTATTATATGCAGTTTATCAACAATCAATAAATCTTTTAAAATCACCACGTCAAAACGTTTTTCTCGATATGAATAATATTCATAATCAAGAAGATTTTTATTTTGCTATATGTGAAAAAGTTGATATTGCAGATAGTACAGGTTATAGATTTACTAGAAATTTACAAGATAAAAGAGTATTATTAATTTTAGATAATGTTGGTAAATTGAATGGATCAGGATTTACAAGGGATGTGAGAGATCATTTACGGGGTTTAGCTGAAGGTGAAAATGCTTGTTTAAAATTAGTTGTCGCTGCCAATGAATCTCTAAAAACATTATTTAATGATAGTTATGAAACATCTCCATTAGCAGATACAGCACTTCCCGCTGTTATGAGGTACAGTTAGTAATAATAAAAAGATGATTTT
>NZ_JAYGGY010000009.1:0-84125 GCF_034931625.1 Anabaena cylindrica UHCC 0172 | reverse complement strand
TCCGCGCTTGGATGGCTCCTCAAGATCAACCCCACGAACAATTTGTATTCCCTGAAGAAGTATTACCACGTGGTAACGCTCTCTAATTGCATGATGAATTAATACATCTTTAACATTCATCATTTTTAACTTATCCTCCACCAATTATCGGTGGGGGTTTTTTTATCACTGATTTAACTGATTTAAGGATTTCACGGAATGAAGGATATGACAGTAAATCAAAGGGTTTAAGACCCCCACTGAAAAAGAGTTTCGGTGGCTTCAAATCAGGAGGGGTCGAATCCCATGCATGATTTGCTCCTTCTGCCTCCTTCAAGGTTAATATTGCAAAGCAAATTTGATGTGTTATAGTAATCTAAGGTTACAAACCCAGAGCAAGATGCTCTGCCCTTTTGAAATTTAAGACCACTTAGGCAACAAGGAGGTGATGCCCATGATAGAAAGTAGTATAACCATGGGTCATCAGGTTGCAGTTAGCCGGCTGTGTGCCGGGGCTGTTCTCTAAAACTTAGCCTTAGTTATCCTGAGATACTAAGTTAGCTCAAGTAGCTAGGCTAAAAGTCGGAGTTCCTTCCGGCAGTCTGGTTGCAACCTGAAGACCCGCTAGACCGCCCTGATTTAGATCATCAGATTTAAGTCAGGGCGGATAGTTGTTTCTGGGAACTTTTGGTTTATCAATATATAGCAGAAAACAGACAATAAGGAACTTTTCACAGGATGGAAAGTCTCTTAATAGATATGGCTTTTTTTCTGCAATTTTGGATCTCATTTACCCTCTATCTGCTGTAAATCTATTAGATATAATTAAAAGATAGTGATGCAGTTAGGGCTAGACTTTAGCGGAATTATTAGGATGTCTTTGTCACCACTATTGACAGTTCGTTCGTAGACTCTTCAATAATCCCCCCGACTAGAAATTGTGGGGAGTTATCAATTTCTGCGGTTATTGGTATCGGATATGAGTAGAAAACGGTTATTTAATCAGAAACTCTTATCTTGATCATTAGACGCAGATATTATATAATGAGGAGTTATAAAGGATTAGTTTTTACATAAGTTAATTGCATGAATATTTAACGATTAGTTAATCAGTTATTAGCCTTGTAAAAACTAAAATTGTAGTAACGGTAGCAATGCCCTTTCCAAAGGTTTCGACAAAATGCCACATTTCTAAGTAGCAAGCACAGCGAAACCGTTTATCTATATAAGGTGTGAGGAGTAAAGGAAAGATGTCTAATCTATTGTGGAAATCCTTGGTGGTTAGCCCAGCCGTTTTAGGAGCGGCATTATTAGTTTCAGGAACAGCGATCGCTTCGCCCGCAGCAGGCAATGCAGCCGCAAATACCGCCATTGAAGTATCAACTCTAGAAGTACAAGCAGCCACAGAGGTTGTTCAACAACCTGTAGTATTGGCTCAAGTTAACCAAGAGACTCAGGTTTTAGATCAAGTTAAACGCTACAGTAACGAAGGTCAAAATTTACAATCTCAAGTAACATCAGTTTCTCAGTTTTCCGATGTTCAACCTACTGACTGGGCGTTTCAAGCCTTACAGTCATTGGTTGAGCGTTATGGCTGTATCGCAGGTTATCCCAATGGTACATATCGCGGCAACCGGGCATTAACCCGTTATGAATTTGCCGCTGGTTTGAATGCTTGTTTAGATCGTGTTAATGAATTGATTGCCACAGCAACAGCTGACATGGTGACAAAACAGGATTTAGCCACCTTACAGCGTTTACAAGAAGAATTTTCTGCTGAACTAGCAACATTACGCGGTCGTGTCGATGCTTTGGAAGCACGCACTGCTGAGTTGGAAGCCAATCAGTTCTCAACTACCACCAAATTGCAAGGTGAAGCTATTTTCGCTCTGACCGATGCTTTTAATGGTGATATTGCGGGTAAAACAGTTTTTCAAGATAGAGTGCGTTTGAATCTGCAAAGCAGCTTCACCGGTAGAGATATGTTGAATACCCGTTTGACTGCGGGTAATTCACAAAACTTTGGCAGCACTGGAGAAAGTAGACAAACCTTTGACGTTGATAGCACTGGTACTAACAATGTTGAGATAGACAAACTGACCTATGAAGCTCCTATAGGTCCAGCACAGGTCTATATAGCAGCTACTGGTGGTAAACACAGCCATTATGCTGCTGTTAACAACCCTTACTTCTTTGATAGAACTGATGGTGGTAACGGTGCTTTAAGTACCTTTAGTTCTGAAAACCCCATCTACCGAATTGGTGGTGGTGCAGGTATTGCACTGAATGTACCCTTTGGTCAAGGTGGCGGTATTCTCAAACCAAGTTCATTGACATTGGGTTACTTGGCTTCTGACGCTAATAGTCCTCTGGCTGGTGACGGTTTGTTTGACGGTAACTATGCTGCTTTAGGTCAGTTAAACTTTAATGTTGGTAATCGTATTGCTTTAGCTGCTACTTATGTACATGGTTATCATGGTATCGGTAGCCGTTTGTTTGACTCAGGAATTAATTCAGGACTTGCATCAGATGATATTGTAGGTACATCACTGGCTAACAATATAACCAGCGGCAAGGGATCTTCTAGTAACTCCTATGGTGTTTCCGCCGCCTTTAGACCTAGCGAAAAACTTTCCATCAGTGGTTTCGTTTCCTACCATGATGTTATAGGCTTTGGTGCTGGTGATGATTATGAAGCATGGAGCTATGGAGTTGGGTTAGCATTACCTGACTTTGGTAAGAAAGGTAACGTCTTGGGTGTTTTTGGTGGCGCTCAACCTTATTCCTTTAACAATGGTGGTGGTGCTAGCTCTCGTGATATTCCCTACCAAGTTGAAGGTTTCTACAAGTATCGTGTTTCTGATAACATCTCCGTCACCCCTGGTGTAATTTGGTTGCCAGCTACCGGACAAAGCAGCAGCAGCGAAGATACCTTTATCGGTACTTTGAGAACAACGTTCACGTTCTAAGACGTTGACGATTTGCTGACAAGCTGGAAACTTGCTTATCCCCGCCATGAGGTGGGGATTTTGTTTTGGGTAGAAAAAAATAACAAACCCCAGTGGAGAACCGGAGTATACTAGAAAAGAGGTGAAGTGGATTTGAGTTGCGTCTCCAAGAGGGCAAAGATGAAAAGATAAAATTCATAATCCATATTTGATAGATTTTCTCAATGCGTAAGTCCTATCATTTATCCTCCATCCTTCAGCTTTCATTGTTTATCCTTTATTCTTAATTGCTGCTTGTGGAAATATCATGTAAATCTGAATACGCAATTTTGGCGTTATTAGAGATGGCAATTCATTACGAAAGCGGTGAACCGATGCAAATTCGACAAATTGCTGCCCAACAAAATATACCGGATCGTTATCTAGAACAGCTATTAGCTACATTGAGGCGTGGCGGTATAGTTAAAAGTCAACGTGGTTCAAAAGGTGGCTATCTTTTGGCGCGGGAACCTTGGAAAATTAGCATTTTAGATATCTTGGAATGTTTGGAAGGTTTAGATGTGCGGATTAGTGAAGAAGATACCAATAACCTCAAAAGTGTAGATAGTTCTATTGTGGAAGAAATCTGGCAAGAAGCGCGTCAGGCTGCAAATTCAATCTTACAAAAACATTCGCTTCAGGATCTTTGTGAAAAGAGAAATTCACGCCGTCAGTTAGATATCATGTATTACATTTAAAGGATTCAAAATTGATTATGCGGATTGCTCAGAATATTACAGAATTAGTTGGCCGGACACCTTTAGTAAAGTTGAATCGAATTCCCCAAGCAGAAGGCTGTGTTGCACAGATTTTGGTGAAATTGGAAAGCATGAACCCCTCTTCTTCGGTGAAAGATCGCATTGGGGTGAGTATGATTAATGATGCTGAACAGGAAGGTTTAATTACTCCTAGCAAGACAATTTTGGTAGAACCGACATCGGGAAATACAGGAATTGCTCTAGCAATGATGGCGGCTGCTAAGGGTTATAGATTAATTTTGACGATGCCGGAGACGATGAGTGCAGAGCGGCGGGCTATGTTGCGGGCTTATGGTGCTGAATTGGAACTCACTCCGGGAATTGAGGGGATGAGTGGGGCAATTCGCAAGGCGCAGGAGATTGTAGAGAGAACTCCTTATGCTTATATGTTGCAACAGTTTCGTAATCCGGCCAATGCCAAAATCCATCGGGAAACTACAGCTGAGGAAATCTGGGAAGATACAGATGGACAGGTAGATATGATTGTGGCAGGAGTGGGTACCGGTGGTACGATTACTGGTGTTGCGGAAGTGTTGAAAGCGAAGAAACCGAGTTTTCAAGCGATCGCAGTTGAACCAACTAATAGCCCTGTTTTATCCGGCGGTAAACCAGGCCCTCACAAAATTCAGGGCATTGGGGCAGGGTTTATTCCTCAAGTTTTGAGAGTAGAATTGATTGATGAAGTGATTACTGTCAGCGATGAAGATGCGATCGCTTATAGTCGCCGTTTAGCCAGAGAAGAAGGGCTACTCTCTGGGATTTCTACTGGTGCTGCTCTTTGTGCTGCTATTCGTGTTGCCCAACGTCCAGAAAATCAGGGACGCTTAATAGTGATGATTCAACCAAGTTTTGGCGAAAGATATTTGAGTACACCACTGTTCCAAGATTTAGAAGCAAAAGTTGCAAGTAGTATCAGCTAACGATACGTTAGATTAAATCAGTTAACCAATAACTGATGATTGATAACTGTTAACGGATCATGGTCGATTCTAACCACTACGAAACCCTAAAAGTTAATTCCAAAGCCAGCCAAGCGGAGATTAAACAAGCTTATCGCCGCTTGGTTAAGCTGTTCCATCCTGATACTAATCAAAAGACAGCAAATAACGAGCAGATTATTCTGATTAATGCAGCCTATGAGGTTTTAGGCGACACTCAAAATCGCCAGCATTACGATCAGAAACTGCGACATAATTCTCAAAAATCAAGTATTCCTAAGCCAAAGCGCAATTATGACCAAAAACCTTACCAAAAAACCAGGCCAACGGGAAGAGATGCTGATGAACAAATCGAAGAATGGTTACGCCGAGTTTATAAACCAGTAAATCGGATACTTTGTACCATTCTCAGTTCTCTAGAAGAACAAATTGAGGAATTAGCCGCAGATCCTTTTGATGATGAGTTGTTAGACGAATTTCAGGATTATTTAGAATCCTGTCGAGAAGACCTGAAGGAAGCTCAAAATAGGTTTCGTTCTTTACCAAATCCTGCTACTTTCGCAGCAGCAGCAGCGCATCTTTACTATTGTTTGAGTCAAGTTGCAGATGGAATAGAAGAGTTGGCGTATTTTCCGTTAAGCTACGATGATCGCTATTTGCACACAGGTCAAGAGTTATTTAGGATAGCTAAAAGATTGCATCATGAAGCGCAAGAATCTGTGAGTAAATGAGACTTACTCAATATAATTTTTGTAAAAGTTATTGATAAGTAACAATTTCAGTATTTTCAAATTTTGTCATCACTAATAAATCTTGATCACCTGTAACTAAAAAATTTGCATCACTATCTTTTGCTAGTGCTAAAAGATAATTATCTTTCGCATCCCGACAAATAAAAACTTCTGAGGTTATATTTATAAATACACAAATAGTTCTTAAAAGTTGAATTAATTCATCGACTTTGTTAGACGGAAAATATTTTTGTAACTTAGGACGTTGAGTTACTAAAGTAATTTCTTCTAATATTTGTTCAGAAATTACTACTAGAATTTTTTCTGCAACTAAAAGGTTTTTTAAATCTTTACAGTTCTTTACCAATCAAAAAACTAATCCAAAGATTAGTATCAATAATTATCTTAACTGCTTTGTTTTCTGTCATAAATTTGAGAGCGGACAATTTCAACCTCTTCAGTAATTTCTGCTAATGATAATTCATCAGTTTGAAATACTTCCAACAACTCTGTTAATTTATGATTCAAGGTTTCTTTTTCTAGTTCTTTGCTAAGTAACAATTTTTCAGAATCAGAAAGTTGTTTAACTAGAGTAAGAATTTGCTCAAATCTCAATGGTAGTTGATAGGTATTTTGTAGCATAGTATTAATCCTCCTATTTTGATCAAATTAACCACAAATTAAAAATCACTAAAATCGAGATTTACTATGGGTTTTTGATAACCGATATTTTTATTATCTATAAAATCCACAAAATCTACAATAAAATTCTTAAAAATATAACTTTTAGAATCACCTGGAATGTAAATACGATATGAAGATTCAGTCCAACCTGTATAATAGTCTTCACCAATAATACGGGTAGGGTTATCCCAAGATATAAATTCATGCTTTGTAAGCAATCTAATTTCTCCATCAATATCACCATAACTACAAATTCTTCTGAGTCTGTCTTTATTAAAGCGATAACAGAATTTACTACTTGATGTGTCTAAAGAATTTTCATCTCTCCTTTCAAGAAGGAAAGCATAAAATTCTCGTGTTATGCGAGGTAATTTCGCAAGTTCCTTAGCTAAAAAATCAAACGCCTGTTTTATATCATCAAATGTGTAATAATCATCTGCTTCTAATCCTTCATTCTTTAATTTATTTATGTGATATTCATAATAAACTTTAAGTTGATTTTCATTAAATTTAGGTTTTGCTATTGCCTCAATATAATTTTTAATATTTGTAGCAAATTCACCTTCTTGATTTGGTATCTCTAACTCTATTTTCACCCTGACAATTTCTTGTTTTATATACTGATGAATAGCTTGTAATTTATCGAGAGGCAGTTCAATGGCTTTTTTGCAAAGCGTGTTAATATCCCAAATATTTTCCTTTTTAAAATTTAATTTATCCCAGAGGTCTTTGTTCTCTGTGTAACTTTTTTGTTTGTAACCAATGATGAGTATATAAATATCATCATATTTTTTTATTTTATTATCTAAGACAGTGTTCAGAGTATCATTAATCTTAGTCGATGTTTTTTCTGATGTAATTTGAAATGCTTTATTGTTTACAGAATCACCTAAATCTAATCCAGGCGCGTTACTTCTTCCATTATTGAGATTTTCTAATTGTATACCAAGCAGTATATTCAATATTTCTTTAAAGAAATCCTCAAGATATTTATTTAGGTCTGTTAAGCCTAGTTTGCATCTGTTATCAACTTGATTAGCAATATTTGCTAGTTCATCTATTATTTCACCTATAAAATAACCTCTAGTAATCACGTATTGCGCCTCACTCTTATTTACAAAGTCAATAAATTTACGGTTGTTTTAACTCTAACAGATAACCTTAATGTACTGTTTCCCACAAAGTGGAAAGTTCTACTTAGATGATTATTATACGGAAATCTTATGACTATTGTTCATTTCACCGACCACTAAGCAACCAAATTGGTTTACACTGGTAACAGTGAAAGATTAAGAAATTTTAAGTTCTGTTACCAGAGTACTCATGCAATGTATTGTAAATCGCCGCGCTCAGTTTTCGGCAAGCCATCGGTATTGGTTGCCAGAACTGAGTGAAAACGAAAATGTGGAAAAATTTGGTCTTTGCTCGAAATTTCCCGGACACGGACATAACTATATTTTATTTGTTTCCCTCGCTGGGGAACTAGATGAATATGGTATGGTGCTGAACTTGTCTGATGTGAAACACGTCATCAAACGGGAAGTTACTGGTCAACTAGATTTTTCTTATCTCAATGATGTGTGGACAGAATTTCAACAAACTCTCCCCACTACTGAGAATATCGCGCGGGTAATTTGGGAACGTCTCGCACCCCATTTACCTTTAGTCCGCGTGCAGTTATTTGAAAATCCTGAACTTTGGGCAGATTATATGGGCAACGGAATGGAAGCATATTTAAGTATTAGCACTCACTTTAGTGCCGCGCACAGATTAGCTCATCCTGACTTGAGTTTAGAAGAAAATACAGAGATTTATGGTAAATGCGCTCGTGTGAATGGACATGGACATAACTACCATTTAGAAGTCACTGTGAAAGGCGAAATTGATTCTCGCACGGGTATGACGGTGGATTTGGGTGCGTTGAATCAAGTGATTGCAGATTATGTAGTGGAACCATTTGATCACACTTTTTTAAACAAAGATATAGCTTTCTTTGCCAAAGTTGTTCCCACTGCTGAGAATATCGCACTTTATATTAGTAACGTATTGCGATCGCCTATTCAAGAGCTAGGAGCCAAGCTTTACAAGGTCAAACTCATCGAAAGCCCTAATAATTCCTGCGAAATATACGCTGCTGACTCAGAAACAACATCTGTTAGTGCAGCCGTTAGTCAACCAGTTTTAGCAAGAGTTTAAAATATCCAGATCCTCAACTTATTTGAGAAGTTGGGGATCTATATTGTGGACTAAAAAAGTTGACTTACTAAACACTTTAATCCTGGCAATAAAGGACTAATCAATTCATCTGCACTAAATAAAGTAGCGGCTAACTTCAAAGCAGCTTGTTGACGACGATAAACTTCAACTTTTTTAGCATTAAAATCGCAAATCCAATATTCTTGAACTCCTCGTACTGAGTAAAGCTTCAGTTTTGATTCTTTATCACGCTTTTCATTTTTTTCTCCTGGGGACAACACCTCAACTACTAATTCTGGTGCGCCAGTTAGGTGTCCCGCTTCATCTAGGAGACGTTCTAAAGATTCATGACTAGCCCAGACCACATCTGGAATCACATTATCACTATCTGAGAAAATAATTCCTGGTGCAACAGCCACCTTACCCAAACCGCTTTCATCTGACCAAACTTTGAGAACAGTAGCAATATTAGCACAGCTAAACTGATGATCCCAATGAGGCGCTCTGGTCATAAATAATTCTCCCTCAATAATCTCATAGCGATTTCTGTTATCACCTGCGAATAACTCTAAATCAGCAGTAGTCCAACGTACTGGAGTCGCTTGCATAAAAATCTCCTAGTATTTTCCTAACTTTAAAAAATACCGACGATTGGCTAAATATCGTAAATAGCGATAAATTAACCAGGATAAAACTCCTAAAAAGAGATTTAGTACTATTTGTTTAAGTATAAACGATAAAATATCAGTTTCAAATAGTTGGTCTAAGCGCAAAGGACTGAGTTTCCTAACAAGAAGAAACAACCCAAAAATAGCATTTCCTCCTAATAAAAGTATTAACATTATTAAAACTCTTTGCCAATAACGGGCTTGGGGTATGTAACCGGAGATTAAAGTAATAGGACGTTGGCGTTGTACCTTTCGCAGTAGTTGCTCTAACCGCCAAAACATCCACAACAGCAAAGGAAATAAAACATAACCAAGAAAATGTATTGGACGTGGATAAACCCAAGCTCTAGATAAAATATTCACCAAAGCATGAAAAAAAACAGCATTTAACCAAGCTATAAAAATCAAACTTCTGTCTCGATTTAAACGCCTTGTGGAAGAAATATATATTCCTAGTGCATAACCCCAGGGTGCAGAAAACAGAGGATGTACAGGAGTGCTAATCATCCGTTCCGCCATTGGTGCTGTACCGTGAACCCAGTAAATCCAGTTTTCTTCAGCACCAAATCCTAAAGCTACAGCAATGGTAAAGATGAAAACAGTAGTAGCACGAAATCGGTATCTGCGTTGAAGATAAGAGATAGGAAAGATAACTGCTGCTAACTTACAGCCTTCTTCAATTGGCGCGATTTCCAGCAATTGTCGCAGGGAAAAACCAAAAAAAGAACGCTGTATTTTTGCCCAGTCTACAACTGAATTAGCAACAGTTTCCACCGTCCATTCGAGTCCCAGAGCTACGAAACCAGAGATTATGCCAAAGATGAATAAAAAGAGCAATTGTGGCAGTGGAGGGGCAGCAGGAGTCCGGCGGTAATAAAACCACAAAAACAGCAGCGGTGGAATGACTGCCCATAGTAGTAGAGATAAATTAGCCACGCACCTGAGCAATTACAGTCCGGTGACGGGGAGTGTTGCTAGTGATGGTAGGAGTTTGAAAACCTGCCTTTACTAAAGCTTGCTCAATATCCAAACTGAAGTATTCATCTAAATAAGGTTCGGTACTTTTGAGTAGGGTTAAGATGTATGGTGGCATTTTTTTGTAAATTTCTGATTTGGGATTCATGTCCATAATTGCTAAATGCCCACCTGGACGCAAAACACGTCTAGCTTCTGCAAAAATCTTTTGGGTTGCTGACTGGGGCAATTCATGACACATCAGAAAAATGGAAACTAAATCAAATGATTGATCTGGTAATCCTGTTGATTCGGCAGCAGCATGAACCCAGTTAATTGTAGCTTGACGTTGTTGGCTGCGATAGTTAGCTACAGATAAGAAGTAGGGAGATAAATCTAAACCGGTAATTTTGGCTTGGGGATAAATTGCTTGCAAGGCAAAGGTACTCATTCCTACACTACAACCCAAATCTAGGATGTCTTGTGGTGGTTGGGAAACGGAATGGGTAATTATGTCATGGTAACTTTGGCGCAGTTTTGCATCACCTTGAGCTTCAGTATCTGGCCAAATTTTAGCGTGGACGGCATGAGCCGCAGATTCTACTTCAAAAGCAGCTTGCCAACTGAGATTTCCGGTTTCGTAAGCGTGGAATGAGGTAACGTAGTAGTCTGGGTAAGTTAGCTGAGGATTTTGGACTTGAGCTAGATCATTGGACCAATCACGCGATCGCAGTTTCTCTACCTCTTTTGTCCAAAACACGCCAATTTTTTCAGCCCGTTTAATCATCATTTGTCTGGCTTGGTGTTTGGCGAGGTTCGCTAAAGGTTGAATTGAGAGGATGCCATTCACTAGCCGGGAAGGTAAGTCAGGAGTTGATGTTACAGAAACCGTCATAAGTCAATTTGTGTTGAACAACCTTTTTATTTACTTATGACATATTTGCTGGAGTTGAGTCTAGAAGGTGATGTAATGACAATGGGCATTAGGTGAGAAGATGGTTATGTTCATCCTGGAAATCATAATTCAGACAATCTCTGTTTTTTTCTATCTTTGAGATTAGAAGATGCAATACCAAGCCTAAAACCTTGATAAATAGGCTTTTGATAATTTTGTAGTATTTATGTATTGATAGAAAGATAGGATTTAGTATCAACAGTTGGTGACATCAAGTGGGTAAAATATAACCGCAGTATTTATAAAGCAGGTATATCCAGCGCGTGAAGATATTTGTATATCATACTCCAGAATTAACTCCAACTGATGAAGCGCCAGAATGCGCGATCGCTGTTGATGTCCTGCGAGCAACTAGCACAATGGCGACAGTTTTAGCGGCTGGAGGCGAAGCAGTGCAAGTCTTCAGTGATTTAGACCAACTAGTGGAAGTTAGCGAAAAATGGCCATCGGAAAAACGATTACGTGCTGGAGAACGTGGCGGTGCGAAGGTAGCTGGCTTTGAATTGGGTAATTCACCCTTAGATTGCACAGCAGAATTGGTACAGGGGCGGCGCTTATTTATCAGTACCACTAATGGAACTCGCGCCTTACAACGGATACAGGATGCACCAATTGTTCTCGCCGCTGCTTTAATTAACCGGGCTGCGGTGGTGCAGTTTCTCTTAGAAAAGCAACCGGAGACAGTTTGGATTGTCGGTTCTGGCTGGGAAGGCAGTTTTTCTTTAGAAGATACCGTTTGTGCAGGTGCGATCGCTCACAGTATTTGCCAACAAACTAATTCTTCTTTAGAAGATTTAACTGGTAATGATGAAGTCACCAGTGCGATCGCTCTCTATTCACAATGGCAAAATGACTTATTGGGATTATTCTACCAAGCTAGTCACGGTAAGCGATTATTACGTCTGCAATGTTTAGAAGATTTAAAATATTGTTCCCAAACTGATATTTTAGATATCCTACCTATTCAGCAAGAACCAGGTGTTTTAAAAAGTCATCATAAATAACCAAAAAATTCTATTTTCTGGTTGTATTTACCCCTTCAAAGCAAAACTTTGCTAAGGGGTAAATTATGATTTGCTAAATTAAAAAATTGCCAAATTGTCTCCACATTATATCGTAAAAGCACTATATTCAAATCTTTTTGGACAACTTTCATCAACATCTCTAGCCGAAAAATCGGTCGTTAATAACTACAATTTCACCTTTGTAATTTTCGGTGGGTGAAATTTTATTCTTAATGAATAGTTGTTAGAGATACACCCAACCAATCTGCAAAATTATCTTGCTGAGTCAGGGAAGGATAATCAACAGGTTTGAGTTGGTATTTATTAGGTTTTTGTATGGCTAAAGATACAAAATAGTTACGTAATTCATCTTGGTGAAAAACAGTAATTTCGATAGTATCATTAGGTCGATAATCTTTTAAACGTTCGCTTAATAAACTTGTTCCTACCTTAATTCCATCAATCGCTAATAATTCATCACCTGGGTCAATTCCTACTATATTTGCAGGTGAACCTATTTCCACAAATTTAATTATTTCCCTGCCATATTCAGTTTTTGTTTTCACACCCAAGAAAGGTTCTTCATCCTTTTCCTCTACCAGTTGTAAACCAAAAGGTTCTAAATACTGATTAAATGGTAAATCATCCAAACCATGAATATACTTATTAAAGAAATCAGATAAATCTATCCCAGCGACAGATTCAATTGCTGCCTTTAACTGCTCTGAAGTATAGCCAACTTCTGTTTGTCCAAATTGCTGCCACATTTTCAGCATGACGTTATCTAAAGAAAGCTGATTGCTATGGCGAGAACGAATTAATAAATCAAGCAACAGCGATACCATTTCTCCTTTTAAATAGTAGGAGATTTGGGAATTACCACTATTAGCATCAGGACGATAAAGTTTAATCCAAGTATCAAAACTTGACTCAGAAAGAGGTTGTACTTTACGTCCAGGAATATTGTTATACTTGGTAATTTCCTGATTTAAATGGTTCAAATACGATGTAGCATTATAAATTCCGGCGCGGAGAGGAATTATCAAATCATAGTAACTTGTTGTTCCTTCACAAAACCAAAGAGATGATGTATAGTTTTCTTGGTCATAATCAAACACCTCTAAGCCTTTGGGGCGAATTCTTTTGACATTCCACAAGTGAAAAAACTCATGCGCTACTAATTGAATAAAGCGCTCATATTTATCTTGATTGCGAAAACCAAAACGGTGATAAATTAACGAGCAAGAATTTTTATGCTCTAAACCGCCATAGGCTTGGTTAAATAAATGTAGTATGAATACATATCTTTCATAGGGCAACCCTCCAAACATTTCGGCTTCGACTTCTATAATTTTTTTGAAGTCAGTAAGCATCTGTTGCAGTTGATAATTACCCTGTCCCCAAATTGCTAATTCATGAGATTTACCTAATACTTCAAAGTCAAAAATCTGATGATTACCAATTTCAAAGGGACTATCAACAAGAGTATCAAAATCCGCAGCTAAGAAAGTATTGTTTTTACCAGCAACTTTTGGTAAACCTGTAGTTATCTGCCACTCTGGGTGCGGTGGGACAACAGTAATGTGAATTGGTTTTTCTTCCCAACCAGGGATTCTCAAAAATAGCGCCGCACTATTAAAATAACCGTGGGTAGCATCCAAATGATTTGTACGTACCGATAGTTCATTAGCAAAAACTCGGTAGCGCAAGATGACTTTAGCCGCATCACCTTTCTCTACCTGCCAGTGATTTTTACTGATTTTCCGCCAAGGTAAAGGTTTTTCTTCCTCTGAAAAAGCCGCAAAATCTTGTAAATTTTTAGCATATTCTCGCACCAAGTAAGAACCAGGTGTCCACACTGGCATTTTCAGATCAAGAATTGGCAATGGATAATCTACAAAATGTAGAGTTACCTCAAAGAGATGATTTTCTGGTTGGGGCATTGATACCCAGTAATGAATTAGTGGATAAACTTCTTGAATTTGAGTATTGAAACGAATGGCTATTGTTCCAGTCATTTTGTGTCCTGATTTTGGAGTTATTTAGTCAATAGTCAACAGTTGATAGATGGTAGTTATTCAAGTAATACAGAGGTTTTTACTGCTAAGTATCAATTAGAATTTATTAGCCAAATTCATTAGTTGCTTAATATTGATGATATCAATGGAGTTGTGAGGGGGATCAATTTTAATCCATCCTTTCTCATGAAGTTTTTCCATGATTTTGGTAGTTTCTTCCAGGGTAATTTCAGTTACTTCTGACAAATCTTTAAAAGGGATGTAAAAAATTTGCTGCCCGTGGGCTGACTTTTGACCATAGTTATCACTCAAGCTAACTAGAGTATGGGCGAGTTTAACTGCTGGTGGTGAAGACCTCATTTGCAAGCGGATATTAATTTGCCGTACTCGGCGCACCATTAGTTGCAGCATCCTATGATGTAACTGCGGATCTTTGAACAAGATTTGGATAAAACGTTCTCTGGAAACAGTTAATAATTTCACAGATGAAAGGGCAATGACATCTGTTGAACGTGGTGATTCATCTAAAACCGCCATTTCTCCAAAAAAATCGCCCCTGCCTAAAATCGCTATTGTCACGGAATCATCGCCATTGGTGCGTCGAACTTTAACCCAACCAGAAACCAAGAAGTAAACTGCGTTACCCCAGGCATCTTCCATCAAAACTGCTCGTCCAGATGGGTATTCGTGTTCAACAGCTATGTTGAGTAACCATTCCAAGGTTTGTGGATGGGCTGTACTCAACAAGGGAAAAAGATCACTAAAAACCTCTATTTGCATGAAATATTCACAAGGAATTAATTCAATAGATTGTAACTTTTCAGTTTTTTAACATAGATTACTTGTATTATGTATGTAATATAAGTCATTCGTATTTAAAAAACTGAGCAGTGATACTATGTCAGTTTTAACACTTATCAAATCTATTAGGACTAGTAATTGGTAAGCCAGACTTGCTATAACTATAACAATAGGATAAATAATGCTAAGTAAACAGCAACTAGCTATTAACAACGAGTCCAACGTTATGGTAAGTAATCAACCGGACTTGATGTCAATGCTTTGATTACAACATAACAATTATGTATTGTGATCAAAAACAGAGTTTTCACTCTACTGAGTTGAGTTAATCTTGAGTTCTCAAGGTTTGGGCAGCAAGATATACTTTAGTCCATTCGCCTATTACCTGATGGGTTTTGAGTTGTAAGCTTTGGGCTATGGCTTCTATAGAGTTACCTGCTCTTCGTAGCTTGAGAATGTTCCTTCTCAGAGGAGTTAATGTTTCGTCAAGTTGCTGCCATTGGCGTTGTGTTAGCCCCAAGTTATTTTCTTGCAAGGAAGTTGAAAGCCAGTTATCTACCAGTTCTGGTTGACCTTTGATGGCAAAAACGCGGACAGCGTGGTAGCTAATTTTTTCGCGCAGTCGATATACTTCCTTAATTGGCTTATTGAGTTTTTTGGCGATCTCTTCTTGAGATTTACCTTGGAGATATAATTGCAGCCAGTCTACTGCCTGTTGCCCTAAATTTTGCAGTAAATATTGCTCAAATTCTTGATGCACAGCTTGACGTAGTGATTGTTGTTCTTCTACTTTTTGTGCTTCTTGATATTGAGCGATCGCTTGACTATCTACTAAGTTGAGCGGATTGTCAGTATCTTCAGTCAAAACTTCGTCGGAAACTAGTCTAATTAAGTCACTGACTGGAACTTGAGTTAAGCCCCCCCGCTGAATTCGGCGCAGATAGTTAACAAAACGGTACACTAATAGGGGTTGATTGCGGACTGGACGCAAACAATATTCCTCTATACTGGCAAATAGTAAAGTATCCTGTAATCTCCTATCAGCACTGATTTCAGCAATTGAAGACATTTGCTGCTGCATATATGAATCACTCTGGAGCAGTTCCTGGAGTACTTCTTGTAATACATCCATCACACTGCGCTGGCGATCGCGACTTAGAGCTACCCAAGTCTGAATTTTATTTCTCAGTGTCATCACACTACCCAAGCGACTGAGCAAGTTACGATAAGCACGTTCTCGCCCGACTCCCAAATAACGCTGCTGTAAAATTCGCCAGCGGTACTCCATTGCTTGCTTGGCAATTTCCAATTCTTTGGGGTTGAGTAGATCAAAGCGTTTTAAATCTACCCCCAAAAGCCAAAACATAATACTTTCTCTAGCAACCTCACTTTGTTCTGGACATTCAGCAGCGAGTCGCTTTTGCCAATATTGCGCCAGGTTTGCCGCATCGTTTTCCATAGTGAGATTGCGCTCCTCGAAACTCTGTTTTAAAGTTTGCATCACAACCCCCATACCAACTTAATTTATTAACTAGTAGTTGCCCCTGAACTCAAAATCCTGATCAATCAATGTCTGTGCTTAATTTTTGATGAGTTTTTGAACTTCTCAAGTTATACAGGAACTTTTGGTTTAGTTAATTTGCTTTCCCAATCTCAAAATTATGATTATCTATCATAGGACTTGTATTTACCTGTGTAAGTTTCAGCCTGCTGTCTTTATTTGTGATCAAATCTCTTTACAATTCTTGGTATTTGTTAGAAAATAAGAAAAGTAACAGTTTTATCAATTTACATACGTCCTTACATAATTTTTAAGAGTGAAGTTGAAAAACAAAACTAAGTAAAGTTTTAGGTTTTATCATCAAAAAATCATGTTTCTAAATACGTAGGAAGTTATCTTGATTAAATGGGATAAGTGAGAACTCCTCATCAATTAATTCAGTTAATTCAGTATTAGAATACTACTATAAATAGGCTGCAAGTGTACTGTGACTGAGATCACTAGGTTTAAGTAATTCTTTTGGGCTACCTTCAGTAATAAGAATAATATTTTGTAATAAATCAAGTATATCTTTGAGAGTCCGTAGTCAATTTAGATAGACTGTGGACTCTTGAAAAGCTGTATTTATATGCTGTTGGATGATCTGACGATGGGATTTTCTACTGATTCCCGATACTGTTGAACATCTGCTGTGTAGGCAATAGGGAGAACAGCTTCGACGTTTTCATGGGGACGGGCAATAATTACCCAGGATTCCAGAGTGCCACCATAAACGTTTTCTGCTGCTTCCACACCAGCAGCCATAGCTGCCTTAACTTCAGAAACGTCGCCACGAATATTAACTGTAAAGCGGGCGCTACCAACTCTGATATAACCAACTAGAGTGACTCTTCCAGCTTTTACCATTGCATCTGCGGCTGCAAGTACTGCCGGAAAACCTTTAGTTTCAAGTGCGCCAACTGCCTGTAATGACATTAGTAATCTCCTGTATGAATAAAAGTTATGTGGCGCTACAAATTAATTTTAAGAAGTTGTGCTGCCAATGTTGATAGAGAACTTGCTTAGAACAGACGAAAAGGTTCAGATTTTGAAGTGAAGTGGATGGGGAGAATGGTTTCCACATTTTCCGGGGGATTGGGAACAATATAATGGGTAATTACTTGCCCTCCATAAACTTCCTCTCCGGCGGTAATTCCTGCTTCAACTGCTGTTCTGACTTCGGCAACGTGTCCTCTAACAGCCACTAATAAGCGACCGCTTTCGGCTATACCATAGTATACGATTGTGACAGCGGCAGCTTTTACCATTGCATCTGCTGATGCCAGTACTGCCGGAAAACCTAAAGTTTCAATTACGCCAACCGCCATTGGCATGGCTTCACTCTCCTAAGTCATGGATAAGCAATATTTATTGTACGAGGCTTTGGTTACAGGTTTAACATTTGGGAAAATTTTCTTTTTGTCAGTTGTCAGGTAAACTAATTTTTATGTTTCCAAGTTTTTTACCTGCCGCAGTTGGGCAACTAAGTGAACCTACTTCTATCGCTTTGGCCAAAAGTATCCAAAGTCAAGCGATTATTGCTCCTCCTCTATGTAATGAATCGATCGCTACTGCTTATATACAGCAAGGTAGTGGTGGTACACCAATTCTTTTGATTCACGGCTTTGATAGTTCTATTTTAGAGTTTCGGCGGCTGTTGCCCTTGTTAGCTGAGAAGAATGAAACTTGGGCAGTGGATTTATTGGGTTTTGGCTTTACAGATAGACTTGCGGGGATTGATTATAGCCCCACAGCAATTAAAACTCATCTATATTATTTCTGGAAAACTCTAATTAACCAACCTGTGATTTTGGTTGGTGCTTCGATGGGTGGTGCAGCGGCAATTGATTTTACCCTGACTTACCCGGAAGTGGTGCAGAAGTTGGTGTTAATAGATAGTGCGGGGTTGAAAGGCGGTTCAGCTTTAAGTAAATTGATGTTTGCGCCCTTGTATTCTTTAGCCGCTGAGTTTTTGCGAAATCCAAAAGTGCGCGATCGCATTTGTCGTACTGCCTACAATAATCCTAGTCTGATTTCTGCGGACGCTTTATGTTGTGGAGAATTACATTTAAAAATGCCTAATTGGAACCAGGCGTTGATTGCTTTTACTAAAAGTGGCGGTTACACTGCTTTTAAACTTCAGCAACTTGCACAAATTGGGCAACCAACGCTAATTTTATGGGGCGATAACGATAAAATTTTGGGAACTGGGGATGCGAAAAAGTTTCAAAAAGCAATTCCCGAAAGTCAACTAATGTGGATTCAAGATTGTGGACATATCCCCCACTTAGAAAAACCACAAATTACCGCCCAACACATTTTAGAATTTCGAGGTTAAATTCTAATCGTATAACCATGTATTATCTGCAAAATTATCATTTGACTGGTTGGGCATTTCTTGGAGTCTTTCCGAGGATCTGTGTGATTTCTTGGGATTAATGGATAAGGATCTGGAAGTTTCTTTGATAGGTTCTATGAAAGTTTCTTTGGCCGGTTCTTTGACTTTCTTTAATTCATTAATTTCTGCTATTAATTGAGAATTAGATTCTGCTAATTGCAGGGCTGTTTTTTTAGTTTCATGAAGTTCTGTAGTCAAACGTTCTGCTAAAGCTTTCTGTGCAGATAAATCTGTTTTGAAATCGCTAATTTGTTCTTTGAGAGAAACTTCTTTTCTATTTGCTTTTTCCAGAGTTGCCGTCAATTCTTTAATAGTGACTTCTAAATCTGCTTTAGTCGGAGTTGTGCGTTTAGGAGAAGTAGAATTTGATGTTGTTTCTTCCACCAATGACGAAGAATTTTCTTCCTCAACTTTTTGTGCAGTGACTTCAATTGCTGTGTCACCAACCTGGGGTGTAAATTTTTGTGCTTCTTCTTGTAATAAGTCAGAAAGGTTTTTCTTAGCCATTATTTCCTCCAATCATGTATTAATTCATCAGCCACACAGCGGTAATCAGATTCTGCTTCCCGTGCGTTTTTTCCTCGCCATTGAGTAATTGATAAACCCTCAAGAGCGGCTCTTTCATGAGCTTTATAGGTACGAATAAAAGTATTAAAAACTGGAATACCTAGTTGTAAAAGAGTTTTTTGTGCTTCTAATGCTTCCCTTGCACTGCGCGTATCAACTTTAGTTAACAGTACCCGATGGGGAGTACCCATAGGGATAACGGTTTGTCTAACTGTCTCAATCAAGACAGCTAAATCCATTGCTGCTGGTGGTGTTGGTAAAATTAGATAATCTGCAATCCCTACTACCGCCACTAGAGCTTCAGAACGCAGTGCGGGAGGTGTATCTACCACTACTAAATCATAACTTGTTATTTTTGGTAATTCACCCAAAAGTTGTGGATTTATTTCTTGAGCTAAATCAAATTCCATCCCCTGCTGATTTCGTCGAAACCACCAACTAGCAGAACCTTGAACATCTGCATCAATCAGAAGGACTTTTTGGTTTTGGGTAAAGTTAGCAGCTAAGTTGACTGCGGTAGTCGTTTTCCCGACTCCTCCTTTACCATTAAGGATAGCAATTATTTTTGTCACTTTTTACTTTTGACCCAGCTTGATACCAGTTTGGGTTTTGAGATTTCTGATGAAAATCACTAAATATTTCAACTTGGTATTACATAAATGTAACGCTTTTTGGGAACTTTAATTCTAAAAAAATTGCCTCCGCTAAAATTGAGAAGACGTAAATTTCGCACATGACTATGACTGCAACCAATAGCTTACCGCCGCTAATAAAAATGCCGCTTTGGCGCAGAAGAATGAAGTTTGTAATGCAGCCAGTTAAGTATGTGGAAGATTTGGGTGAGCTTTATGGTGATACATTTACTATTTCCGGTTCTGGGGATAGCAAAATGGTGTATTTCAGCCAACCAGAAGCCTTAGAGCAAATTTTTACTGCCGATTCTAGTCATTTTGAGGTGGGAAGAGGGAATAGGGGGTTAAGATTTTTGCTAGGAGAACGCTCTCTCATGTTAATGGATGGTGAACCCCATCAACGTCAAAGGCAACTTTTAGCTCCTCCTTTTCATGGTGAAAGAATGCGGGCTTATGGTCAAGATATCCAGGAAATTACTCAACAGACAAGTAATAAATGGGTGATTGGTAAGCCGTTTAATATCCGCGAATCCATGCAAGAAATCACCTTGCGGGTAATATTACGGGTAATATTTGGCTTAGATGAAGGAGAGATGTTTGAAGAATTAAGGCGATCGCTCACATCTTTGCTAGACTTCATGACATCACCAATCATGTCCAGTGCTTTCTTTTTTCGGTTCATGCAAAAAGACTTTGGCGCTTGGAGTCCTTGGGGTTGGATTGTCCGCCAACAGCAACATATAGACGAACTAATTTATACTTTAATTCAGCAACGTCGAGCGGAACCTGATCAAAACCGTCAAGATATCCTCAGTTTAATGATGGCGGCTCATGATCAAAATGGTCAAGGAATGTCAGATCAAGAATTACACGATGAGTTGATGACTATTTTAGTAGCGGGACATGAAACCACGGCTTCCGCACTAACATGGGCATTTTACTGGTTGGATAGATTACCAGAGGTTCGAGAGAAATTACTACAGGAAATAAACTCATTGGGAGTCAACCCAGAACTCAGCCAAATCGCTAAAATTCCCTATTTAACAGCAGTTTGTCAGGAAACACTACGAATTTACCCCATTGTGATGTCAGGTTTCATTCGAGTTGTCAAAATTCCGATTGAGATTATGGGTTACAAATTGCCCGCAGGAACAATTATAGTTCCTAGTATTTACTTAGCACATCATCGAGAGGAGGTATATCCCCAACCCAAACAATTTAAACCAGAACGTTTTTTAGAAAGGCAATTTTCACCTTATGAATACTTACCCTTTGGTGGTGGAAACCGTCGTTGTATCGGGTTAGCATTTGCTCAGTATGAAATGAAAATTGTTTTGGCAACTATTTTGTCAAAATTTCAACTTTCTCTATTAAATCAGCAACCTGTTAATCCTGTCCGTCGTGGTTTAACTATAGCTGCACCTGTGGGAATGAAAATGATTGCAACGCTGTAAGTCAAACGTGTTGCTAAATCAGTAACTGTTTAAAAATGGGGAAACTTTGTATTACCTAGCCCATGAAGCGGAAAGAATTTATTACACTATCTTTTACAGCACTACTATTGAAAGCCTGCAAACAGAATCCAATAAACAAAGTTATGAAAGATGAATTTTTTTCTTATGGACTAGACAACAAAGTTTTCTTACCTTGGGTTCAGCTATCTGAGGATGAGAGACAAAAATATTTATCGCCATTAAAACTCTTTAAAGTTTTGAGATCGCACGAAGTAGGTCAATCATCTCATACAATTACAAAGATTGCTATTGATGAATCCCAAGAAATCCTTGCTTGTTCATCAAGAGATGGAAAGGTAAGTATTTGGCATCTTTTATCTGGTGAACTTATCTCATTATACTCTCATGACAGTGATGCTAGTTCAGTTGTAATTGCCGAGAATGGTGATGTAATCAGTGGAGGTTGGGACAAGAGAATAAAAATCTGGAATTATTTATCTAATCAGCTTTCACAAACTTTTGAGACACCACATTATGTAGGATGTTTAGCTATTAATCTTAAAGCTAATTACTTGGCTGCGGCGATAAATTACTCAGATAAAATAATTGTATGGGATTTGCAAACATTTAAACAAATTGCTGAAATTAGTAACGAAAGATTCTGGGAATTTGCGCTATTAGCATTTGATGATTCTGGAGAACGGTTATATGCAAGATTTGGACTTGGAGAAAATCGAGTCTGGGAAATGCCTTCTACAAAGCTGATTAGAGCCTTCCCTGATAGTCATTATGGAGAATGGAGTTACTCCTCAATTGACAACAGAGGAATGGTTCTAGCTACTGCATCGGATCGAGATAACGAAGTTTATATATGGGATACCGTAAGTGGCAAAAAAATACAAGTAATTGAAGCAGCACCAGCATCGGATGGTGGTCCATTTGATCCCAATATTCTCTTAAATCATAATGGTAGTATTCTCATCACTGCTACACTAAACGGAAATATCAGGATATCTTGTACTGAAAGCAAAGAAATTTTGCAAGAATTTCCATCTGAACATGAAGAAGAAATCAGTTCATTAGCTATAAGTAATAGTTATTTAGTATCTGGAGATCATGACGGAAATATTAAAATTTGGAAATTTACTGCCTAACAATATTTAGTGGTATTTTTCTTGCTTGTAGTGTTATATTTATAGTTCATTAGGCATTGTAATTAAGAATTATCCGTTAATACCTGATTTGCAATTTCTTGCTGATTAGCTAGATTTTCATAATGTTCTTGATCACGATATTTAATTGTTCTCATGGGTTGATTACCTACAATAGCTAAAGGTTCAACATTACTTGTTACCACTGTTCCCGCTGCAATAATTGCACCATCACCAATCGAAACTCCGGGAACAATTAAGACATTACCTGCTATCCAAACATTGCGACCAATAACTACAGGTTTATGAATATAAATATTATGCTTGTATGGTAACTCATCACTTTGATAGTCGTGATTAGCTGAAAGGATAATCACATTAAATCCAATTGTAGTGTTATCACCAATTGTAATTCCCCCACGACCATCTAATAAAACATCTGGGCCAATATAGACTTTATTACCAAGGGATACATTCTGTGGATGGTCAATTTTTAAATCACGTTTAAAGCGAACACCTTCACCACAAAATTTTAATTTCGGTTTAATTTGCTGATGTTTGTATCGTCTAATTTTGGTTTGAACATATTCTTCCCAAACTACCAAGCGAGGAACTAAATGGTTTACAAATAGACGTTCTAACTTATTAACAATTTTATGTCTAATTTTTTCCATACCCATAAATCTTCAGCGTTACTCTGCGTTAAAAGGCACTTATTTGTTCACTCATCTTTTCTTCCAACAATTCCAACAAGCTATCTACATCCTTACCAACCTGATCAAAACAAATTTTTGGTGTCGGTTCAGGTGCAAATTGAATTAATTTGATTTCTCCCTTACCAATGCCAATCATGACAACTTCTATTTCTGGTTTATTATGATCAATAATTCCGATCAGTTCTTGCAGCCAATTTTCAACATTATCATTTAGTTTTTCTATTTCAGCTTGGGGACAATAAACAAAGTGGGGTTTTGGCTGTAAATCAATACCAATAGTACCTTGACTGTCACCATTTTCTAAGTGCAGTCCCCAAAATAATGCTGCTAATTCTTGTTGATTGGCTTTAACAAATCTATCTAATTGTCGTCGCCATTTACTATCTTCCGTTTCCGGTTGGTTACTACCAAACATCATAATTAATTTGTAATTCTAAGACTTTTATTTTAAACCTGATTGTACACGCCAGAGACTTGTGTAATTACCATTTTTATCTAACAGTTGTTCATGGGTTCCTGACTCGATTAATTGTCCGTATTCCATGACATAAATGCAATCAGCATTGCGGATAGTAGAAAGACGGTGAGCGATCGCTATCGTAGTCCGATTGACGGTAATCCGTTCTAGGGAACGCTGAATAGCTGCTTCTGTCTCATTATCCACTGCTGAGGTTGCTTCGTCTAAGATCAAAATGGGCGGATCTTTTAACACTGCACGTGCGATCGCAATCCGTTGTCTTTGTCCACCAGATAACTTCTGCCCCCGCTCCCCCACAATTGTCTCATAACCTTGGGGCAACCGCATAATAAAATCATCTGCCTCCGCTACTTTAGCCGCCATGACTATATCTTCATTTGTAGCGTCAAATGTGCCGTAGGCGATATTTTCAGCAACTGTACCATGAAATAAGAATACATCCTGACTGACCAAACCAAGACAACGGCGTAAATCTCGTAAATTCAAACTTTGTAGATTCACCCCATCTACAGTTATTTTTCCCTGCTGTACTTCGTATAATCGCAGCAAAAGCTTGACTAGAGTGCTTTTACCGGAACCCGTAGAACCAACAATTGCGATCGTGTTTCCAGCGGGTATTTCTAAAGATAGATTTTTAATTATTGGCGTTCTATCTTGATAAGCAAAAGTTACATTTTGAAACTCTACCGAACCACGCACTAAATCCACAGGTAAATTAATATTTCCTGTATGAATTTCAATCGGTGTATCTAGTAACTCCATAATGCGATTAGTAGAAGCCATTGCCCTTTGATATAAATCAAAAGTATCTCCTAATCTAGTTAAAGGCCAAAGTAAAAGCTGAACTAAAAATACTAACGAACTATAAGCACCTACAGCTAATTTTCCTTCTACTGCTTGCATTCCCCCAAACACCAGTAAAACTGTAAATGCAGTCAAAATCAACATCCGAATCAAGGGAATAAAAGCCGCAGAAAGAGCAATTGCTTTAGCATTACTTTGACGATAGGCATCACTTTCAAATTCTAAGCGTTTAGCTTCATAATCTTCAGCAGTGAAACTTTTAATAGTCGTAATTCCGCTGAGATTATTTGATAATCTCCCATTTAGTAACCCCACTTTCTCCCGGACTTCTGCATATCGGGGTGCTAGTAATTTCTGAAAAGCTACCGAACCACCTAAAATAAAAGGCATAGGCAACATTGCCATCCATGCCACACTAGGAGCTAAAATAAAAAATGCAGTGCCAATAATGAGAATAGTTGTAACTACTTGAATAATGTCGTTTGCACCTACATCTAAAAAACGCTCTAATTGGTTAACATCATCACTGAGGATGGACATTAACCCGCCAGTACTACGTTCTTCAAAATAAGCTAATTCCAATTCTTGTAAATGTTTATATGCATCTAGTCGTAAATTATGTTGAATATTCTGCCCCAAATTTCGCCACAACAATTTATAGCGATACTCAAAAAACGATTCTAAGATCCAAGTAACCACAGTTAGGATGGACAAAATCAAAAATTGCCCAGAAATTTCTTTGACACCCAATTGAGCAATAATAGAATCTTGTTGCTTAACTACCACATCCACAGCAATACCGATTAATGCTGGTGGTGCTAAGTCAAAAACTTTATTGAGAATAGAAGCACCAATTGCCAGCCAAATCTGCTGACGATACTTATCTCCATAGTCAAGCAGGCGTTGGAGTGGATGTACAGAATTTCTCCGCCTTTTTGATTCCTCGTTAGATTTGAATACTATAGCCACGTATGTATACAATTACTTGTAGCTAAATATTATCACAAAATTAAGTTTATCAGTTTTAAATACTAAGCAATTAAGTACAATAACTTTGGAGTGTGGCAGTAAAAACTCAGTTCAACACCGCAAACTTTCAAGATATTTGAGTTAAATGTGTTACTTTACTCAAAAATCAGCACTTAAAACTAAACAGGAGATAAAAATTTGAATACTAAACAACTAGGGAATTGGCAAACTACCGCGTTCGGAATTGTATTAGCAATATTGGTACTTTTTGGACTTAATTCTTTTGTCATTCTTAACCCTGGACAAGCTGGAGTAATTAGCATTTTAGGTAAAGCTAGAGATGGTGCCTTACTGGAAGGTATTCACCTCAAGCCACCATTTATTACCGTGATAGATGTGTATGATTTAACGGTACAGAAATTTGAAGTACCAGCAGAGAGTTCTACCAAAGATCTGCAAAATTTATCTGCCAGATTTGCTATTAACTTTCGTCTTGATCCTATGCAAGTAGTTCAGGTGAGAAGGAAACAGGGGACTTTAGAAAACATTGTCTCAAAAATCATTGCTCCCCAAACCCAGGAAGCATTTAAAATTGCCGCAGCGAGAAGAACAGTAGAAGAAGCAATTACCAAAAGAAGCGAATTAAAAGAAGATTTTGACAATGCTTTAGGCGATCGCTTGAATAAATATGGGATAATCGTATTAGACACGAGTGTAGTTGATTTGGCCTTCTCTCCAGAATTTGCCAGAGCAGTTGAAGAAAAACAAATTGCGGAACAGCGAGCGCAAAGAGCCGTCTATATAGCGCGAGAAGCAGAACAAGAAGCCCAAGCAGATATTAACCGTGCTAAAGGTAGAGCTGAAGCTCAAAGACTCCTAGCAGAAACTCTCAAAGCTCAAGGCGGACAATTGGTTCTGCAAAAAGAAGCCATTGAAGCTTGGAGAAATGGCGGTTCACAAATGCCAAATGTACTTGTGATGGGTGAAGGTTCCCAAGGTAGCATCCCATTTATTTTTAACTTAGGTAAGATGTCAAATCAATCTTGATTTTAATCAAAAATACTAGTAAGGTGGGCTAGTCCCATCTTCAACACAACAGTAACACCAGAAACATAATAAACGTATATATGCCTACTCCCCAAGATTCCAACCTCACCATTTCAGAAGCAAAAAAAATCCTCAACAAATTTAACTGTCTGGATATTGCCCCGGTTCTTAAAGCATCAGAAAAAGTTTTAACCCGTCAGGCATTAATCTTCATGGCCAGCCTTTCAGACTACCAAATTTTAGGAATTTGTGCTGATACAGCCGAAGAAGGTATTCTGGCAATGAAAACCTATTCTCATGCTTTTCATTATGAAGCACCAAGTAATTTGCAAACACCTGATGGGCCAGTTTATATCAAATTAAATGGTAAAAATGGGCTTTGTTATCTCGATTCTTACTATGGGCATCATCGCGGAGTATTAGTTTCTTGTCAATCTTATCAAGAAGCAGGAATCAACGAGATGTATGGACACTTACCCTTAGATTTATTTGTATAGTATTTATCATAAATCAACTGTAACCTTGGGTGGGCAATGCCCACCAAATCACTAATAACTAATGACTTGATTAAAATTTTATGAGTATTATCACCTTACAATCAGTTAAAAAAGATTTTGGTATCAAAGAAGTTTTAAAAGATGCGAGTTTTAGCCTTGATGTCACCGACAAAGTTGGGTTAATTGGTACTAATGGTTCTGGTAAATCAACTTTATTAAAAATGATCGCAGGACTAGAATCAGTTGACAGCGGTCAAATTTTAGTTAACTCTGGTTCTAAAATTATCTACTTACCCCAGCAACCCGATGTAGATGAAAATCGCACTGTTTTAGAGCAAGTATTCGCTGACAGTGGTGAACAGATGGCTTTAGTCAAAGAATACGAAGAACTTTCTGATAAATTAGCTCATCATTCAGAAGATAGTCAACTAATGTCTCATTTCTCTGCGGTAATGCAGCAAATGGACTCAACTGGTGCATGGGAACTAGAAACTAACGCTAAAATCATTCTTACTCAATTAGGAATTGCTGACTTTGATGTCAAAGTTGGTACTTTATCTGGAGGTTATCGCAAGCGAATTGCCTTAGCAACTGCCTTATTAGCAGAACCAGATGTATTGCTTATGGATGAACCAACAAACCATCTTGATGCAATATCAGTAGAATGGTTACAAACTTATTTAAGTCGCTATCGTGGCGCACTTTTTCTCATTACCCACGATCGCTATTTTCTAGATAGAGTTACTAATAGAATCATTGAAATTGATAGAGGTGATATCTTTACCTATACAGGTAACTATTCCTATTATCTGGAAAAGAAAGCTCTAGCTGAAGAATCTGCTGTTAGCAGTCAACGTAAACATCAAGGTGTATTACGGCGTGAATTAGAATGGCTCAAAAAAGGACCAAAAGCCAGAAGTACCAAACAAAAAGCCAGAATTGATCGCGCTCATGCACTGCGTGATACTGAGTTTAAACAGGTTCAAGGTAAAGTTGATATTTCTACAGTTAGTCGTCGGATTGGTAAAAAAGTTATTGAACTTAATAACATTACTAAAGCTTACGATGATCGAATTTTAATTAATGATTTCACCTACGAATTTAGTCCTGAAGATCGCATTGGCATTATTGGTGCTAATGGTGCAGGTAAATCTACTTTAATGAATATCATCACCGGACAAGTTCAGCCAGACTCAGGGACTGTAGAAATTGGTAGTACAATTCACATTGGCTATTTTGACCAACATTCTGAAGAATTACTCACGGAATTAAACGAAAATCAACGGGTAATTGATTACATCAAAGAAGAAGGGGAATTTATTCAAATAGCTGACGGTACAAAAATCACGGCTTCGCAAATGTTAGAGAGATTTTTGTTTCCTGGAAGTCAGCAATATGCACCAATTAATAAACTTTCTGGTGGTGAAAAAAGACGGTTATTTCTATTACGCTTGCTGATTAGTGCGCCAAATGTTTTGATTTTAGATGAACCAACTAATGATTTAGATGTGCAAACATTAGCGGTATTAGAAGAATATTTAGAAGATTTTTCTGGATGTGTAATTGTAGTTTCCCATGACCGCTACTTTTTAGACCGCACTATAGATACTGTATTTGCACTGGAACCAGGTGGTAATTTCAAGCAATATCCCGGTAACTACTCAGTTTATTTAGATTATAAAAAAGCTGAAGAAGCAGCAGCACAACAAGAAGCAGGTAATACGACAGAAAAACAAAAAAATACTACAGAAGAAAAATCTACATCTCCAGAACCAGAAACTACAAAGCGACGCAGATTATCTAACTGGGAAACAAAAGAATTTGAACAGTTAGAAGGTAAAATTGCCAAATTGGAAGATGAAAAGACAGCCGCAGAAAAAGCATTAGTAACTGTTTCTCCTGGCAATTATACCCAAGTCCAAAAGCTTTATGATCAGGTGGAAACACTCAAAAAAGCGATTGATGTAGCGACAGAACGCTGGTTAGAATTAGCGGAAATGGAATCTTAAATCTTAAAATATAGAAATTCTTGTCCGCATACAATACAATCAAGGACGGGTAAACCCCGCCCCTACAGATTTGGCGATAAAAACCGCTATCAGGAAGGTTTTCTATATAGCAATTCCCATTCAAGTGAGGTACAGTCAGTAATAATTAAACGCAGATGAACGCAGATAGTTTTGTACTTCATTAGACTAGGAAATGCTATATCGCTAAATCAGCATTCAATTTTTCTGATTATTTACGTATTGGGTAATTCTTCACCAGGCCAAGTTTTGTCTATACTAATTACCCAAGGGATGCCGTTATTAACTGGTGAACTAATACTAATTTTGGCTTTGTTTGCAAACCGTTTTAATGTTTCAGCTAAGTAGGGAACAGTAGTCATGATATTCTGGTAACTTTCAATATTATGACAAACCATGATTAACATCAAAATACCGCTATTGACTTTGAAATACCAATGGCAACTAGATAATAAAATGCGTACCATACTATTACAAGCTTGGAAAAATCGCTTTTTAGTGACTTCTTCCAGTTGACTGAGTAATAATTCACTGATTTGTGTAGTTTTATAAGTAGGTAAATCGTCTGGAGATAGATATGGTTTAGTCATGGGATTTCGTCCTTTTTCAAAAGAACATGAGACTGACGTAATCTGAATAATTCAGCATGATTAATTAGTAAGTTACGTCAGATGTTAAGATTTTCCAAAGTGACAACCGTTCACTCCCATACGAATGTTTATATAATTCGTATGTCCTGCACATCAATTTTCCACATATTTTCTTAGCAAGTTATACTGCAAACGGGTCAAACTTGGACTTATGTCATACTGACCGTAACGTAGTGCAGGGAAGTATCTCGGAGATTCTTCACTTCGTACCCTACGGGAAGCAAGCTACAGAATGACACTTTTAACCCGTTTTTAGTATAGATACAAAACTATATTAAGTTTTGTGGTAATTGCCAATAAATTGAGGACTTACGTAAGAGTCATATTTAATAGACCTCTTGCAGGTGCGGTGCGTCAGATCTATAAATTGGTTATAGCGGTTCTCGGTTGAGTGAGATACAAGAACCCCTCCCCGCAAGCGATGAGGGGGCTATGATGTACCTCATGTGATGAGGAAACACTATATTATCAATAGATTTTCGACATCTGACGCATCCTACTAATATTCCAGTTGCGTAAATCCTGAGATTTAAGAACTGTGTTTTTGTGTTTCGGTGGTAATCCAAAGCAGTTCTAACCACAAATGAGGATAAGCTGTTTTTAGCTTTGATAAAGGATCTCGCAGTAATTTGGTAGCATTTAAGCAAACAACTTCAGGTAGTCCTAAATATTTTGCTACTTCTCTGAGTAAATCTTTTTCAGCTACTAGAGATGCAAAAATTTCATGAGGACAGTAAATGCCAATATACTGCACAGAGGAAACACAAGAACGCATAAAGGAAGGAGTGATTACTTTCACATAACAATGACGTAGTAATTCCCATACTCGCGGGTGCATTTCTTTGATAATGGTGTTAAAGTTATCGACTAATTTTTCTTCAGTAATCATAATTATCTCCATGACTGGTGCATAATAGTGCAACCAGGATAAAGAACTTTTTCAGTTCTACAAACCATCAATTGTTGAAAATCTTTTCACTTGCACCTGAAAACTCTTCGTTGTTAACGGTGCGTTATAGAAATCATCAAAACTGAATTTTCTGGAGAAAACTGTATTGTTTACTACTATTTACCAAATTAAATGAATGCAGCTATTGTTAACCGAGAAGTAGGTTCTGGTAGTCGGTTGCTTTTAGAACAAACTTTAGAAAAGGAACAAGTTGCATTCCATACTATTCAAAGGTAATTCCATTCAAGTGCGGTACAAGCAGTAATAATTAAACGCAGATGGACGCAGATAGCAGATATAGCTTGCTTCCCGCAGGGTACGCAGATAATTTTGAATTATACGTCAATAAATATTCACTGGTTTGAAGTACAAACTAAATACGACAAAAGGTAATTAGAGCTACCTTTGTGTTGGATTTTAGTTGATAAAATACTAGCAGTATGATGGCAATACTGCTCGGTTAAGAATTTTTGTAGCGACAGCCCAACCCAATAAAAGTCCGTAAATGTTGGGTTTCGTTCCTCAACCCAACCTACCTAATTTAATGTTTTTAGCTTAACCGACAAGTATTGAGTATGATGGGAATTAACGGATGAATTGTATGATTAAATAATATTTGATATTTAACACATTTTTATAATTTCTCTTGTTCTTTAACTAATCTAAAAATAGATACAACAGAATTTAGAAGTAAAAGCCTTTAGGTGTTTGATAGCGCAGTATGAATCATGTTTTGATTTCAACTTTGTACCTCATTTAGCATTTAGCTGCAACGTGCTGTAAATCTATATTTATCCTAAAAACCATGCCAAAACGAATTATTTTAGAAGTAAATAGTTGGTTCAAGAGAGATAGAATTGTCCAAAATTTAGAAATTTTTCAAGATATTATTGTTATCTCTCTCTGTCTGGGTTTATTTTGTGTGATGCTAATCAGATTAGCAGATATGTTTTTATCATTTCTACATCCATTAGATTTACGGCAAGTAACATCTGATATTTTATTTATTTTGATACTTGTAGAGTTATTTCGCCTATTACTCGATTACCTCCAAGAACGGAGTATATCAGTAGGTGCAGCGGTAGAAATTACTATGGTTTCTGCCTTAAGAGAGGTAATATTACGTGGTGTATTAGAAATTCCTCGTGACCAAATTTTTGGTATTTCTGTATTTTTATTAGTTTTAGCAACGATTTTTATCGCTTTACCTTGGATGTCTAGTTTTTTGGAAAAAGTCAAAATCAGTAATCACGAAACAGTAGAACCAGAAGTATAATTATAGGCAGTTTTAAAATTTGATAAAAATGCCGATAGCAACAAAGTCCGCATAGGCGGACTCTATTTTATTAACCCCGCACAAGTGAGTTTTATTTATGCAAGGGGAATAATTGTTAAGGTATAATAAAACCGTATTTTTTTAATACGACTCTTGCTTCATCACCAGATAAAAATTGAGCAAATTTTTTGGCAGCATCAACATTTTTACTGCGTTTAAGAACTGCTAATGGATAAATAATTGGTGAGTGATATTTTTCATCGGCTGCAACTACAACTTTTACCTGATTAGAGATTTTAGCATCAGTGGCATAAACTAAACCAGCGTCAGCATTACTACTTTCTACAAACGCTAAAACTTGACGGACATTATTAGCAAAAACTAGTTTTGGTTTAATCTGTTGCCAAATTTTTAACTTTTCTAATACTTGTTGAGCGTATTGTCCTGCGGGTACGCTTCTAGGTTCACCAATAGCGATTTTTTTGACTTTTGCATCTCTGAGGTTATAGAAACTAGAGACACCAATAACATTCTTCGGTACAACCAAGACAAGGCGGTTTTTGGCAATAATATTACGAGTACCGGGAAGCAAAAGTCCTTTTTGTTCCAAAGCATCTACTTGTTTTTTAGCCGCAGATATAAAAATATCCGCTGGCGCACCTTGTTCTATTTGTTGCTGCAATGCACCGGAACTACCAAAGTTATAACTAATGTTGATGTTTGGTTGAGTTTGTTGGTAAAGGGGCTTAATTTCTTCCATTACATCTTTGAAACTAGCCGCAGCGGAAACAAGTAAGTTGGTATTTGACTGCGCTACTACAGCAGAAGGTGTCAAGGTTGGTAAGCCAATTGCGAGTAGCAAGGTAGCTAATGCTGTAGTAATTAAGACTAAAAGCCGTCTTTTTACTGGTAAAATGGGCTGAGAGTAATTTTTGCTCATACAATTAATACTCAGTAGATTATTTGTCAGACTAGCATACTTTTACCAACAAAACTGGTAAATATATCGTAAAAAAATAATTAGTGCTTGCTGTTCGCGGAGCGTGCCGTTAGGCATATAAAGCAAAAACCTATATATATCAATAGTTTGAAGGTATAAAATGTAAATAAATTTCCAGGAATAAGTGTTGATACCATCAAAAACCTATCACTTGACCAGATTCAAGACTATTCTTACCTTCTTCCTTCTTTCTTCTTCCTTCTTTCTTCTTCCTCCTGACTCCTGACTCCTGACTTCCTAGCCCTAACGAAAAGACTTTTTTAGCAAGCTCTATTTATATTATTTTTAGTACAGAAACAATCACGCCCATTTTGTTTTGCTTGATAAAGGGCTTGATCTGCTATCTCAATCAAATCTTTCATTTCAGATTCAATACAGGGGTTTTTAGTTGCAACACCAGCACTGAGGGTGATATGTCCTCGTAGTGAATGAACATGAGGAATAGCTAGTGTGCGGATTTGATTACAAATTTGCTCTGCAATGTGGACGGCTCCGGTTGCATCGGTTTCAGGTAGTAACACGACAAACTCTTCACCACCATAGCGAGCTACTAAATCCATTGGTCGATTAACAACACTCGATATCGCTTGAGCTACCTGTTGAAGACAGATATCACCTGCTTGGTGTCCATAGGTGTCGTTGTAAAGCTTGAAGTAGTCAATGTCGCACAAAATCAGGGAAAGTGAAATTGAATTAGTTTGATGAGTGCAAGAATGCGATCGCATCATTCGGCGTTTTTCTTGCTCCAAATATTCATCAAAACGACGACGATTGGCGATCTGGGTTAAGCCATCAATTGAAGCAAGTCGCCGCAAGTCACGATTGGCAGCTTCTAATTGCTGCTGGAGTTGCGATTGCTGAATTAACCGCCGTACCCGCTGCCGCAAAACAGCCCAATGAATTGGCTTGGTAACATAGTCCGCAGCGCCCACTTCAAAAGCACGATCAACAGACTCCCGATCATCAAGTCCAGTGATCATCAAAATGGGAGTATTTTTTCCATTTGGGAGTGTTTGTAATTGCGAACAACATTCAAAACCATCCATTTCGGGCATTAAGGCATCAAGCAAGACAATATCTGGCTGTTGCTGCTCAAAAGCTGTTAATGCTTCCCTCCCATCTCGTGCTTCTACTATTTGATAGCCTTCTTGTTCCAAAGATAGCCGCAGCTGCATACGGATAAAAAGTTCATCATCAACAACTAAAATGAGAGGAACTTCATTTTGAGATGCTGTTATGTTCATCTTGTTTCTTGGTTGAATTCTTGTAGAGCAGCTTTGACCAAGTTGTATTCAATTTGAAGGCGTGCTACTACTTCTGCTGTTACCGTTAGATTACCACTACCTCCACATATTTCTAACTCTTGGCATAGTTCTGCCAACTGAATTGCACCAAGCGTTGCACTGCTGGACTTTAAGTTATGTGCAGCTCGCCGGAGAGTATTAGCATCTGCTTCATGACTAGCATCAAGGATTATTTGTATTAACTTGGGAGCTTCTGTCAAATAACAGTTGATTAGTTCTAACAAAGCAGACTGATTTTCAAAAATCTCTCGTAAAGACGTTAAAGCTTGAAAATCAAGAACAGAGGAGTTATGAGTGGAGGTGTGCGGCTCAGAACTGCTAGATAAATTATCGACTTGGTGATGAAAATTGCATTTGCGAAGGGCAGTTTCTAGTTCTTCTATCTGGATGGGTTTAGTGATGTAGTCATCCATCCCTGCGGCTAAACATTCTTCGCGATCGCCCTGCATAGCATTAGCCGTCATCGCAATAATGCGTGGACGTGAGTCACCCAGCCATTCCTGGCCAATACGGCGGCTAGTTTCTAAACCATCCATTTCTGGCATCTGCACATCCATTAAGACCACATCATAGGGTTGACGATGTAAAGCTTGCAGGACTTCAAGACCATTGGCAGCAACGTCTGCCCGATACCCCATACGTTCTAGCATCAGCAGTCCTACCTGTTGATTAACTAAATGGTCTTCAGCCAGAAGAATTCGCAACGGCAATGTTTTTGCCAGCTTAGTATCAGAAGCCTTTGAGGAATATTGATGAGGCTTGATCGGTCTTGTCCCTAGTGCATAGGTCAGCACTTCGTAAAGTTGAGATTGCTTGATTGGTTTGCTGAGACAACTTGTAAAATGAGTACTAATTACCTCAGCAGAAGTATCTAGTTTACCTATTGAAGTCAGCATTAATAAAGGCAAGTGAAGACTATTATGATGCTGATGAATTTTTTCTGCCAGGATTAGCCCGTCCATTTCTGGCATTTGCATATCGAGAATAGCAATGTCAAAAGTCTCTCCTTGCTCAAGCCAACTCAATGCTTCAGTGCCAGATTTAGCGGCACGAGTGATCATTCCCCAAGTTTCAGCTTGCAAGGTGAGAATTTGGCGGTTGGTGGCATTGTCATCGACGATTAACAGGCGCTTTCCAGCTAGATCTGGTAATTGCTCAATTAGTTCTGCTGATGCTGAATCAACCGCAGATTGGGCAATAATTGTGAAATAGAATGTTGAACCTGATGACGTGATTCGGTGATTTGTATTAGCTTGCCATTGGGGTGGAGGAGTTCCGCCAATGTTGCCTTGGCTTTCTACCCATATTGTGCCGCCCATCATCTTACTCAAACGCTTGCTGATTGCCAGTCCTAAACCAGTACCCCCATAATGGCGGGTAGTTGAAGTATCAACTTGGCTAAAGGACTTAAACAAGCGATCAAGGCGATCTACCGGAATACCAATACCTGTGTCTTCTATGGCCACCTGGATTTCGTAAATAGCCGCTTCTGGGACAGAGGAATTGATTACAGATGCTTTCACAGAAAGGATGACTTCTCCAGCCTTAGTAAACTTAATAGCATTACTCAGTAAGTTCACTATAATTTGACGCAGACGGGTCACATCTCCCAGAATGACTCTAGGCGTTTGAGGGGTAATCAGATAGCCTAACTCAATATCTTTTTCGGCTGCTTTCGCTGCCACAAGGTCAATTGCATCTTCGATGCAGTTTCTCAAATTCAAGGGATGAATTTCTAAATCCAGCTTACCGGATTCAATTTTGGAGAAATCAAGGATGTCATTAATGATGCTGAGAAGACCATCACCGCTATTGCGAATCGTCTCTAAAAAGTTTTGTTGTTTGGGGTTGAGTTCTGTATCTAGGAGTAATCCAGTCATGCCAATTACGGCATTCATTGGTGTACGGATTTCATGACTCATCATGGCTAAAAATTCGCTTTTGGCACGATTGGCAGATTCTGCTTCTCGTTTGGCTTGCTTTAAGGCGAAATTTTTCAAGGTGAGTTCTTCTCGTTGATGAGTTTCTTGTTCTAGTAAATTTGCCTGGGCAATGGCAATACCTAATTGTGCAGCAACTGCTTCTAATAATTCAATTTCTGACTGAGTCCACTGGCGAAAATAGCTACACTGTTGTATTGCGATCATGCCATTGGGGTTTTCTTGATAGGAGGTGCGGACTGCTATCATGGACTTTAGCTCAATCTGCCTAGCAACAGCCTGCATATCTTGAAGTAAATCATCAACGTACACATCAACAGAAGCGATCGCTTCATCTTGTGCAATAATTCTTTCCGCATGAACATTGCCATTAAGCGGAATCTCCAATCCCAGCATGGAACTGTAACCAGGCACAACATACTCTGCAACTAGGGGAATTCGTGGAGGGTTGCTAAAATAAGAGTGGATTAAACAGCGATCTACTTGAAATGCCTGTCCAATTTGAATCGCTGCCGTCTCAAAGATTTTTTGGGTATCAAGGCTTTGACGAATTTGCTGAGTTATTTGTTTGAGCAGGAGGGTTTGGCGAAGCTGTCGTTGCAGTGCTTCTTCTGCCAGCTTGCGATCAGTAATATCTTTCATGAAGCAGTGTTGCCCAACAAATTGCTGCTCTTCGTAAATAGATATCATCACAACTTGCTTGTAAAAAATAGTCCCGTCTTTTTTAATTCCTCTGGCTTCAGCTTCTACTCTACCGTCCCTGAGCATTTGATGATAGGCATCTATCATGTGTTCAATATCGTCAGTATGAACTGTGCGTTGCCAATCCATCCCTAACATCTCTTCCGGTTGATAGCCTGTTATGGCAGCATAGACTCGGTTAACAGCTATGTAACGTCCCTGGGCATCAATTCTGGAGATTCCTGCTACTGCGTTTTCTAGAGCAGCACTCATTTCTCGGAGTTCTACTTCGGCTTGTTTGCGATCGGTAATATCTTCAACTACGTATGAAAGTCGGGGCTTTTCACCGGGGCGGCTGGCGATTAGGCAAACGATCGCTTCTAGCCATTTTTGACCGTGAGGAGTCGCGTGTGGATACTCAAATTTTACTGGAGCTTGAGTTTCTATTGCCTCCCGGTAGTGACCCATCCAGAGGTTTAAGTGCGATCGCTCTACTCCCAAATCAGTCGCAAACTGATTCTTTAATGCCTCTGGGGTAGTACCAAAAAACTGTGCCGAGGTGATATTATCTGAGAGATGGCGAATATCATGATCATGTAGCTCGACAATACCCATCATCATGGCACCACTGTTGAAAAAGCTGCGGAGAGTTGATTCACTTTGCAACAAAGACTCTTCTGCTTGTTTACGACTTCTGATATCGCTACCAATACCCAGAAATCCTGTCAGCTTACCCGTCTGGTCATACAGTGCTGTCACCGATAACAATACTGGAAAGCGAGAACCATCTTTAGCAATGTATGTCCATTCCCGCTCCTCAATTTTCCCAAGTCGGGCTTTGGTAACAAAAACTTCAAACCCTGGGGCGATTTGACGATCAAGTTCTTGCGATAGTTCTTTTGCTCGTTGTACTACTTCATCTGAGTCATGAATAATCGCAGGAGTGGTTTTGCCAATAACTTCGGCAGCAGTATATCCTAACAATCTTTCAGCCGCTGCATTAAAGGTGCAAATCGTCCCATTGATGTCAGTGGAGATAATGGTGTAGTTGGCACTATCCAGGATGGCTTGCTGGAGTGTCATGGTTGACTGTAAAGTCGTCTCTGTTTGATGAAGTCTAGATATTTTCAGATCAAGTTCCTGATTAATACACTCAATGCCATGAGTGCGCCTTATAGCAACTTGAGCAAAATACAAAGTTAACGCTAAAGTCCAAGCGATGAACAGACCTCCAATCAGGACAAGGGTGGGCAGGGGCGATCGCTTTTGCTGTAACAAAGCTAAACTGGGCGCAATCTGCACCTGCCAATTAATCCCATAGAGGTCAATAGTTGATGTTTGGAGCCAAGTTGAATCTACTACAGATACAGAGCCATGTTTGTAGATAAGTTCATGCTGATCAAAAATTGCCATCTGGTAATCATGAATGATTTCTTCTGGCAAAATGCGATTAAGGAGTGATGTGATCTGAAAAACTCCTACCAGGCAGCCATCAAATCGCTCCCCAACATATAGAGGAACAAATACTAGGAAGCCCTTACCACCCTGTTTCAGTTCTAGAGTGGGAGTTGAGGTTATTTGTCGAAGATTGCGGGCAGTTAAAAATGCAGTTCGCCGTGCCTCATTCTGCATCAAGTCTAGATTGAGTACCGCTTCATTACCTTTTACAGGCGCAATCCAACGAGCATGAGCAGTAGCATCAACCCACTCAATTGCTTGATATCCGTTGAAGTCTTTTAAATAAGCGGCAGCATCAACTTCCCAGACTGGACGGAGAGTCCCTCCATTGGCTATCCACCGTTTTGCCATCCTTTCTAAGGCGAGAATGCGCGTATTAAGTCGGCTGCTTAGTTCAGTTTCAATAGTGTTTGCTTCTTGAGCAATAAAGTTGTTGATCTCAGTGTGCTGATACATTAAGAGATTCTGCCACAGCAACAGAACCGCAACGGAAATGATGATACCAATCACAACGGGGAGCGATCGCCCAAAAAGATGGTAAAAGTAATTTCGATTAGTCCGGCGAAAAATAAATTTAAGAGATTTAAGCCAAGATGTTAAACGGTATTTTTTCATCTTTGTTTACCAGGTTTAGGAATTTTGGATTGTCTTTGAATTGAGAATGGAGAACAAAGCGTTTACAATCGCATTGCCAATGCTGGTGGTTTTGCTATACCTGTTAGGAATAATTTTATTCGACTTTTTATACGGCTAAACTACATATTACTTAGGTCACTGATCACAACAGACGGTTATTGTTACCAAAACCCTATATACTAGACTAGAATTTAGTGAAATTTGAGCTTTTTGTTAATTGCAATACCATAAACTATTAATTTTTAGATGAAATACTAGATAGTTTTTCAGATTATTTAGTAGAAACTAAATCCACTATCATCAGAAAAAACCGAAATTCATGTGGTGTGAAAATCAAGAGGGGAGTGAACAAATGGATTTACGTGGAGATGCATTGCAAATCCTCAGAGAAACTAGCCGAACTTTTTATATCCCAATCAGTATTTTACCGACAGGGTTGCAAGAAGCAGTTGCATCAGCCTACTTGTGTATGCGTGCCATTGATGAAATTGAAGATCATCCTGAATTGGACAATGCTACCAAGTCACATCTGTTACGAAATATGAGCCACACCTTACAAGCAGGGGTTGATGGTTTTGCGGTAGATGCTTTCTCTCTAGGATTTAGTGGATATGAGAACTCTTTAGCAGAAGTTAGTCTCCGGGTGAGAGAATGGTCAATTCTAGCACCTGAAAGCATTGCTCCTCGGATTTGGGATGCAACAGCAGCAATGGCTGATAGAATGGCTGATTGGGCAGAAATCAACTGGAAAATTGAAACAGAGTCTGATTTAGATCGTTATACATTTGGGGTAGCAGGTGCGGTGGGCTTGTTACTATCAGATTTATGGTCTTGGTACGATGGCACGGAAACTAACCGGACTCAAGCGATTGGGTTTGGACGGGGTTTACAAGCGGTGAATATTCTACGTAATAATACTGAAGATTTAACCCGTGGGGTAGACTTTTTCCCAGCGGGTTGGAATAATGACAATCTCCAAGAATATGCACGTCGTAATCTGTTATTAGCAGATGCTTATACTAACTCCCTTCCTCCTGGACCGGCTTTACAATTCTGCCAAATTCCTCTGGCTTTAGCTCATGGTACTCTTGATGCTTTGGCTAGTGGCAAGGAAAAACTCAGCCGCAGTGATGTTTATGCTTTGATTGAAAACCTGATGGATGTGAATGTGAAAGCTAGTTAATCATCTAAAAAATTAGACATCTGGTGACAAAAATAGAGACGTTGCATACAACGTCTCTACAAGAGTTTTGAAAGAGTAACTTCAAAACATATCGGCAGGATCAGCAGCTTGGAGTTTACGGGTGGCGATCGCACCAGAAATTGCACACATGGTAATTGTCAGCAATAAAACCTGCATACCACGAATTATCGTCATGTATACTGGTAAGTTTGTGGCTTGTCTGGTTAATTGATAAAGTCCCAATGATACGGCTAAACCAGGCATGAAACCTAGAATAGCCAAAATCAATGCTTCTTCAAATATGACAATTAACAGGTAATAATTTCGATAGCCAATGGCTTTAAAGGTGGCATATTCACGTAGATGGGCATTGACATCGGCAGAGAGGATTTGATAAACAATAATTACCCCCACTACAAACCCCATTGAGACACCTAAACTGAAAATAAATCCAATGGGTGAGTTGGTTCTCCAAAAATTGTTCTCAAATTCAATAAATTCTGCATGGGTTAGTACTCTCACATCATCTGTAAGGTACAGTCTCAAGTTTTTGGCTACTTGTTGGGAGTCATAGCCTGGTTTAATTTTCACCAAACCAAGACTGACACTACTTGATGGACGTTTGGGTACTAACCGCAAGAGGTTCTGATCACTGGTAATTAGACTCCCATCAGTACCAAAAGAAGCACCGATTTTAAATAACCCACCGACAGTAATTGTCCTGCCGTCGATTTCAGTTTTAACGGTTTTACCTTGATCAATTTGTGCGATCGCTTTTTGATAATCTCCCCTTGCACCCCGATCAAATAAAACTGTGTCTGGTAATTTAATTGCGGCTAATTGTTGATTGACTTCTGGTAAATCAAAAACTGGTCTATTGGGATTAAAGCCAATTCCCAATACTGCTGTTTCTTTCCGAGTTTGAGGATTTTTCCAGGTGATGACATTGAGGTAAATTGCTTCTGCTGATTGCACACCTGGTATATCCATTGCTTGGTATAGTCTCCTTCTAGAAAAGGTAGACATACTTTGCAGGTTACGGGTTTGAGGACTAGTTAAAATAATATCCGCGTGCAAACTGCGATGTAACCTAGTATTGCTGTCATAAAGTGCAGTTTGAAAACCAAGCTGCATAAACATCAGAACGTCCGCAAAAGCAATACCTGATAAAGCTACTAGCAAGCGACTTTTATCATGACTTAGTTGCAACCACCCCAAAGGTGTCCGTCGTCGCAATTGTTGGAATATTCGCATTGAGGGAATTGTGGGAATGGTGGGGATGATGGAGAGTATTTATCTTTCTTCTGATTCCTGATAGCGTAAGCGTGGCATTAGCCATACTCCTGAAACTCCTAAACTCCTAAACTCCTAAACTCCTAAACTCCTGAAACTCCTGAACTTCTGAAACTCCTGAACTTCTGAAACTCCTAAATTCCTAAATTCCTAAACTTCTGAACTCCTGAACTCCTGACTCCTGACTCCTTCTTCCTAAAGTTCGATAACCACTTTGACTTGCATATTAGTTAAATCAGCAGCTTTCTGACTGGAAGCTGAATCTAGTCGGATATGGACTTTGATCACCCTATTGTCAATATTGGTAGAAGGATCTGTATTAATGGCATTTTGTCGCTGTATTTGTAAACCTATCCGTTCTACCGTTCCCTGTAATTCCATAGGGAGAACATCACCAGATACTCTTACTTTTTGCCCTCGATGCAATTTTTTAATATCGCTTTCATAGATTTCGGCAACTGCATACATTTGACTAGTTTGCCCAATATCGACAATGCCCTCATTGGAAATTAATTCTCCAGGACGGGTGTGAATTTCAAATATCTGTCCATTTTGAGGCGATCGCACGTAAGCTTGTTGAAGATCAACTTCTGCTTTTTTCACAGCTGCTTGAGTACGACCAATTTCGGCTTTGGCTGCGACGACATCGACTGGACGCACTTCCACAATTTGATCTAATGTAGCGATCGCTTCTTTGATTCGTTGCTGGCCTGTTAATTGGATACTCTTTAACTCTGCCTGTGCTGCTTGCAGGCTTTTTTGGGCAGTTTCTAGAGTTAAGCGTTTACTATCGAGTTGAGAGGCTGAAATTGCACCTTCTGCATATAGTTCCTGATAACGTTGGTTTTCTGATTTTGCATTGGTTAACTCTGCTTGCAAGCTGGCAATAGTAGCAGTTTGGGTATCCATATTCCCTTGGGTTTCTGCTGTAAGACGGGCAATAGTGGCTTGTTGAGTATTAATTTGTCCACGTTTTGCCCCAGCTTGAATTCGGGATAAGTTAGCTTTAGCTACTTTGACTTCTTCCTCTGCTTCCTGTAATGCAGCTTGCAAGCGATCGCGATTGTCTAAAATAGCAATGATCTGTCCTTCTTTTACCCTCTCGCCCTCTTGTACCAGTAACTTTTCTATCCGACTACCTTCACTAGACGCTGAGAGTTTAATCACTTTTCCTTGTGGTTCAATCCTTCCCAAAGCTGTCACTGTTTTCAGTTCGGGCATGATAATCACTGGCATGACTGCATCCTCAGCTTTATCTCTCAACCGCATCACAGTAAATGTACCAACACCTACAACAGTAAATGAGGCAATTATAGATATAGTAATTGGCAACCAAATCAGAGAGTGAGAAGATAATGAACCTTGTAGCTTGGGGTTCTGCACAATAGCATACCTTTTAAGCGATGCAAAATTTGTTCATGAAAATGCAAATTGCTTAACTGAGGAGTATTAAGGTAGAAAGTTGCACTTGAAAAAAGTATTTTTGATCTGCACCCAAAACTAAACCGTTTAGTTTTAAACTGTAGGCTAGATGAACTAGTTAAGTCAACTAGGCAATCTCCCTTTATAGAGAATTGTTGACAAAAAAGGATATTAGTAAAATATGGTACGCCCAAAAAATGGGGGGACAGAACGATCGCATTCAGATAAAGTAGAAAAGATTCTCCAAGGTGCAATGGGGGAGTTCTTAAAACAAGGTTATGCAGGTACAAGTATGGATCGGGTTGCTGAAGCTGCGGGAGTATCCAAAGCGACGGTATATAGCCACTTTCAAGATAAAGTTGGATTATTCAGCGCCTTAATAGAACGACTAGCCAGAAAGCGGTTTCAGTCAATTTTTGGACAACATCCCCTAGTGGGAGAACCATACCTGGTTTTACGGAGTTTGGCGAAAACGGCTTTAGGACAAATGATGGCAGATCCAGAATATTTGGCGTTTGAGAGAGTGTTAATTGGTGAATCTGTACGGTTTCCAGAATTAGCGCAAGTTTTTATCCGTTCTATTGCTAAACCAGCGATTGAGACTGTCAGTAAATATTTAGGATCACATCCAGAATTGAAAATACCCGATCCAGAAGCCACAGCAAGAATCTTAATTGGTTCATTAGCACATTTTGCAATCACTCAAAAAGTCTTATATGGCGAGGATATTATCCCAATGGAGAGCGATCGCTTGATTGATGCTCTAACCTATTTAATTGTAACTAGTGCAGAGGCAACAAACAATAATAATAAAGTTTTGTAGGGTGTGTCAGACTCGATAATTCATCAACAATCAACGAATATTTGACATCTGACGCACCTGACGACTAAACCCGTCATTTTCCAGTTTACAGACTACTAGTGCAGAGGCAGCAAATAATAATGGTTACTCATTTGATATACTGCAAACGGGTCAAACTTGGACTTATGTCATACTGACCGTAACGTAGTGCAGGGAAGTATCTCGGAGATTCTTCACTTCGTACCCTACGGGAAGCAAGCTACAGAATGACACTTTTAACCCGTTTTTAGTATATATATGTACACAATGTAATTACATTGTAACAATAATCAATAGGGATTTATCAATAGTTATTGACTTTGTGTACCAAAAAAGGTACGATATGGTGTAGCATCAAATCTAATGTATGTATTTGTTGAGTAAAGGTATACAGAATACCTAATGCCAACCTGTCGGCCAATGGGTGACGGATTATTTGAAGTGAGAACAAATTTACCACAAAATCAAATTGCTCGTGTATTATTTTGTTTTTATGAAGGTAAAATGATATTGCTGCATGGCTTCATTAAGAAAAGTCAGAAAACTCCAAAAAAGCAATTGGAATTAGCCTTGAAACGTAAACACACATTGGAGGCATAAATATGATACAAAATGCGTATATTGGTTCTTCTTTTGATGATTTTTTAGAAGAAGATGGAATGTTAGATGAAATCAATTTAATAGCTATTAAAAGAGTGATTGCTTGGCAGATTAAAGAGGCAATGGCTGAGAAAAATATTACTAAAACAGCAATGGCTGAGAAAATGAAAACAAGTAGATCATCTGTTGATAGACTTTTAGATCCTGATAATTCTTCTATTACTTTAGAGACAATTGATAAGGCTGCTAGAGTTGTTGGTAAGAAAATCCGTTTTGAATTAGTAGATTCTGTTTAGAAGCTGGTGTTGGGTTTTATTCCTCAACCCAAGCCTACTGAATATATTTTACCTATATATTGCTTATATCCTAGTTGTACTATTATATTAAATTAATATGTCAAAATCAATCCTAATTTGGCAATTCAACTCAATGCTTAATATTCAGATCAAGGAAAGGAAATTATTTAATATGTTTACATTATAGAAAATATTTATTAACAATAAACTACCCTATCTTATACCGTAACCAAGCACGGAAAGATTTTAACAAAGCAATTTCACCCATAGTTTTACTTTGCTGGATAAATCTATTTATATCCCCAACAGAAACTAGAGAAAAAGCCATACTAAACTTAATCTCAATATATTGATTTTCCATCAATTGATAAAACTTTAAAACTTCACCATCATATCTCCACAATTCAGCCACACCTAAAGCCGCATAAATATTAAATTTATTCACAGAACTGCTAGTAATATCAATTTCAATTGCTAAATCTGGAGGAGGATCTATTTCTAAATTTAAAGTTTCCCTGCCTCTCATAGCTGTTTCATTTTTGATATAATAGCAACTATCTGGTTCTATTCCCTTTGCAAAAGATTTACGTTTTAATGTTGTAGAACCAGCACTTCTCAATTCAATATCTAATTCTTCAGCTAAAGCAATGATAAAATTACCAAAATTGCCTTTTGGGTTTTCGTGTTCAAAAAGTGGAGTCATAATTTCTAAAGTACCGCAGTCATAAGCAAAGCGAGAACTCCTATGTTCACCTGTATCTCTCAATAAGGCTTCAAAGGTATCCCAGCTAACGTTATATAAAACCGTTCTTTGTTCAGCAGCAATTGACTCCAGAAGCATATACAATACCTATTCCATCACGATACTAGATAAAATACCGAGAATTTTACCGATATTATTAATATAATAATCTGTCAAATCAATTTCTACTACTTGATTAATAAGGTTTAAAAATTTCCAGTTAGTACCAGTAGTCTCTTGTAGGGTGCGTCAGACTCGATAATTTGGCACAATTAACAGATTTTCTACATCTAACGCACCTTACTAATCTGCTGTCTCAAAAGCCTGCAATCACCAATCATCGTTGATTGATATCATGTCTAATTTGTATAGTGCGTAAGTCCTAGAATTGATGCTTTAACCCATTTAATTGTCAATTCAGCCCAAAAGTAAAGTCACAAAAATCCCCGTTTCCCATTGGGGCGGACAGTCAACCAATTCGTCTTCGCTAGTGCTATTTGTTGATCAGTAACTTTAGCACCAGTGAGATTAGCACCGCATAAATTAGCCCCCCGGAGATTTGCCTGACTCATGTAAGCATAGCTAAGATCAGCACCTCTGAGATCAGCCCCCTCTAAATCAGCATGACTTAAGTAAGCTTTAGTCAGATTAGCATCTCTCAAATTCGCGTGCATCAGACTAGCTCTGCCAAAATCAGTATTTTCGAGATTTGCACCTTGAAGATTAGTTTGTTTTAATTGAGCGTGATGGAAATTAGTTCCCGATAAATCAGCACCTTGTAAACTCAACATACTGATGTTGTACGAAGCAAAATCTCGTCTTCCCTTCACATATGCCTGGAGTAGAGTTTGAGAATTTAATTTGCGGCCAGCTTGAGAATTATTAATATCAGTGTTAACTATATCAGGAGATTTAGAGATTAACTTCTTCTGTTGAATCCGCCCAGTTCGGAATCCAGTCGTTTCCGATGACTTAGCTCGCCTAGCACGAATTGCCGCTGCTACTTCTGCTATACCATGAGTATTAGAACCAGGATGAGTAGACAAAGCACTAGAACTATCTGACTTATTGTTTCCTGATTCTTTAAGATCAACATCAGATTGAACAATTAAACCCTTTGCTAAACTATCTAAATATGGCTCTATCTCCAACGCTCTGAGAACATCTGGGGCTGAATGGTAGCGGTTGCGGACTGAAACCTCTAACATTTTTTTCAACACACTTGTTAAATGTGGACTCACATCTACAAGCTGCTCCCACATGATTTCACCCGTTGTGGGATTGTATGGCAAATCTTTAGGCGTTTTGGCAGTCAGAAGATAAATGCACGTCACACCTAGAGCGTAGATATCACTAGAGTAAACCGGACGCATAGCCATTTGCTCTGGAGGGGCAAAACCAGGAGTACCAATTGCATAAGCTGTTAATGCTGTCTGTCCCGATTGCTCGGCAGCCACTTGGGTGACTTGGTTTTTGACAGCCCCAAAATCAATCAGTACTAGTCTGGCATCTTGAGAGCGGCGAATTAAGTTAGCTGGCTTGATATCACGGTGAATCACCTTTAGCTCATGGATGTATTGCAGCAATGGCAAAATCTCACTCAAGAACTGTTTGACTCCGGCTTCGCTATAGAGTCCAGTTTTTCTTACTTCCTGTTGGAGAGTAGCACCACTGATATATTCCTGAACTAAATAAAATTGTTTTTCCTCTTCAAAATAGTCCAATAGCCGTGGTATTTGCGGATGATTGCCAATTTGACCCAAAGTTCTGGCTTCCCTCTCAAACAGTTCTCTGGCCATTTGCAATATATGTGGAGCTGTTCCTGAAGGACGCAGTTGCTTAATTACACAACTTGGTTCTCCTGGCAAGGCTTCATTTCTAGCTAAAAATGTGGCTCCGAAACCTCCCTGTCCTAAAGGTTTATACACTCGATATTGTCCACATTTCCCACGCAACGTGAGTGGCGAGTCACAAGATTGGCATCTTGGACTAGATGCCACATTTTTAGGATGGGAACAGGTAGGATTGAAGCAGTAGCTCATGCACTTTTAACTCGCTGCACAACGAAGTGATGTAGAAAATTAGACTCTGATTCTATTATTGAGAGTAAATTGCAATTTTGTCAGGTGATTTCTGCTGAAAACTAGTGTTTAAAGAGTTCTTAAATTTATACATGATGCTAATTAAAGCTATAGTAAAGTACTTAAACAGCATCTACTTTGAAAGCCATAGTTTTCTGGAAGCAGGGTAAAGCCCATAACTTAACCCACAACCGAATAATATACTTTCTTTAAAAACTCTAGGTTTCAACATGGACAAGGTTTAAAATAAACTATGAACTAAAACTAATTTTTTTCTCCTAAACTATTATCTCACTAAAATTAAGCTATAGGAATAATATTTTTATGTAAAAATACCGAAAAACTAAATTATTCATTATACAAAATTAATGTGTAACTAGTATCATAATTATTTCCGTATACAGTCGGCCTTAAATTTTAGTTTGAATTTCTCGATGATATATGAATTACTGTTCATATGTTATATTATTATTTCCAACAATAAAATGGAGAAATTATTATGACAACCGTAAACCAAATGAAATGCGCCTGTCCAAGCTGCTTGTGCGTTGTTTCATTAGAAAGCGCTATTCTCAAAGACAGCAAATACTATTGTTCTGATGGCTGCGCTGAGGGTCATCAAACCATCAAAGGCTGTGGTCATAATGGATGTGGCTGTTAAGTAGTGCTGAGTGCTGCGGCGTGGGGTTAGGGAACTCTTAACAGGAAAGAAAACTCATTCCCTGTCAAGAGTTCCCTGTTGCCTTTTACAGGCTAGACATCACATCTCTGGCAGCGGCTAACGTCTGCTCAATATCTTCATTTGTATGAGCTAAAGAAGTGAACCCAGCTTCAAACTGAGATGGTGCTAGGTAAATGCCATGCTCTAACATTCCACGATGGAAACGTCCGAACTTGGCTGTATCTGCTTTTTTCGCATCCTCATAATTATGGACTGGCCCAGCGGTGAAAAATAGACCAAACATGGCACTGATATTACCACCGCAGACGGCATGACCCGTTTCTTGAGCGATTTTAAGCAATCCATTGGTTAACTTCTGAGTCATCTGTTCTAGAGAATCATAAGTACCTGGTTTTTGCAGTAATTCTAGTGTTTTGATTCCAGCCGTCATTGCTAGGGGATTACCAGAAAGAGTCCCAGCTTGATATACAGGGCCAGCAGGTGCAACCATAGACATGATATCGCGGCGACCACCATAAGCACCCACTGGCAAGCCACCACCGATAATTTTACCGAGTGTTGTCAAATCTGGAGTGATGCCAAATTTTTCTTGAGCGCCACCATAGGCTATACGGAAACCAGTCATCACTTCGTCAAAGACTAGTAAGGCTCCATACTCGTGGGTAAGCTCCCGCAATCCTTCTAAGAAGCCAGCGTCGGGAGTAATAAAGCCGGCATTACCAACTACTGGTTCGAGAATTACTCCAGCTATCTGGTTGGGGTTTTCCTCAAATAAGGCTTTGACAGCTTCCAAATCATTATAAGGGGCTGTTAATGTATCACTAGTTGCAGCTTTGGGAACTCCTGGTGAATCGGGTAAGCCAAGTGTGGCGACACCAGAACCTGCTTTAACCAGGAACATATCAGCGTGTCCGTGATAGCAACCTTCAAACTTGATGATTTTATCCCGTTTGGTGAAGGCTCGCATTAACCGGAGGACGGCCATACAAGCTTCAGTGCCAGAATTGACAAATCTGACCATTTCGATGCTTTTAACTGCATCTATCACCATTTCTGCTAAAACATTTTCTAGTACACAGGGTGCGCCAAAGCTTGTACCTTTTTCCAAGGCTGTGTGCAGTGCTGTGATGACTTCTGGGTGGGCATGACCACAAATGGCGGGGCCCCAACTGCCAACATAGTCAATGTATTTGTTACCATCTACATCCCAAATGTAGGCTCCGTTAACGCGATCAAAAACTATGGGTTGTCCACCAACAGATTTGAAAGCGCGAACTGGTGAACTTACTCCTCCTGGCATCAGGTTTTGAGCAGCAGCAAAGATTTCTTGTGATTTTGTCGTTTTAATTGTGGTGTTTACCAAGGTTTCCTCCCAAAAATGGGGAATAAAAAGAGCTTTTCTATCTTAGGATAGGGTCAAAATTTGCAGAAAATTTCTATTCTGATGGGATTGCCTGAACCAAAAAAATAACAATAATTTTAATACACATCTAGATATGCGGAATCGACGATCTGAGACTTAATCAGGATCTTTATGAAAAAGATGCTAGTTGCTCTATTGGGAATGGTATCGTGAATGCATCAATCGTTGTTAAATTTAAAGTAAATTAGCTGGTATGTCTTCTCCCGAACTGCTATCGCTCCAATCTGCTATCCCTGTGGAAAAAATTCGCTACGATGACAAGGGTTTAGTGGCGGCAATTGTCCAAGATTATCTGGATGGTACTGTGTTGATGATGGCCTGGATGAATCGGGATTCGTTACAAAAGACTTTGGAAACCGGAGAAACTTGGTTTTGGAGTCGTTCCCGTCAGGAGTTTTGGCACAAGGGAGCTACTTCTGGACATATTCAGAAGGTACAAACTATTCGTTATGACTGTGATAGTGATGCTCTATTGATTGGGGTGGAGCAGTTGGGAGATATTGCTTGTCATACTGGGGAACGCAGTTGTTTTCACCAGGTTGATGGGAAAGTTATCCCACCACCGGGGGATATGTTATCGCAACTATTTGATGTAATATGCGATCGCCGTGACCACCCCAATGAAAGCTCTTATACCTGTAAGTTATTGGCTGGTGGTGATAACAAAATTTTGAAGAAGATTGGTGAAGAAAGCGCTGAAGTCGTGATGGCCTGTAAAGATGATGATGCGGATGCGATCGCAGGTGAAGTTGCGGATCTGTTTTATCATACCCTGGTAGCGATCGCACATCATCGAGTTGATTTAAAAGCCGTTTATCGCAAATTGCAAGAACGCAGGAAGTAAGCAAGGGAACAGGTAGAGAAGAATAACTTTCTATTCCCTATCACCTGTCACCTAAAAAGTAAAGGTAGTACGGATTAGCCCTACTGTTGTAGTCTCATTGCTGCTGTTTCCTTCAGGGTTAAACAGGACAAACGCACCAGGGGTAATACTCACATGATCATTGACGCGAAAACGGTAATAACCTTCTAAATGGTAAGGAGTTGCTCTGGTTGCTTGTGGAACTGACTCACTGCTATAAAGAGGTTGTCCAAAAAGCAAACCTGCATTATTGCCTTGTTTGAGCAAATCATTAAAATGCAAACCAACCATCCAACTTGTAAAAGTTGTGGAAGCATCAACAACAGGAGAATCTACAAACATTGCTGCACCGTAGCCAGATAAAGCCACTTTTGGTGAAAATCGCCAGGTTAAAGTCCCACCAACAGAGTTCATACTTACAGGTGTTCCTAGAGAGACACCAGGTAAAGCACCAATGTCATTACTAATTAAACCTGTACCTAAAATATTGATATCGTGATAACTATGGGCGTAGTTTAATCCCATATCTATAGATTTGGTGGGTTTAAAAGTCAATTGCGTAGAAATTACGCTACTACCACTAAATAAACCCGCACCCAAAGGCGTTGCAGATACCCCTGGTAGTGCCTCCGCAGCAGCTTCTTGAGGAAGATTGGCATTCACACTACCATATAAAGCTCTTAAATCAAGCTGTGGGGAAAAACTATAAATAAAACCTGCCGCAGATGCTAAACCAGAGCCGGAAGTACCACCAGAAACGCGGAGAACAGGATTTAAATTACCAAAACGGGAAATAGATTCTTGTCCCTCTCCATAAAAGGGAGTAATAGCAGGAAAAGCATCAGAAACTTCTGCCGCAGTCCCCGCAAATAAGGTTAATTTCTCAGCTACTGGGAAAATGTACAGCAGTTTATAGAGTTCTAGTGAGTTAGCACCAACGGAACTTAAAGTTTTTACGTCAAGACCGGGAAATTGGGGTTCAAAGCTAGTTCTCGCACTACTAGAACTCAGGGCTGATGATAATCCCAAACTATCCTGGAGACTACCAGCACTAAATACACCACCCTGGAAATTATGAGCTTGTAACCCGGTAATGAGTAAGTCCTTACCTGTAAAGCTGGTAGTAAGGTTTAAGCGGACTCTATTCGTGAGGATGATATTAGGGTTATCTTTGCCAGGAGCGCCTCCTGTAGCACCAATAGCCGCAATAATAGCTTCACCACTCAATTTAGTTGTTGTGGAAAATCTATTAGCCTCTAGTTCCGCTGTCCGAGTTTCTAAGGCATCAACTCTACCTCTAAGTGTTGCCAGTTCGACTGAAAATTCTTCTTGCAGTTTTTGGATAGTCGCTAAATCTTGTTTTGTTACTGCGTCTGCTGTAGCAGTGGCAATTAATTCATTCACTCTATCTAAACAAGCATTTAAACCAGCTGCAAATTCATAACGAGTCATAGCACGATTACCCCGGAATGTACCGTTGGGATAACCTGCAATGCAACCATATCGCTCGACTAAAGATTGTAATGCGCCAAAAGCCCAATCTGTCGGCTGTACGTCTGAAAGTTGGGATACAGATGTAACTTGTTCGATCTCGTTTGATGCAACAGATAAAGATGATGATGTAGTTGCAGAAGACTGGAGACAGGAGATAGAGGGCAGAAGCAGCAAGTTTAAGGAGGAAGATTCGACTCCTTTTGATGATTGTTCGTTACAGAGCGTAGTAGAGTCGTGTATTGATACAGTATTGCTGGATAAATCAGTATTTTGTTTCTGTTGATTGACACTAGGTGAATCCTGTGGTGGGCTGTCAGCACCTATTGCCTGTAAAGGCGACAATCCAGAGAGTAAGCATAGTAATCCTACTCTACCAAAATTTATTGAATTTACTTTCATCATCACTCCTCACAATTAAATTTTTCCCGAAAATTTCAGATTAAGAGCTATGATGACCCTAATCTTGCCTATCAAAGCGAGTATGAGTTGGATATCAAAGGTTTTATCCCTACAGGGTTCCTTCCCTAAAATAATAAAATCTAGGGAGTCTGAAGGTGAAATCTTTGGACTAAAAAAAGTATGTTGATGGTTTTCTTCAGAAAATTGATGCTGAAGATCACTTCAATTCTGGACAGTGCAAACACTGAGAACTAAAATTCTTTTTCTAGTAACTGTTAGTTATTATTAAATACTATTTGTATCAAACATATACATTAACTATTATGAGGATCTTTTATACTAAAACTTACGCACAGTTATATTAAATACTACTTGTATCAAAGATGTACATTAACTATTATTAAGATTTTTTATACCAAAATTTACGCACTGATAAATTTACCATTATTGATTGTAAAGGAAATTATATAGGTTACTGTCTAGAGATCAATTGTTACCAAATCTTGATATTTTTGTAATTCTTATCATTAACTCCTATTATCCTCTTTCATTCCACAGAGTTTCCACAGGAGCTTTACCTGTTTTCCACAGATGTTTAACGAGATGATAGGCTCTTGCTAAGTTACTGGGGATTTTATCCTTTCAGCACCAAAAAAGTCGGCAACTGAGATTTTATTGATTTTTGTAACAAAAATTAGGCTCTACTCCTCATTATTCCGTCAATAGTTATTTTCCCCCTGCTACTTTTTAACATTTCGCAGCATTGACAAACCTACCCCCTCTTAGCGCACAATGATTCGGCTTGCATTTTTAGTCTGTTCCACTATTAGCATCAACTTTGTAAATTTACCTGAAATTCTTAGTACAAATGATCTATCTGGTGAAGAATTGGATAAAACTTTCACTGCAAGCAAAATCTCTTGATAAACCTTATACAAGGAAAATATTTAATGAACGCAACAGTTAATCTCTTTACAGAAATTCCCGAAACACTCCATGACTCCCTAAACAACTACTTAGAAACCCATCCTGATTGGGATCAAAACCGAATATTGACAGCAGCATTATCATTATTTTTACTCCAAAATGGAGATACTGATCGCAGCGCTGCACGTATCTACTTAGAAACTTTGTTTCACCAGTGCTAAACAGAAATACTAAAATAAATTTTCCACCCTTTCGCGTTTATGACTAATAGACATAGGAGTGAAAAAGATTATAGAGACGAGAATCCCTACTCATGGAAAGTCTCTATAAGGGTTCTAAAAAATGTAAGAATTCAGGAGTCAGGAGTCAGGAGTCAGGAGTCAGGAGTCAGGAGTCAGGAGTCAGGAGGAAGAAGAATATTTTTCTCTTCTGTTCCCTGCTATATCAAATATTCTGTATCCTGAATCCTTACTAAAAAATGCAGAGCGTGCCGTTAGGCATATAAACCAAAAACCTATTTAAATTTGGTTGATGTCTAAGAAACTCCCAACTTTAGACCAATTTAAAAGGATCTAATCTTCCTAAAACAGCCATATCTTCCGCATCTAATTCTACAGGTATACCACTGCGAATTAGTTCAGAAAAGTCTTCATTTGGAACCATGATTGTCAGTGTATAAAGACGAGTATCACCTGTATTTTTAATTAAATGAGTACCTGTAGGCGGTACTAATAAACTATCTCCAGCTTTAATAGGTACACTTTTGCCATCACAAATGGCGATTCCTTCTCCTTTGAGGATAAAAAACATTTCTAACGCCCATTGATGACGATTTGGTGGTGTTTGTCCACCCACATCAAAGATTTCTACACAACAAGTTAAGGAAGCATTAGCAATTGCCGAATCAAAAATAATTGCTAATCGATTAGATTCATTGGGGTTAATACGGTATGTTTGATAATCTTTGGGAGATTTGATAACTGGAATTACACAACTAGTAGTATACATAATATTTGGAGATGGGTAATGGGTAATGGGTAATTACAAATTATTTATCGCTGTCACAATTGCGGAGGAATCTGTTACAAAACCAAAGCATTGTTTAATGTTGTACAAGGTAGCCAGCCAGCAATATTCAGGTGATGTTGTAGCAGTGCAATCTTGGATTAGAATGCAGTCATATCCTAAAAAGTTGGCATCACACAGAGTTGTTAATACACATTGATCAGCGTTGACACCAGTAAAAAATATTGTCGTTATTCCCAAGTTTCGCAGAATACTATCTAAAGGCGTATCCCAAAAACCACTCATGCGATATTTATTAACACAAATATCATCTGGTTGCTGTTCTAGTTCTTCTAATACGGCTGCTGCCCAACTACCTTCTAAAAGTACTTTAGCACCATTGCTGGGGAGTGGATCACCCAATCCTATACCGTCACCTGTGGGATTATAGACGTGTAGTAAAGCAGAACTTATATTCAGTAAATCAGGGCGATTTCCCCAGTTTAGCCAAATTACAGGTATGTCGGCAGCGCGTAATTCTGGTAATAATTTTTGTAATGGTTGAATGGGTTGACGTGCAGGGGTGACATCTACACCAATATGCGCTAACCAACCATCAGGATGACAGAAATCATTTTGCATATCAATGACAATAATGGCAGCTTTTGCCAAGTCAAGGCGCAAGGTTTTGGTTTCTGTTGATAAGGTGACGGGTTGTGGTTTTTTTTGAGGACGAGTAATATCTGCAAAAGTCTGATTCACCCTCCAAGCATTTGGTGCAACGCCTAATGTCCGCATTGGTAGATTCATAAATGTCTATATCTCAATATTGTTTTTTCCTTTGTAACTTGAAATCTGTTTGATATAAGACTTACGCATTTTAACGAAACATTGGGGTTTGAGATTGCTTCCTTACGTCGCAATGACAGTATTTGAGGTAGGTTTTGCGTAAGTCCTGTGATAGTTAAATTAGTTAATCAAGGTTAAAATCATGAACTTTACGATTAAAAATGCTGTAATTGCTGTTGCAGATGGGTACGCAACTATAGATGTGCAAGTAGTCAATGGTATTATCACCGCTATTGACTCCAATTTAGATGTGATTGGTACAAGAATTAACGGTGAAAATAAACTGTTACTGTCTGGTTTTTTTAATGCCCATACCCATTCTTCCGAAATGTGGCAACGGGGGGTAATTCCACCTTTACCGTTAGAGTTATGGTTAGCACATTTATATGAGTTTGCTCCTTTAGATACGGAACAGGTTTATCTCAGCGCCTTGGGAACCGCTGTAGAAACTTTATTTTCTGGGGGAACGAGTGTTGTAGATCATTTGGTGTTAATTCCTGGTCAAGAGTTAGAAACTATCACTACAGCAGTTCGTGCTTACCAAGAAGTAGGAATTCGGGCTTTTATTGCGCCTTTGATTCAAGATGAATCTCTTAGTGCTGGAATACCTTCAGGGAATTCAAACCAAACTCATGAACCTTATTTTCGTTCTACTGCGGAAACTTTGGCAATTATTGAAGACGCAGTGAGACTGTTTCATCGTCCAGAAGAAGGAATAAATATTTTAGTTGCACCGACAGGGATACAATTGTGCAGTGATGCTTTATTTATGGGATGTATTCAGTTAAGTAATCGTTACAATATTTGTCGTCACTCGCATTTACTAGAAACTAAAGCTCAGGAAAAACTTGCTCAAGAAAAACATGGTTGTAGTGCGGTTGAACATTTACAACGTATTGGCTATTTGAGTCATCTGACAACTCTAGCTCATTGTGTTTGGTTAACGGATGCTGATATTAATATTCTTGCCGCAACTCAAGCTACAGTTGTTCACAATCCTTTAAGTAATCTGCGTTTAGGTAGTGGTATTGCGCCGATTTTAAAATATCGTCAAGCTGGGGTAAATATAAGTTTTGGTTGTGATGGTGCTTCTAGTAATGATTCTCAGGATTTGTTAGAAGCTATTAAAATTGGTTCTATTTTGCATAATGTTACCGATATAGATTATCAACACTGGATTACACCCCGTGAAGCTGTAGAAATGGCCTCTTTAGGTGGTGCAAAAGGATTGAATAGAGATGATAAATTGGGTTCTTTAACTGTTGGGAAAATAGCTGATTTTGTTCTTTATGATTTAAAGAATTTATCCTTACTTCCTCGGACTGATCCAATTGGGCTATTAGTTTTAGGTCGTCCTAGTAATGTTGTTGATAGTGCTTGGGTGAATGGTCAGCAAATTATTGCTGATGGTAAATTCACCACTATTAATGTTGATGAGTTGCGGCAAGAATTATTTAACCGTAGTCAATGGGAAAAAACTCGCTTGTCTAAGAGTGTAGCAGAAATGGAGACTCATTATCGTCAGGTGATGGGTTTGTAAAACGCAGAGGTACGCTGAGGTTGGCGCGGAGGTACGCAGAGAGTTTTTTGTCAGTTTTTCTCTTGGAGTAACGCATTACTGCATGATTGCCTTCATGTTGCTAAATTAACAGTGGATGTTAATCTATCTGTAGGGAAAAATGGTATCTACTTCTGCAACATTTCCAGATATCCAAAATCATTGGGCGCGTCCGTTTATTGAGGCTTTGGCGCAACGTCGGATTTTAAATGGCTATCCTAATGGGACTTTTCGTCCAGATAATTCTGTGACTCGTGCTGAGTTTGCGGCGATTATTGGGGCGGTATTTACTCAATCGGTTAAACGGGATTATGTGCCTTTTGTGGATGTTCCTGAAAATCACTGGGCTATCAATGCTATTAAGAAGGTATATGAAACGGGTTTTTTGGTGGGGTATCCCAATAGGCGTTTTGGTCTGAATGAAAGGATTTCTAGGGGTGATGTTTTGGTGGCTATGGTGAATGGGTTGGAAATTGCTGCTAAGGTAGAGCCTGACCTGGTGAATGGATTACCACAAATCTATCAAGATGCAGCTGCTATTCCTAACTATGGTATAAATCAAATTGCGATCGCATCTCGTGTCGGTTGGGTGGCTAGTTATCCCAATATCAAATTACTTAACCCTAAAATAGCTGCAACTCGTGCAGATGTTGCGGTCATGGTCTATCAAGCTTTGGTATATCAGGGGAAAGCCGAAAAAATTGCTTCAGATTATATTGTGACAGTTCCCGCTGATTTTGTCCCCACGCCTCCCCCTGCAAATGCAGTTAAAGTCAGTCATAGCCGCGAGTTCCGGGGTGCTTGGGTAACAACTGTATGGAATAGTGATTGGCCTTCCAAAACCGGACTTTCTGTAGACCAGCAAAAAGCCGAATTACTGGGAATTATCAAAAAGCTACAATCTCTCAATTTTAATGCCCTAGTTTTGCAGGTAAGACCAGAGGGAGATGCTTTATATGCTTCTGGGTTAGAACCTTGGAGTGCATGGATTACGGGAACTCAGGGAAAAGCACCAGAACCATTTTATGATCCATTGGAATATGCGATCGCAGAATGTCATAAACGCAATATTGAACTTCATGCTTGGTTCAACCCCTACCGCGCTAAAACCACCACCAAAAGCGGGTCTAATGTCCATCCCCACATAGCCATAACTAACCCCGAAGTCGTTTATCAATGGGGAAATCAATTATGGATGGACCCCGGCGCGAAAATCGTTCAAGATAGAGCCTACAATGTCATTATTGATGTTGTCAGCCGCTACGACTTAGATGGTATTCATCTAGATGACTATTTTTATCCCTATCCCATATCCGGTCAAACTTTCCCCGATAACAAAACCTACGCAGCCTATAAATCAAGCGGTGGGACACTTAACCTAGAAGATTGGCGGCGAGAAAACGTCAATCAAATGGTATTACGTCTATCCCAAGGAATTAAAAAAACCAAATCTCACGTTAAATTTGGGATTAGTCCCTTTGGTATTTATCGCCCTGGACAACCAGCAGGTATTGTTGGCTTAGATGCTTATGGTGTCCTGTATGCCGATTCTAAAAAATGGTTACAGCAAGGTTGGATAGATTATATTGCGCCTCAACTTTATTGGCGTACTGACCAAACAAAACAGAGTTATCAAGAATTACTCAACTGGTGGACAGAAACTAATACCAAACAACGACACATTTACACTGGCAACAATATCGGACAATTGGACGGTAAAGCTTGGAAAAATACAGAAATTGAAAAGCAGATTCAGATTTCTCGCAATTTAGCAAGTAAGCTTTCACTAGGCAATATCTTTTTCAGCATGAGTTCTATCTCTGAAAATCGCCAAGGTATCGCTGATCAATTTCAAAGTTCTTATTATTCCAAACCAGCAATAGTCCCCACTATGTCATGGCAAAATGCAATAGCACCACCTCCCCCCAAAGAACTAAAATTCGTCAATGGTAAACTCAATTGGGAAGCCAGCGATAACCAACCCGTGCGTTCTTGGGTGCTATATCGTCAAAGTGGTGATAGTTGGATAATTCAAAGAATTTTATCTACTGGTACTAATTTCGCCACTGTCCCACCCGGAACCTATGCCGTATCTGCGGTAGATAGGTTAGGAAATGAGAGTGCAGGTGTGACGATTTCTGTCTAGTTGAGAAGCGGTAAATTTAATTTAATTTTTGGTAACTTCGTGGAATCTCCCTGATGATACGGAGTTTTTGCTTATTTACATTTTTCTCTTGTGTTTTAAAAGTATATATGCTACCTTGGATAAGGCTTAGTTAAGGACGGTTAGCTCAGTTGGTTAGAGTACATCGTTGACATCGATGGGGTCGTTGGTTCGAATCCAATACCGTCCATATTTTTTGTACAGTGACTAATTTCTGTCATCAGAGTGTTTGGTATACTTCTGCATGATTATCCACTTAACTAGGACAGATAGCCACAACAACCCCTGAAACTGCGGAGTTTGACAAGCAAGCGTCACTAGAGGCACTTTGTCAGGGTCTGCTATTTCTCTCTGGTGCGATCGCTGTGCATTAACAATTCAGGGATAATCTCAACAGTTTTAGCAATGTTGCAAAAGATTGTTAGTTTATGTTTACTTTACAGAAAGTATAGAATGGCTAAATCAAGTTATTAATTATGTGAAACAAGCAGGGCTTTCCTAATTATTTATTTCAATTTAGATTCTTAAGACCTGCCCTGGGTTTGAGCTTCTATAGAAGCTAGAATATTTTGCACTTCAGCATATACTAGGGCTGATTGAGTTGTGTCTTCTAAACGAACAACCACTGCATAAGAAACAGGACTAGGATTTTCTCGACCCCACTTTTCGTATGCCGCTATAGCCAGCGTGTAAAAATTATTACTGTGTTCTTGACGATGAATCTTCCACTCAAAAATATCATGTTGCACTGTGCCTCTAGAACGTAGAGTTAAGCCGATGTTAAAACTTAGCTCTTTAGGTTTAGCTAAATCACCTTCATTGTTATCTTGATCATCTTCTAGAGACATTGCGTTCCGAATATCTTCACGCTCCACATCTCCCCTAAACATACGCCACTTTAATGTTGTTCCTAAATATCTTTCTAATCCCCAACGTTGTACTTCAGGAGCATGAACTACAGTCACTGTCAAACGCTTAGTACCTTTGTCTGCTTCTGCCAAGCAAGCAGGTACAGGAATATCAAAGTAAGCAACATTGTTAGGAATTATTTCTCCTTGAAAAAAAAGAATAGCTGAATATGGGTCACAATAGGTAGCTCGATAATGATCTGGCATACCATAACCAACAATATTTAGCCAGTGTTTAGACTGAATACTATCCATTTCGCTACGGAAATGCTCAAAATTTGGATCTTCAGAATATGATGCAGAATTTACTATAAATGCTTTAAGCAGTGGTGCAGAGATGTAGTCTAAACCAAGAGCTTGGAGATCACTGAATATTTGTGCTAATTTATGAACTACACGAGGAGTAGCAAAGCTAGTTCCTGAATTGTGAGCTATTGCTGGAGTAATTTGATTACTTGCCATCACTATATTAGTACCTAAATTGGTACGAATAAAATTATTTTCATCAATCAAATAGTTACCACCTAGTTCAACAAGTTCAGGTTTTATCTCTTTACCAATTCCTGGACCGCAACGAGTAAAAGGAGATGGTTGTCTTTGTTCAGCAATTGCCATTGCAGTTGCTACATTACCTGCGGCTAAAGTTGTAGCAGCTAAAGAGCCAACTGTGAGTGATAAAGCAGATTGAGCAGGATCAAGAATACTTGCTTCTTCATCAACAAAGTATTTTGGGTAAGTTATTCCATCTTGCCAGTAATATCGGATTTCATTTGTAAAAATATTTCCTGCACTAATAACGAAAACTATATCTTTTTCCCTGGAAAGTCTATCAATAGTTCTCGCTATCCAAGACCGCCGAGGAACTGTTCTTTTAGCTTCTGCATTCCATTTTCTATTAATTATACCAACTGATAGATTAAATATTCTTACTCCTAATGGAACAAATGTTTCTACAACTTCAATTAGTATTTTTGAAAAAAGGCGTTCATCTTCTAGTAAATTGTCACGATCAAGAACCCTAGCACTTGCAATCCAAACTTTTCCTTCATTATCAGATCCAGGATAACCATTTAGAGCATAATAAGAAGCTAAAGATGCCACTCCAGAACCATGTCCATGTTCATCATAAGGATTGTCAGGAGCAGAATTTAAGAATGAGTGAAGAAGATTCTCTCGTACTATTGGCTGGAGAAATGGATTGCCAGGAGTAACACCTGAATCAACAATACAGACAATTGGAGCATTGTCTGGTGGACTGATAAATTGTCCTAAGCTTTGAATATTGAAATTGTGATAAGTTTGAATAAAAGTCTCGAACTCTGGACGAGCATCAAACCAAAATATTTTTGTTTGCCATTTTTCATCTTCTACTAATTGTTGAAATATTCTTCCATCACACCGAATAACAGCACGGCAAGTTCCTTTTATCTCTTCATGTTCAAAAATATTGCCATAATTAGGAGATTGTCTAAGCAATCTTTCTAACTCAGAACGAATTTCTTGAAGTTCATCTCTTTGTTGATTTTTACCTTTTTGTAAAGACATCATTTCTATTTCACAAATAATCCATTCTTGCTGGATTAATTCATCATATTGCTCGAAAAATACTTGGCATAAACGGTCTTTAGGTTCTCCTTGCTGTATTTGATTAATAGCAGCCAAGTATTCGTTAGGAGCTTGACCTTTATTCAATTCTCCTGTACCAAAATCTTCAACTTTTTTTAGTAAATTATCAAGCTTATCTATTTCGGGAATTATTGCTAAAGTTAAGTTTTCTGTTGGCTCTGCGACAGGCTTTAATCCAATAAGTTTAACAGGTCTTTGATGCTTAATTTTTACAAAAACTGACTTTCGCTCTTCATCTGGCATTTCTCTAAGCAAGTTTGCCAAAGGCTCAATTTGATTTTTTAAAATGTAAGCTATTTCTTGACGACGCGCTAATACTTCTGGAGGTAGAGTGGGAAGACGACGACTTTTTTCAGAACGACGTTTAACTATTTCAGGTTGACCCAAAGAAAAAATAGGAAAATCATTATTCATTAACTACTACCTCAAGTTTAGACTTCGCAGCACTTGTAGCCTTTTTATAAGCTCTGATTTGTTCCAATATGTCACTACTTTGTAGACTGTCTCTACCTTCAAGAATCATAGTCTTAATACCTTCAACTGTTACAGTTTTAATTTCAGCATATGAAAACGAACTCATATTTTTTGATAAATTTGCAAGTGAACCATCAAAATTAACTCCATTAAGGAGCGTTTTCAAATATAATTCTCGTTCTGTTTTATCTGGTATAGAAAAGTGAATAATGTCATCAAAGCGTCGCCAAAGTGCAGGATCAAGGAGGTACTGATGGTTACTAGCAGCAATAATAACACTTTCACTAGACCGAAATGTATCCATAGCCTGCAATAGACTATTTACTACCCGTTTTAGCTCACCTACGTCGTTTGGATCATCACGATTTTTACCAACTGCGTCAACCTCATCTAACAACAAAACCATAGGTGTATTGTTTGCAAGGTTAAAAACACGCTGAAGGTGAGATGCTGTATCACCTACGAAACTAGAAATCACAGCACTCAGTTGTAGCACTCCTACAGGTAAACCAAGCTCATAAGCTAAATAATTGGCTGTAAAAGTCTTTCCACACCCAGGAGAACCCCAAAATAAAAGTTTGGTTTTTGGTGTATAACCATATCTAGCCAGCAGTTTGCGCTTGCGATGTTCGTCTAATACTCGTTGTATTTTTACCTGAGTCTCTTGACTTAAAATAATTTTTGTTGTATCCACTGAACTTTCATGAAGAGTAATGAGTTCTTCACCATTACGCCTATCTTTGGGAAGTAGTGTAAATGAATTACTAGAGTTTTTAGTCAATTCTCTATATGGACCCAGAGCCTTTTTTAAATCGGTAGCAAAAGAATGATGGTTAGCTGCCAGTTCTTCAGCTATTAACGCTTCTGCCGCCTGATAGAAGGCTGCATCATTGCGATTGCGAAAAGCTTGGAAAAGCTTTTTCAGTTGTTCTGTCGCTACCATCATAATAATATAAGCTCATATTTTATATTTTTGAATAAGTCTCTTTGCTAAAAGAATAATCACCTCAAATCATCTGTACTTCTTGGATCATATACTCAGTTATATTGACTTTGATTAATTCCTATAAGACTCCGGTTTGATTACTGAGAATTATTAAAAGTAAAAGACCTATCAAGTTAGGATTTCAGTCTCAATAGGGTTGCAAAATTCAAGTCAGATTCCTACAGTAGGAAATGATAGAGAAGCTAACAATCCTTAATTGTATCAGTATTTTCGTACTATTACAACCCTGGGTAAAGCTCTAGTGTGTTAATTCTGAATCCCTTATCCCATAAGACTTCATGCACAAAATGTGTCGCCCTATTTTTATGAGAAAGTCCCTGAAACAGATGTTTTCGGTATAAACTACGGTAACACCAATAATTTTCTGGACAATCCCTCCAAAAATACACAGAATTAACATACTAGTAAAGCTCTAATCCCTTGTTCCATTCAGATAAATGATTAGCACGTCTAAAACGACCTAGAAAATGGTTTAGGCTTGATGCTGTACACTGACGAATTATCCGACAACCTTGGTTTTCGATTCTATCTTTTGCAATATCTGAGATTGCATTAACTTATACTGTTGCTTTAACAGCTTTTTGCTGACTTGAGGTCGAGAAGAAGATGGTAGTTGCTGACTTTGTTGAAGCCAAGTCGTCAACTTTTGGCATTGTAGTGGAGAAATGCTACTCCTAATAACGTTAATACATTTATGGGATGGTTCGAGAGTGAAGAGAATCAAAGGGTAAGATTTATTTGCTGCTAATGCTGATACCATCTGGAGATTCTGAGAATTTTGCATATCTAGGTAACAGGGCAACCACTTAGGGTCTAGCTCCCGATTGTAAAGTACTGTTAACCACAGCAGCATCGGGTGGGGAGAGGTGATAAAGATAAACTGGTTGTGGGGGTTAGTATGGGCGTGATTTTTAATTTCCTGTTCAGGTAACATTAGCCACAAAGCAGCTACAGATCCTTTAGCAGTATCTATCATTTGAGGAAAAACAATTTCCTGAATGGGTTTATTTTCAGGCCAAACAAGACGCTCATAGGGATTGGTGATTTTTCCGGGAGATTTAGAAACTAAGGAACGATGAGAAGTGGATGTATGAGTTAAACTTGTACTTGCTCTTTGTTGACTAGATTTTTCTACATCACTCAATATCTGCAAAATTTGGGCTATATTTTGAGGACGGTTTTCCGGTTTCTTGGCAAGACAAGTCATAATTAAATCATTTAACTGCTGAGGTACTTGAACATAGGGATTTACATCAGCGATCGCTCTTGGTTTCTCAAAACGATGCGCTTTATACCAAGCGCCAAAATAGTTAGTTTCTGGCTGCCAAGGTTTTTGTCCTGTCAGCATCTCAAACATCATCACACCCAAGCTATAAATATCAGAACGGCCATCTAATTCTTCCCCATCTAATTGTTCTGGTGAACAGTAAGGTAAAGTCCCATGAAATCCTTTAGTGTGAATTGCAGTTGAAGAATTTAAAAATTTTGCAATCCCAAAGTCTAAAATTTTGACTAATTGCCCCAATATTGGATCAGGAATCACAATTATATTAGCTGGCTTAATATCTCTGTGAACTAGTTGATAATTGATGCCATCAATTTTAGTTCCTTGATGAGCGCACTGTAAGCCTAAACAAATCTGGCGTAATAAGGTAAAAAATATTGGCAAAGATATGGGAATTAATTCCTTCAAAATTTTGCCAGATAGATATTCCATTACGTAAAATGGCTTACCACTTTGACTGACACCGTAATCATAAGCCCGCACAATATGTATACTTTTTTGACTCAATGCAGCACTCAAAAGAGCTTCCCGGTTAAAGCTGGCTTGAATTTTTGGGTTAACTACAGTCTGGGATAAAAATTTTATAGCAACTGGTGTGCCTCCTAGCAAAATATCGTGTGCTAAAAAAACTTCACCCATGCCACCTTTACCGATTAACTGCTTAAGTTGATAACGGTTGACAAGCAACTCCTGATTTTCTGGAGACGCAAATGGCCTGGTGTTCACTTTAATAACCTCTTAGTTAAAATAGGGTAAATAAATTGTTATTTAATAGTTGCAATTGGCAGATATATAATTAAGATTTAAATAATTCTAAAAATTTATATAGCCAATATTTGAAAAAGAATGCAGAATTTTTAGAATTCGTCATACTTAGCTTTTTGCTAACTTCTTCTTTGATTTTTTCATACTCAATTTTTAACAAATTCTTGGCTTGTTGGGGAGAGATAACTGTATCCAAAGTTTGATTTAAATTTATAACATCAGTCAGATATTGCCGCTGTTTAGCTGTCAGAAATAAAGTTATAACATTAGCACAGTTATTAGGGTCTTCACGAGCAAAAAATAGTAGATGATAATAGCCAATATCTGTTAAGCTACGCAATATTTTTTCTTCTTTAGAATTTTTTATATCTAAGTAATAAGATAGCCATCTCAGCAGAGAATATGATTCATCATGGAGCATTGTCAACCACAATACCATGGGATACTCATTCATTTTACTGATAAAGTCAATAGTATAGGTTTTTTCTTTAAATTTCAGAATTTCTGCTTGAGGTAACATAGTCCAAAAAGTTGGTATATTACCTTGTGGAGTAGCTAAAAGATGTGGGAAACAAATTAATGCAACTGGTTTATTCTTGGGCCACTGTTTTTGCCAACATATTTCTTCAGAGAATGATGTGAAAGGTACTAGACTTAAATCTTTAGAAGATACAAGACTATTATTAAGTTGTGCCTTAATTTTAGCTAAACTTTCTAATATTTTACTAGCACTATCGGGTCTATCATTCACATCTTTTGCTAAACAATGCATGACTAATTGCTGCAATTCTTGGGGAATTTTTACATTGGGATTAACTTCTTCAAATTTAGGTGGTGCTTGGATACAATGAAGTTTGCACCAAGTACTGAAAGAGTGACTTTTTGTATGAAATGGATGTTTACCTGTCAACATTTCATACATCACAACACCCAAACTATAAATATCAGAGCGCACATCCAATATTTTGTATCCTTGCATATGTTCTGGAGATGAGTAAGGTAAACTACCTATAAATGATTCAGTCATTGTCATCCCACCTGTTTCACTTAGAAATTTGGCAATACCAAAGTCAAGAATTTTGACTATTTCTAGTTTGTTGTCATAGTTATGAATGAATATATTTTCTGGTTTAATATCTCTATGAATAATCGGATAAATTTTACCTTGGAGGGTGACACCTTGGTGAGCGCAATGTAATCCTAAACAAATTTGTTGACAGATTTCTATAAATTTTGAGGTATTTAAACTTCCAATTTTAAGAATCTGTTTGATGGTTCTTCCTTGCAGATATTCCATAACATAAAATGGCACTCTTTCATTAGTAATGCCATAAGTCAATACACGGCTAATATGTGGACTTTTTTTACCTAATTGAGAGCCAATAAAAATTTCTCGTCCAAAACGGTCTGCTAACTCCTGGTTGACTATATTTAAGGAGAGCATTTTAACTGCAACTAACATACAGCCTTTGGTAACATCTTCGGCTAGATAAACTCTACCCATTCCCCCTTTACCAAGTAAGTCTCTAATTAAATAACGATTGTTTAATAATTTGCCAATGTAGATGTCTGACGGTGTTTTGTATTCATTCATATCCTGGCTATTATGTTACGCACAAAATAATATGGGTATTTACTACAGGATAGTTTATCAAAATTATTACAGCTATTGTTTTTCTGTATCTATATAAATCTCAATAATAGCCTCAATCCTGTGATGAGGGTATTTATTCAATGTAGTGAAATTAACATACAGCAGATTGTAACTGAATGAGGCACAAATTATCTTGGCGGCGAGCAGATGTTCGCTTGCTATACGTGTACTTCATTTACTTAAAAACGCTGTAACTTCACTTTTCTTAAATTTTGTGAGCTAACTAATCTTATGTAACATATATTAGCAATAATCGTGTTACTTAAATTGTACTTAAATTGCATTGAATAACTTTTAAAGTTATCAGTAATTATACTTATTAACAGTTATTGATTTCCAGGAATTCGTAGTAGGTGCAATAACCTGTTCAGTGGTGATTCGAGTTTGAGTTTAAAGGCTAGGATTTGGGTGCGTTGCAGTTTATTGAAGTTATTATCACTGACGAGAATTAATGAAGTTTGTCCGTCAGGTAATTTAGCACCGAGGGTTAAACCTTCAATGTTGTCTAAGGCTACATCTAGGGTTTGTAAATCTAGAAGTAGTTTTTTTGCTACTGGTTTGATTTTTGTGATGTCAACGGTTGACAAACTATCAATTTTGTGGATGTCGTCAGCATTTTCTAAGGAAACCTGAAACAGAGAAATAGCTAGTCCCAAGCCGGTAAAAGACCTTTCTAAACTCAGGAAGTGTCCTTGATTATCTAGGGAGAGTAAATCAGGTAATCCGCTGTCGAACATACCTGTAAAATTGAATAGGGGTGTGACTGGTTCGGTCTGGTAGAGGAATTCTTGTTCTGGCTGGTTTTTGGCAAGATTGTACTGCAAAATCCGGCAATTAGTACCAAGGCTTGGTTTGGCTGCTGCACCATCTTGAATTAAAGCGTTTTCGGTGGCTGTAAATAGGTTTTTGTTGTCGGGTGTAATGGTGAGACTTTCAAAAGCTAAGTTATTACGTATACCTCGCAGACTTTTTTGATTTGGTAAAAATTTATTTGGTATGGGTAGGGTGCTAATAACTTTTCCTGAAGCTAGGGAGAATTCTTGAATGAAGGGGTTAATTAATTGCTGAACATCACCTTCTGAAGAGATGAAGACAGTTGCTTGGTTAGTTAAAGCGATACCTTCTGTGTCGGTGATGCTAGGTTTAAATGTTTGATTATTTTTATCTAATAGGGTGGTAATACCTACGGGAATTACGCCGTTTTTTGTTAATTTACCTTGGCTGAGGTCAATTTTGAGGGTATAAAATCGAGCAGGAGCTTTTTGTCCTCTATCGTCAGAGATGGCATAATAGAGGTCGTTTTTAGCGTCGTAAGTAATTCCTGATAATCCTCCCAATTCAGTGTTTTGGAAAGATAATCCTGTGGGTAAGATGGCTTCACCTATAAAGTCGATGCTGGTTATTTTGACGGCTGCGGTGGCAAAATTACTGAAAAATAGAGTGATAATGATGATGGAAATGATAAAGTAAATGATTTGTGATGGTTTGCAAAGTTTTTTAATAAGTTGCATGAATTAACTACGGTGTAAAAATCACAAAATTAAGATAGCACGGGGAAGATCAGGTAAATGATTTACACTAACAGTCTGATATATTCGTTCTGGACAAAGTTGACTAGCCAATCTTTAACTTTGTGGGTGGCGCGACAGTCGTCTTCGTTGTAGCGTTGGATTAGTTCTAGTAAGGTACGATCGCTCGTTTCTAACCATTGATCATACCAGTAAATACATTTTGCCCCACTAGCATCTTGATCACGCCACTCAAATCCTAGCCAACGTGCGATCGCTTTTAAAGCATAACTCTCTATTGGTAAAGCCACATTTTGGATTAGTTGTTCATAGATATCGACAAAGCGATCTAGTACCGGACCAACTGAAGAGTAGGGTGTGCGATAAAGTCTGCCTAGTTTTTTAACTGTATCAAATTCGTAAGCACAAAAATGATAAATTGGCGCTTGGGGATATTGCCAAACCAAATCCAGAAATTGTTGCCAAATCAGCGCTTCTTGGGCTGGTGTTTCTGCTAAAAATGAATAAAACTGTTGTGTATTAGCTTCTCTATCGACGACCAAAACCCCTAATAAGTAATTTAAGTTTAAGTCTGGTTGTGCCTCAATATCAAAATATAGCTCGATGGGGGCTGTCAGTGTGAGGTTTTCTTGGGGTATGGTGTAGGGTAAGATTAAAGGCTGTTTTGTGAATACTGATTTTGCTTGGACTATCAGTTTAGCTGCTACTTCGGCATCAAATCCCACCAGGTTTTCTAAGGTGCTGGGACTGGTGTTCACAAGTGCTTCTAAAGTGGTGGTAGATAGTGCTTGCAGTTGAGTGTAGCGGATGGGTGTGACACCTGGTAAGAGTGAGAGGTGTTGCTGAGATTGTGCGATCGCATAACAATGATTATACCAGTGACAGAGATTGCATTTTTGTCGGGCAATAAATACTTCTGGTGCTTCTGGTGACTCAATTACTTGGACATACTCCGCCAAAATCTCCAACATTTGCGGTGTCCATTTATCTAAGTCCACCACATAATTTGAGTCTTTATTTCGCAATATCAACCAAGCTTCTTCGAGTAGGACTTCCTGTACTGTCCCCGCAATTTCAGCATGAAAGGCAGCAACAACTTGATATTCTTGTTTAGGACGTTTACCTAGTTGGATATCAACCGGCACATAAAACCAGTCTCCAAAGCAAGATTTTCCTCGCTGTTTGATCAGTAAATCTGGACGACTCAGTAAAGTGTACTCTTCAGCATAAGTAGCTAATAAAACTCCACGATAAATGGAATCCACCCCTTGCTGCATCAATTCTAATGTGGCGGCTGCACCTGCTTGCCAGTCTCTGGGAGGATACTCTGGTTGGTGATATGGCACGTTTTCTAGCACACTTTGCTGATGACTGATTTTGTCTTGTTGCACTTTCACCAGCAATTCATGGGGAACACCTCGCTGGTTATAGTCCCCATGAGTATCTAAATATGGTCGCCGTTTACAGCGTTGATATTGTAATAGTAGTTCAGCATTAATTAACATCCTTTTAAATTAACAATAATTAGGGGATTTTAGGATAAGAGGTAGGAGGCAGGGAGCAGGGAGCAGGGAGCAGGGGGGAATAGAATTAAGAGGAATAGAATTAATATGGGGTTTCAAGTTAAATGGTGGATTTACAGCAGATTGCATATCAATGAAGTATAGAATCTAAATTTAAAGTCAGACACTAAACTAGTACAGAGCGATGAGTAACGAGTAAGAAGGAGAGTTAAGCACTCGGTACTCGGTACTCGGTACTCACAACTCTTCCGACTCCTGCTACATAATCCAAAATCTAAAATTGATATGCTGCATCACCATCGCACACAATTTCCAGCTTTAGCGAATAAGTTTTATTTTAATTATGGCGGACAAGGGCCAATGCCTCAAGGGGCAATGGATGCTATCAACCAAAGTCAAGCGTACATTCAGGATATCGGACCTTTTGGAACTGAGGCTTATCGCTGGATATCTCCTCAAATGGATGCTACCAAGGAAGCGATCGCATCCCTATTAAATGTACCAAACCACACAATAACCCTCACAGGTAATGTCACCATTGGCTGTAATATCGGAATGTGGGGAATTGACTGGCAAGCTGGCGATCATTTGCTGCTTTCAGACTGCGAACACCCTGGAGTTATTGCCACTGCTAAAGAAATTAGCCGTAGATTTGCTATAGAAGTTAGCACCTGTCCCCTCATGGCGACTTTAAATGAGGGCGATCCTGTCAGTATTATTGCCCAAAACCTGCGCCCCAAGACAAAGCTTGTAGTTTTAAGTCATGTTTTGTGGAATACAGGTCAAGTTTTACCTATTGACAAAATTGCAGAAATATGTAGAAATAACCATTCTCTGCTATTGGTAGATGCGGCTCAATCGGTGGGCGTTCTCCCTTTAAATCTAACAGAATTGGGCGTAGATTTCTATGCATTCACTGGTCATAAGTGGTTATGTGGGCCTGCGGGTGTGGGTGGGTTATATGTACGAGAGGAAACCAGGGAAAGGTTACAACCGACCTTTATTGGGTTAAATGGGGTAATTACCAATAATCAAGCACAACCGATAAATTGGCAACCAGATGGGAGAAGATATGAAGTGTCAACCTTAGCCACTCCATTGTATGTGGGTTTAAGGAGTGCGATCGCTATCCATCAACAATGGGGAACAGCAGAAGAACGATATCATCAAATTTGCAGAAATAGCGAATATCTTTGGCAACTTTTAACCGCATTACCTGATGTCAAATGTTTAAAGAATACACCCCCCGAAAGTGGTTTAGTGTCTTTTCAACTTATCAATAATCAACCTCATGGAAATTTAGTACAATTTTTAGAATCACAAAAAATATTAACTAGAGTAATTGCCAATCCTAATTGTATCCGCGTCAGCGTTCATTACTTAACCTTAGAATCAGAAATTGACCAATTAATCAAAGTCATCAAAATGTTTTCTCGTCTATAGATTGATACTCCCACACAAGTAAATGTAAAATTACAAATCTTCTTCTTCCTTCTTCTTCCTTCTTCCTTTGCGTCCTTCTCTTCGAGACACTTCGTGAACGCGTCTTTGCGGTTTATTTAATCCATATTCTTTTGTTGAGAAATGAAGAAATGACAAACTATTTTTAAAACATCCTCCGAGGTAAACGAAACCAAAATAACCATGAAACGCCCAATTTTATATATAGCCATCACCAATCACGGCTTTGGTCATAGTACCCGCACCGCATCAATAGCCGCAACAATTCAAAAATTATGTCCAGAAGTGCTACTAATTTTCGTCACAACTGCACCTCGATGGCTGTTAGAATCTTATATAAAAGGTGATTTTATCCTCCGTCAACGTGCATTTGATTTAGGAGTAGTGCAAACTGATAGTTTGACAATGGATAAACCAGCAACCTTAGCAAAATTACAGGAAATTAAAAAAAAGCAAAATTCTTTAATTGCATCTGAAGTTAATTTTATCCGTCAAAATCGTGTTAATCTCATCTTGGCAGATATTCCTTTTCTCGCTGCTGGGTTTGCGAAAGCTGCAAATATCCCCTGTTGGATGACAAGTAACTTCAGTTGGGATTTTATTTATCGAAATTGGGGAGGAGAATTTATAGAAATTGCTGATTGGATTAGTGATTGGTATACTAAAAGCGATCGCTTGTTTCGTCTTCCCTTCCATGAACCCATGTCGGCTTTCCCTAATATAATAGATATCGGTTTAACAGGTGGTTCTCCCCACTTCTCCACCGATGAAATACGCAGAACTTGGGGAATAACTGCACCACCAGAAAAAACTATATTACTCACTTTTGGGGGTTTGGGTTTACAAGCAATTCCTTATCATAACGTCAGTCAATTCCTTGATTGGCAATTCATCACCTTTGATGCCGCAGCACCAGATTTACCTAATTTAATTAAAGTTCAAAATCGTCAATATCGTCCTGTAGATTTTATGCCAATTTGTGGACGAGTTGTTTCTAAACCTGGTTATAGCACTTTTGCAGAAGCTACCCGTCTAGAAATACCTATAGTTACCATACCCCGTGATGACTTTGCAGAAGCTGCTTTGCTATTAGCGGGAATAAAGAATTACAACCATCATCAAATTCTCACTCCAACAGAGTTTTTTCAAGGAAACTGGGACTTTCTTCATGACTCACCCCAACCACCAAACCAATCCCAACCAATAGCCAAAGATGGCAATGAAACCATAGCCAACGCTGTGATAAATTATTTTCAGTCAATTTAAATGAATTTAAATAGCAGGGAACAGGGAATAGATTTGAAAGTATTTTGGTGTCTGGGTTTGATGATTATGCTTAAATTGGCATTAGCACGGTGCTGTGCTAAAGTTATGCTTAGTATCACATAAGTCTAGATTCCACCCGTTTGCAGTATACTATATGTTCTCACCCAGTTAGCAATTACCAATGACACATCACCAAAAATTACTAAAAATTTCCACAACTGGCAAATCTTTTCAAAATATTACCTCAAAAATTGCTGCCATAGTTGCAGAATCTGGGGTAAAAATTGGACTCTGCACATTGTTTTTACGTCACACTTCAGCCAGTTTAGTCATTCAAGAAAATGCCGATCCTGATGTACTAATAGATTTAGCAAATTTCATGGCTAAATTAGTACCAGAAGATAATCATTATATCCATGATGCTGAAGGTAAAGATGATATGCCAGGACATATCCGCACAGTATTAACTCATACTTCTGAAAGCATTCCTATTAATAATGGTTATTTAGTATTGGGAACATGGCAAGGTATTTATATTTGGGAACACCGCCAGCATAATCATACCAGAGAATTGGTAGTACATATTTCTAGTTAGAGTTTGTTTTAAACTTCATAAACTCATAATATTTATGCACTTACCTTAATTCATTAAACTTAATAAAAGCTCATCCCTGGCTACATATTGTACAATTATGATACCAGTAGAGCAATAAATGGTTGACTACAAAATTGTTACCTCACATTTATTTAACCATAATTTATAATCTTTCCCATGTCACCTAAAGTTACTCTCACTATCACCCAAGGTAAATTTTCTGGAAAGCAGTATATTTTTGAATCTCGCAGTACTTGTATCATTGGCAGAAATCATGATTGCAACCTGCAATTAGCCAAAGAAATTGATATGACTATTTCCCGTTATCACTGCTTACTAGATATTAATCCTCCAGATATTCGGTTACGAGACTTGGGGAGTTTAAATGGCACTTTTGTTAATAATGAAAAAATCGGTCAAAGAAAACGTAATCAAACTGCACAAGAAGGTTTAAGGTTAAATTTTCCAGAATATGATTTACAAGATGGTGATGAAATTAAATTGGGTGATACTCTTTTTAAAGTCGGTGTAGTCGGTGTAGAAGTAGAAGCATCAGAAATCACAAAAACACCCAAGATACTTCAAGAAGAAGTAAAACCTAATTGTTTAAATATTCTTCAACACTTACTAGGATTAGCCGCAAGTGGTGATCAAAACCTGCAAGCGATATCCGGTTATCAATTGGTTAGATCTCTTGGTAAAGGTGGGTTTGGTGAAGTATTTTTAGCACAACATAGCCAGGCTAGAAAGTTTATGGCGCTAAAGGTAATGTTACCTGCGGTTAATAGTCAGGAACGAGGTGTACAGAAGTTTCTACAGGAAGTAGAAAATACCAAATGTTTAAAAAATTCCCATGTAGTACAATTACTAGATTATGGTTTTGCTGAAAAAACTTTCTTTTTTACAATGGAATATTGTGAAAGTGGGAATATTTGGGATTTCATGCAAAAGTTAGGATGGCGTTTACCTGTTAATATTGCTGTAGAAATAATTCTCCAAGTTCTCGATGGTTTGATATATGCTCATCAAGCGGAAATTCCTTATGTTGAATCAGCTGATGGAAAACTAGGAAAAGGCAAAGGTTTGGTTCACCGTGATTTAAATCCCAACAATATTTTGATCACCAATATCAATGATAAAATAGTAGCAAAAATAGGGGATTATGGTTTAGATAAAGCTTTTGACTTAGCCGGGTTAAGCGGTCAAACTTTGACAGGATCTCAAATGGGTACACCTGCATTTATACCACGTCAACAGGTGTTAGATTTTAAGCACGCATTACCAGAAGTTGATGTTTGGGCAACAGCTGCTTGTTTGTATAATATGTTAACAGGTTATTTCCCCAGGGATTTTACTGGTGATCCTTGGTTGGCGGTATTGCAAAATGATCCTGTACCTATTCGTAAGCGTAATAACACTATACCTAAAAAGTTAGCGGAAGTAATAGATTTAGCCTTGGTGGAGAAGCCGCAAATTACTTTTCAAACAGCGGATGAGTTTAAGCAGGAGTTGATTAAAAGTATGAAATAGTTCGTTAATTACTTTTTTTGTGTCTCTCAACGCAAGATCAAAAATAATCTCACTTCATATAGTAAGAACGGGAAATAATCATTATATTTCCAAGGGTAGGAATTAGGTTGCGATTACTATATAATCAAATTTATGTATAATTACCTATAGTATACCTAGAATATCTATGAAAATTGCTGATTTAATCACCTGGTTTGAAGAATGGGCAAATCCTGCTTGGTGTGAAAATTGGGATAATTGCGGTTGGCAGATTGAGCCTGGTATGTTGGAGGAAGAAGCAAGAGTATTGGTGTGTTTAACGCCAACTTTAGCAGTAATGCAAGAGGCAATATCTAGCAATGCTAATCTGATTTTTGCCCATCATCCCCTCATTTTTAATCCCCTTAAATCTCTACGCAGTGGGGAAGGGTTGACGGAAATGGCACGGTTAGCTTTTATCCACAATATCGGTATCTACAGCGCCCATACAAATTTTGACCAGGTAAATGATGGCACAGCGGATGTTCTAGCACAAATGTTACACCTGCAAGCAGTATCTCCCATAGTTCCCACCCAAGCTGGTTTAGGATATGGACGTGTGGGAATGCTAGAACCATCTTTAACATTGCAGTCATTACTCAGCACTATTCAAGCTCAACTTAACCCACCAAAGTTGATTTTTTCCCCTACGGCTGATTTACAACAGCAGATTTCACGAGTTGCTGTTTTGGGAGGTTCGGGGGCTGGTTTTATTTCCGCAGTTGTGAAAACCAAAGCCCAGGCATATCTCACCGCTGATTGTAAATTTCATCAATTCCAAGAAAGTAGAGATAGGGAACTGATTTTAATTGATGCTGGACATTATGCCACTGAACGCCCAGCGTGCGATCGCTTGGTACAAAAATTCCAGTTACTCAACTTAGATTGGGTGCAATTGAGTCAAAAGGATGAAGATTTCCGCCAGTTTTTACCTTGATTAAATCTTTTAGCACTTTGTGCTTTTAAATACTAATTTAAAAAAACACACTCCAATTTAAGTATTATTAAATACAAGGCTAATATTCAACCTATTGACATATTATCGTCTAAATAGCTACACTGGTATACTACGCACCTAGAGTGAAAGTCATACATAACAAGATTTTGTTTTTTTATTTGTGATTCAGATCACAGTATAAATGTAATTATAATCACTAGTAAACCTGTCCCATATCAATGCTTTTAGGAAGCAAGTGTCACAGACTATAAATGACAAATTATTTGTTATGCCCTATTTATTTATGATTCGTACACTCATCGCATCTGCCTTCCAAACTGGATATCTTAGTGTTGAATCAGAGGGTTTACTCCATCAAGTACTGGTGACTAGGTGCTATCAGTCAGATGATTTAAAAGCTCTTGCAGCCCTATACGAAGCAATCCACACAGGTCAAATAAAACGAGAAGCTTCCTCTAAGAACCTGATGGGATTACCCGCTTTCAACAAATCTAAGCAAGTAAATGTCTGATAAAACTGGACATGAGGCTAGTCTTGCTCAAATTTTGGCGTTTAAGTACCTCGGCAAAATTAATTATACATTTTCCCGAAAAATAGAAATCCCTGGAATCTTGTTCTGTTCCCTGTTAAGAGTTCCCTTCCCAAAATGTGCAATTTATTTTGCACTACTACTGATTACTCATATCAAACATTTTAACGATGCCTTTATTGTAGGGTAGGCATGGATCTCACCTGCTTTAAAATTTTACTTACTACAGAGTCACTAAAAATATAAAAATCTCTAAGTTTTTAAGCAGCAACAATACTACCACTGAGTTTTGTCTACAGTATGGTAAGCAAAACGATTCCTAGTGAACCCCTCTAAAATCACTATCCGGGACTTCTAAATAAAAAATCTCCCAATTTCCAATATTTTTGACCCTGACAGGTTGCCTATCCTACAGAATAATTTATCGCTTTTCATCCCTGTAAGTGGTTGTTATCAAGCAAAATACACCTGTATTATTTCAGATTACAAATAAAAAATTAAAACTATTCGGTGATTGTTGTTTAAAACCATGAAGGTCAGCCTGAGAATGAGTTAAGATCAAGTACATTAGGGTTAGAACTAAAGCCAAGTCCCCAGACTTCCTAGAAATGCCAATGACTACAAGTAGGCAACTCAAACAACCGCAATCATCGCTTGTTTTGCAGTACTATTTATTACATGATGGTAGTAAGGAAACACCACCACATATTCACCTGGTTAGGACAACTCCAGAAATGTTTGACTTCTATGAAGTAGACATTGTCTAAAATAAGCCCAAAAGAGATTAAGTTCAACTGACGCAGTAACCATTGGTTTATGACCCAAGATTTCCCTATATCCAAACTACTACAACCGAGTTGTTGGATCGGGTCAATAAACACAATAATTCTGAACCGTGAAATTGACCTCTTGAGGGTGTATCGTAACTGGTGTCAGACCCAGATTTTGAAAAGTTTAACTACGTTGTTTAAAAAGGCAGAAGCAGTACATGCTACACCGCAAGATTTATCAACTGTGTTGCGACGGGCGGGAGGTATGTGTTTTTTTGCGGGATCAGCAACGCTGGATAGAGCGGGCCCGCATCATCGATATAGAGGGTGATTTAGTGACTCTACGCTATGAAACAGACGAAGAAGACGAAGTTTGTTCTTGGGAAGAGATGGTTCGCCTAGAAAGCATTGGCGCTGTAACGCAAAAATTAGCTTCCGTACCACGGGGTAACGTGGAACCTCTCACAACAGAAGATTGTCCTGAAGCGGAACGTATCCGTAACCATTACACTGACTTAAATCCAGAGTCAGGGGAATATCAATAATTCAGATTGATTCAGGATTCATGACTAGATAGGCTCTCAAAGGCAGGGCAGTAACCTTCAAGGGTAACTTTGAAGTTATATAACGGGGCGGCGGGATTCCAACACCGTTGCCCTCTTTGGTATCGGCAAGTTCCACAACATTCTAGATCAGACAAGGCATAGCGATGCTTACGACGGTCTGCATCAACGCTATTTTGGTTAAGTAGTTCTCGTTGTGACAAACCCCGTAATACTATTTCTTCCCCCTGCCAACGGGCTTCTATTAAACCAGTATCAGCAAATTGCTGCCAACGAGGATCATCTATAATCGTATCCGGGAGAGTGATTGTAATTACAGCCTCTAGCTCCGTCAACTCACCTTCATAATTAGTTTCAGGTGCAGAAGGTTGTAAAAATGTTTCCCCAATTGGTAATTCTACCAAAATGCCAGCTGCGGGAGAATGGACATGATAACGATTTTGTAACTCTTCTAAACCAGTTAGATCCGCTAAGTAAGCAGGTGAACCGTGGACAAAAACGACGTGCTGGGGTCGTAAATTGTGAATTAGCTGAGTTGTCCCAGGACCATCACTATGTTGAGCCAAAAGATAACTGTCAAGAGTAGTTTTTGCTAAATATTCTTGATTAACTTTTATATCAATTTTTTCTGGTAAAAGAATTAGCCAAGGGCCAGTATTAGGTTGACAATATTTACTCAAATCCGCTGTGGAATCGGTGAGAACAATACAAGGTGAGCTACCTAAAGTCATCAAATTTTCTACTTTTAATCGTCGCACACGAGGCCGTACTCGTTCATCCCAAAATAAAGGTTGATGACGGGCAAAATTCTGGACTGATGGCGGCAGATGGGATAACAGTTCTAAATAGGCATCACAACCAGTAGCAACCGCACCATCAACCCAAATGTCTAAGTCTTTACCTGTAAAATGGTGATGAGAGCGTAACAGCATCAACAATTCTTGACCTAATCCTAAAGCTGGTGTGGGTAAAATCACAGAACAATGATCAGTAATTGCTCGATTGATTCTTTCTGCTAGTTGATTTTCTTGGTTGCGTCGGTGGGGATGACGGGATGTGCCATAACTACCTTCAATTAACAGCACATCTAAATTTAAACCCCGCAATTCCTCTAAACGTAACCCCTCGACTAATCTAGAGTTGGATAAAAAGAAATCACCTGTGTAAAGTAATTTGTAATCACGGTTTTGGGTGTGGTAGGTGAGGAGAATAGCCACAGCACCGGGCAAATGACCTGCGGGAAATAATTCTACTACAAGATTCTCTTGAATTTCTATAGGTGATTGCAAAGGTAGCGCCTGACATAATGAAGGAATTGCTTGAGGATATTGTTCAGGCCAATTTAACGGTAATAACTTGCTAGTCACCTCACTAGCATAGATAGGCAACAGCGGAAAAGCTTGATTTAGCGCCAACAAACCTCTGGCATGATCTGGATGAGCATGACTAATTAACACTAAATCGGCTGGTAATGGTGAACTACCCCTCTGCGCTGATTTAGTAATTCCCTTAGACAGGGATGAAATATCCGCCAAACCACAATCTAACAATATGCGGTGTGGACCCATTCGCACTAGTAGACATACACCTTCATCTTGATGCTGAACACTATAGGGCAAGCATTCTAATTCATTAGCTGTTTCCCCAGCATCAGGGCGAGAGGATACCGACAGATCATTCCTCATGCTCTCCTGCTCCATAAAACTAATCCAACACTGGAATTATCCAGACATTGAGGTTTATTTCCTGCTTCTTCCGGGACTGTCGGTATTGAACCCCGTCCACAGGCAGACACGACTAAACCAGCCGCCTTTGATAGATTAATTGCGGCATTCAAGTCTTTATCTAGACTAGCACCGCAAATAAGATAGTTGTAAACTCTATCTGAGTAACGGCATTTTTGTTGATGCCCACAGGAAAAGGCTTAACTCAACCTACAGTTAAATTTTTTGTGCCTGAGTTTGGCGGGATTATGATCATCACTTATTATCAATGTGCAGAACCGTTGCCATGATAGTTGTCTGAATCATAAAATCCATTTTTCGTGCCGAAAAATAAGCACGCAAAGGTAAATACAACTGTTAATACCACTAAAATCAGCTTGACATCCATCTGTTTACCATCCTTGATTCAAGACCTTTTTATATTAATAGTATGATTCTGTCTTGATGTGGAATCACTAGAAAATCTTTACTATGCTTGAGAAAATTGGGCAATAAGTATAATTACCGCAGTTTGGATTTTAAACTTTTTTAACAAATTCTGCATAAATCCAGTAGCTTGTATCAGGAAACCTATATTTCCATCTCCAAAGTGCAAGCTCTGAAAGAATCAGCACCAGTTTTTGCTAAAATTCCTCAAGCGGTTCCCGGAAAAATTCCCCAAACCATTCCTAAACCTGTTTGAATTATCTTGGTAATTGAAACCAACATCCAAAACCTAAAATGCTAAGAGCCGGAATTGTCGGACTTCCCAACGTCGGAAAATCTACTTTATTTAATGCTGTAGTGGCTAATGCTAAAGCCGAAGCAGCTAATTTCCCATTTTGCACCATTGAACCGAATGTTGGCATTGTCTCAGTACCAGATGACCGGTTAAATGTTCTTGCCAAAATTGCCACTTCAGTACAAACTGTCCCTGCGCGGGTGGAGTTTGTAGATATCGCTGGTTTGGTGAAAGGTGCAAGTCAGGGTGAAGGGCTGGGTAATCAATTTTTATCGCACATTCGAGAAGTTGATGCCATTGTTCATGTTGTACGTTGTTTTGAAAATGATGATATCATTCACGTTGCTGGTTCTGTGGACCCAGCGAGAGATATTGAAATCATTAATTTAGAATTGGGTTTATCTGATTTATTCCAAATTGAACGCCGTATTGACAGAACTCGCAAACTAGCACGCACTAGCAAAGATGCACAATTTGAAATTACTGTCTTGGAAAAATTAGCTGCGGCTTTAAATGAAGGTAAATCTGTTCGGCAAGTAAGTTTGAATGAAGAAGAAGTTGAAATTATTAAAGGCTTGGGACTTCTGACCAATAAACCAATTATCTATGCTGCTAATGTGTCTGAAGATGATTTAGCAACAGGTAATGATTTTGTTGAAAGAGTACGAGAAGTTGCGGCTCAAGAAAAAGCCCAAGTTGTGATTGTTTCTGCACAGGTGGAAGCGGAATTAGTGGAATTACCAGAAGCAGATAAAGCTGATTTTCTGGAATCTTTGGGTGTGAAAGAAGGCGGTTTAAAATCTTTAATTCGTGCAACTTATGCTCTGTTAGGTTTGCGGACTTATTTCACCTGTGGTCCGAAAGAAACCCGTGCTTGGACAATTAACGCTGGAATGTCTGCACCTCAAGCAGCAGGTGTTATTCACTCTGATTTTGAGAGGGGATTTATTCGCGCTGAGACTGTTGCTTATCATGATTTAGTAACACATGGTTCTATGAATGCTGCGAAAGAAAAAGGTTTGGTGAGAAGTGAAGGTAAAGAGTATATTGTGCAAGAAGGAGATGTATTATTATTCCGGTTTAATGTGTAGATAAAAATCTCACGCAAAGACGCAAAGACGCAAAGGTCAAATTCATAGTTAACGCTAGTAAATTTAATTTTTTTCTCTGCGTTCTCTGCGTCTCTGTGGTTGAAAAAAGAATTTTCACAATTTTGGGAATGCTATATTTTTATTATTCACCTATGATATAGACTGAAGAACCCATATTTTCATCATCTGTTCCCAGAATTATTCCACCGACTGCACCTGGGAGAAGTTCCAGGGCTTCAATTTTGTGATAATGATCGCGGTAAATAGAGAAAAGTTGCTGATTTTGTCGCCATTCTATTTGATTATCACGTAATGCTAAATAACCAGCAATGTAAACAGCAGATTGAAAAGGCCCATCATCTCCAGAATCGTTAGCTGAGGTGATGTAAATAATACCGGCTGAGTCTATTTTCAGATCGGAAATATGGCGAACATTACCATCAGGAAAAGGTACTTTAAAATTAGCTGAACCTACATTAGTAATTTGATATTTAGTTAAATTTAATTTTCCCCAATAAATTTTTGCTGGTTGTTCACTTTCTCCACGATGTCCCCAAACTGCGATTAATTGATTATCAATTTTTTGTAAACAGAAAGATTCAAAATTACTATCTTTGGTAATTTCTGGTAAATCAAATTCTTTTAAAAGATAAATATTTTTTTTATTAGCGTCTAGCTGGATATGATAAGCTTTGCCTTGACTATCGGCAGCAATAAAATCAGAGTTATTGGTATCTGGAATAGATGTTAATGACTCTAAATCTATAGGTAGTTTAATATTTTTTTGCCAATTTAAGGGGAAATATTTGGGTTGATTTTTACCGTGAAAACTAATAATTGCTAAACGTCCTTGATTTGCTTTTTTGTTGTCATGGACAATTAAAAAATCTAGTTGATCATTTTTCTGATTTATCAAAGCCATGCCACTAATACCAAAGGGAATTCCACCACGTACAGGTATCCAAGTTTGTGCAAAAACTTGTTGAGATATTAATAGTAATCTACCCAAAACTACTATCATGATAATTAATCTGATAAATTTCGGCATATTGATTTATCTAAGTAGATTTTTCATCATACCAAACTCAGAGAAATTATTAGGAAGGTTCAAGGCGATTTTATTAAGCAATACTTCCTCTCTTTCTCGCTTCTTTGTAGGAGGTTCCAACATTTTTGATGCCTGCTTTAATCATTTCTCTTTCCAAAAGGGCAAAGAAATGGTTTCTATCACCACCTCTGACTACAGCCTGGTTGTGTGCTTCTGCGATCGCTACAGGGTAGCCATATCCTTTTTGAACTTGTGCCAACATTAATCCTAGTGCTTGGTCGAGCATAGCTGTGTTTTCTGCTACCCAAACAGGAATTTCTATCCGAGCAATTTCTGCACCTACATTAACGTGACAAAAATAAATGGTTTGGTCTGCGTATAATTCTAAAATTCGGTTATTGCTACGCCATAGGGGGCCACGTTGTCCTGGTTGGAGTTGGGTTGCCCATAGTGATGTATCGCGTAAGGAGTCAAATATTTTACAGGGTACATATTCTAATTGGTTAGGGCAATGAGTGATGCAATCGGGTACTGGATGGGGACAAGCTAACAACCGTAAAAAGTTCATGGAGTCGATATTGCGAGAGGCGCTAAGATAGCCCATGATGGGAATTTGGGCTTGACGCATTTGTTGCCAGGCTTCTAAGATGGGGGGCAAAATGCGATCGCGGGCATCTATCGGTAATTGATCTAAAAACCAGTAAATTAAAGAACCATCCACCATTGCTAAAGCTGGTGCTTCTGTTTTTACACTACAAGCTAATTCTGCCAATACCGTAGTTTCTGAAGCAGTACGGCGATGACTCATCCATTCTTCGGTTCTTAAACCCCACTGACGGGCGATATATAAATCTTCTGGGCGATAAAATACCTCCGGTAAACTATCTAGTAAGGGGTGGCGATTTTGACCATAATGTAAAACAACTCTACCGATATTTAGTAAATAACAATAGGCAATTTCGTGATGATTAGGGGCAATTTGTGAACCATCTGTAGCGATGACGGTATGAACTTTAGGAGGGATAGAGATATCAATACAGGTTTTTAGGGGTTCAATTGGTGTAGCATTAGCAAAGAGGATGCGATCGCGCCATTTTTCTTGCCGTTCAATTAATTCTTGTTGACATTCAAACGCTTGTTTTAAATTTTGTTTTGCCAATTCTAACCGCCGATTACTTTCAGCAACTTCTGAGGAAAGATGCTGACTTAAGCCTTGCATTTGTCGCGCTAATTTTGTTAAATCAAGCATAAAAATAAAGACTAAATTCTGAATATTTGTAATTCTAACTATTAAAACAATAACTAATGATTTTGATTTGATTTTGATTCTTTAATTTTCACTCTGTGGAGGCTGGCTTGGTTTATATAGCCCCAGACTAATAGTCTGAGGGCATATTTCGCAACAGATTGAATTTATTAAATCCACTTAGAGAAATCTTGAGAAAACTGAGAAAGTGATATTACCTGAATACGTGAATCATCTTCTCCTGCTTCCCTTTCTGGTTGAGTATTATAACCCCAATCTGCTAAGAAAAGTTGGACATGATCTAAGTCTGATTGCTTTTGGACTAGTTGTAATGTTTTCAGTCTATCTTCAACAAACCACAAACTCACTGGTTTGGTATTTGCTTTCTCAATTAATTCTCGCAAAGTTTCATATTTTGGGCGTTTGACTTCCTTCCCAAAAATAGAATCAGGTGATAAATCAACTCCTTCTCTTTGTAATAATTGCTTGACAAAACGCCCTTCCTTAGTAGTGACAATGTATAAATTGACTCCACCAACAAGAGTCATTTTTAGTCTTTCTATCACCCCTGGATAGAATTTATGTAAACTTAACCAACCGTCTAAATCTGTAGCTATCCATTCATCTCGCAAGGTATCAAGTTTTTTAGCAACTTCTTTTGCATCTAAGTTATCTGCGCCTAAAATCTGAGGAGTAATATTTGCCCATTCTTGCAAAATTTTATCATCAGAAAAACCCTCAATTAAGGCTTTAATTAAAATAGGCATTTCCCAACCGGTTTCAATTACAGGACGCAAGCGATAGAATCTTAAAGCTAAATCATCCGGTGGTGTGTCGTTAGCAGATGACCAAATTTGACAGTAGGTACGCCATGCCACCTCAAAATATTCAATTAATCCATCGCAAATCACTCCATCAAAATCTAAGGCTAATATCGTAGGACTATTTGCTGTCATTGTTTTGAGGACGAAAACTGCTTTTTTAGCTTATCGTATTCTTTATACAAAATTAGGTATACAAGCTAACATAGGCAGTGCTGCCAAAAATACAAGTTACTTTAAATAAGCATTTATACTTATTTTCTTTATATTAGTAAACTGGTTGAGAAATATCTTAACGGGTGACAAGGGGGTTGAAGATGAGATGTGGCAATAATTTGAGAAAATA
>NZ_JAYGGY010000008.1:0-89190 GCF_034931625.1 Anabaena cylindrica UHCC 0172 | reverse complement strand
CTGCTTGCAGCAGCGCTAGTTCCCTCCGGGACGCTCCGCGAACGCTATCGCTCTAGTAATCCCTAGTAATGGTTGGGTGAGATAATGTAAACAAATACAGGGTAGGGTTTTCGGGCTGCGAACTGCTTGCAGCAGCGCTTCGCTATCGCCCCACTAATCCCTAGTAATGGTTAGGTGAGATAATGTGAACAGATATAGGCTTTTTGGGTTATGATAAGTGCGTTATTAATGATGAGTTATGTTACTGTTAATTCATGTTCAAGAACTTTTTTAAGGTGAAATCCAGTTATCTAATTTTAGCTCGGAAATTCGGCTATAATGACGAGTGTTGTTAGTTACTAAAATATAGTTTCTCGTTATTGCAATACTAGCAATTAATAAATCAAAATCTGCTACTGGTTGTCCGGTTTTTCTAAGTTCTGCTTTTAATTCTCCAAACTTTTTGACAGCATTATTATCTAAATTGATAACTTCTATATCTTGAATAAATTTTTCCGCACGAGTTAAATTTTCTGCTACTTTTTGGGAATTGTAAGCACCAAAATATAATTCAGCAACGGTGATATTGCAAATGAAAATTTGCTCCCATCCTATTTGTTGAATTTTATCTCTGACGGAATTAATGTTTTTAATCCAGTAAATGCAGGTGTCAGTATCTAATAAATAAGTCATAAGCTAATATCGTAATTAGAAATAGTCCGGCTATCATAAATCTCTTTGACTATTTCTGCTGCTGTGCGTTCATCTTCCCAAGCACCATGTTTTTCTATAAATGTGTCTAGTGGATGTGATTTTTGGGTAGATGAGAAAGTTATCTCATTTTCTATGAGTTGATTTTCTGGTTTTGGATAACGTTTTTTAAGTAATTGAATAAAATCAAGTAGTAAGATTTGCGCTTCTTCTGTTAAGGTGTCAATATCTTGAGATATTTCTGCAATTTTTATTACCATGATTAACTCCTCAATTGAGTAAATTTTTTCGGTATGATTCTATTATAAACTACGCCCTGGGTGATGGTTCTCAAGTGAGGTGAATATTTCCAGGTGTATCTGTCATGGTTCTATTGTCTTCTCTTATTTACACGATCGCCCCACTAATCCCCAGTAATGGTTGAGTGAGATAACGTAAACAGATACAGGGTAAGGCTTTCAGACTGCGATCGCTCTATTAATCCTAATAATGGTTGAGTGAGATAACGTAAACAAATACAGGGTAAGCTTTTCAGGTGCGATCGCTCTAGTAATCCCTTGTAATGGTTGAGTGAGATAATGTAAACATATACAGGGTAAGGTTTTCAGGTGCGATCGCTCTACTAATCCCTAGTAATGGTTGAGTGAGATAACGTAAACAGATACAGGGTAAGCTTTTCGGGATGCGATCGCTCCATTAATCCCTAGTAATAGTTGAGTAAAATAATGTAAACAGATACAGGGTAAGCTTTTCGGGATGCGATCGCTCCATTAATCCCTAGTAATAGTTGAGTAAAATAATGTAAACAGATACAGGGTAAGGTGCGATCGCTCTATTAATCCCTAGTAATGCTTGAGTGAGATAATGTAAACAGATACAGGGTAAGGTTTTCAGGTGCGATCGCTCTAGTAATCCCTAGTAATGGTTGGGTGAGATAATGTGAATAGATACAGGGTTTTGGATTGTAATTTAGCGTTATTAATGGTCGGTATTGTTGGGTTTCCTTGTGTAAACACAAACTACTTGCTAATATATAATTTAGTTATTTATCTATAACTTGCTGATATTTATAAATCTGGGTTTAATCCATACGAATTTTCTAAAAACCTCTCCCTTTTAATAAGTGATGAACAATATTCAATATGACAAAGTTAAAGAGCGTCTTCTTCTTGCAAAACGAATTTTTGAACAAAGTGAGCAACTACGTGGTAGAGATTTACTCACATATACGGAGAAGGGATGGACTCACCCATACATTCAGCATGAGGCGTTGGTTAATTATTTACTTCTTACGTGTTTTGATATTTTGGGTCAACCACATGAATGGAAGGACTTTAACTCTTGGCTTACATCAAAGAAAACAAAAAGCGAACGCGAAGAAGCTATGAATTTAATTTTGGATTGTGATACAAATATTGAAGCTACTCAAAAAATATATACTTTCTACCAAAATAAGTATGGAGTAAAACAAAGCTTTTATCGTTTTATTGATGAGATATTAGATAACAAAGAACGAGATCGTTTATTATCGAGTGTGCAAATTGAAAAACGAGATGAAAATTCATCATCAGTAATTATTGATGATCCTGCTAAGAAAAAATTATTTTTATATAATTCCAGAAATATTTTTACACATCAAGCAGAACTAACAGGAAATGCAGGAGGAGGTATTTTGCCAAAAATGATATTCATTAGAAATGGTAAATTATTGTCGTATTTTGAATGTGTTCGCAAACAAAATTCTTATTTCTATAGTATTAAGCGATGGCCTTTTGAATTGTTTGAGATTATTTCAAATGCTATTGGGGAAACTATAAATATTTACGATTTTGATGCAGCGTGCAAAATTTACATTCAGTTTGATGAATGTAATAAGGTGTGTATTATTGATGATAAGCTTGCAGTATTAAAAGATATTAATGGACTGATCAACTATGCCAGACATTTTCTTGATTTGCAATAAATAAGTAAGTAATTAATAAGCAGAATCCTATTTCATCAAACCAAGAATTACAAAAATACTTATAAAACTAAAGCTAGTAGGGTGCGTTAGGATTAAATCCATAACACACCCTACAGAAATATGATATTAATGCACCAACTCAATAGCCCGCTTAGTCAACGCTTCCGCAGTCAAACCATTAAAAGCCATCAACTCACCCGCACTGGCCGTAGTTTCCCCACGCTTCCAGGCAAAAGAATCACGCTGAGAATTACTGCGTAACATGATTGGTTCTAACATCGCCGCAGCGCCACCTGTCACACCAATTAAGGCATCTCCACCAAACAATTGCTCAAAATCGGCATCACTTAAAAAACCGTTATCAGGTTCAGAACAAGTATCCCAAGCAGTATCATGAGGACGATATAAACGACGAGGATTGATAATAGAAACAATCTTCACCCCAATACCTTCAGTTTCTAAAAAAGCCGCCGCTTCAAACACAGGAATTAAAGTCAAATCGCCAATTACAGCAAATACAACAGTCTTCCCACCAGCCACTTCATGTAATAACACCGCACCATCAATTAAGCCTTTTTCAGTTTGGGCAAAGGTGCTACGAATTGGCAAAGGAGACTTACTAGCAGTAATCACAATGCCCTTATTTTTTGTTTGCAAAGCCCAGTCATAACAGACTTGAATACTGTTAGCATCTGGGGGAAATAATGGGAAGACATTTCCGGTTCTCATCAAAGAAGCAAAATAAGCTTCAATTTCTGGTCTTTGGTGAGTCCAACCGTTGCGTCCTTGTTCTAAAGCCCCGGCTGTAAATAATGTAATTGTTGACGGTGTTTTGCGGCGTAATTCTGCCATTGCTTGGGTGACTGTTTGCCAAATTGGTAAACCATTGATGGCAAAAGATTCATAGGAACACCACAAAGTTCTCGCCCCCATTAAGGATAAACCAGCCGCTAAACCAGCACAAGCATCTTCGCTCAAAGGTTCGTAAACTTGACCTCCTGGGGCTTGATTATAGGTGTCATCGGTGGTGGGGTGAATGATTTTTAATGCCTCATTAATATTACCAATTCCTGAAGCGGCGTTACCATCGGCGTTTGTCACCAGGAAATTTTTATCTTTATTTCCTACTACTCCCACTAGCTTACCCATGACAGTTGTAGAAACTTGGGGAACTGCGCCAACTTGATATTCTACTAATGGTAATTCGCCAATTTCTGCTAAGGGTAATTCAAATTCTGTGACTACAGTTTTCGCAGCCGGAGCACCTCCAGCCCGTTCCGCATTTGTCCGCACAATTTGCCATGCTGGGGCTGATAATGCCCGTTTTTGTAAGGCGCTGACAATGTGGGGCGCGTCTAGGGTATCTTTCGGATAGAGGTTGTGGGATTTCGCACCTAAATCATGGACTCCTGCACCTTTGAGTTGTTTGATAATAAATACGGTCAATTTACCGCTAAGTGCTGAACGTGCGGCTTTATCCATGCCTACTAATACCGCTTTGGTAAATTCTAGGCGGTTGGCAAAGGAAAATGCGGTACTATCAACATATTCACCTGCTTGGTTTTGGTCGTCAAAATCTTTGGCGTTGACTAATACGACTTCGGCAAAACCGTTACCTTGCCAATAGGCAATCATCTCTGCGTTGGTTTTCAAAGATACCATGCTGTGGTGTTCTTGGCTGTAACCGTTCCACACTAACACGGGTAAGAAGTTGGTAACGGTGGGGTAAGCGGTGTTAAAATGCGCCATTGAACTCATGATATAGGGTTCACCTAGTCCCCCGTCTCCCAGGGTGAAGGGGAAGAGTTTATCACGGTGCAGGAGGGCGGCGGCCATGGCGAAATGTTGTCCTTGTCCCAGGGGTCCTGCTGGTGCGAGAATGCCGGGAATGTAGCCGGAAAGGTGTCCTAATAATCCATGCTTTTCTCGAAAGCGATCGCACAATTGTTGTACTGTGGAAATGCCCATGTCTTCTAAGGAACGGTCTAGGAACATGGCACTATAGAAACCGGGGGCGTGATGTCCGACTTCGGTAATGATGTTTTTATGTCCCAGCATGACCAAAGCTGCATAAGCTTCCGCTTGGCTGGCAAAACCGCCGGGATGTCCAGAAGCCTTACTACCAGTAATTTGTAGGGTTAGGTAGCGCAGGGCATCAGCCGCGAGTAGAGTTTGATATACTGCATTTGTATCAGTAGGATTTGATATAGCTACTTTACCAGATTCTATTATCGGTGTTGCACCATATTTTTCAAAATCTGGCAATGCTTCCCCAAAATATTGAATACCTTCACAAAAATTTGGAGCTGCGGAAGATGCCTTTGATGTAGTTGCTGTCATGCTGAATACCTTAATAAAATCGGAAAAAATGTGCAATGCTGGTTCAATTTAACCAGAATTTTACATCCTCCCGGTTGTAAAGGTTTATAGCTCTTTTGCAATATTAGGATAAGTAGCCGTTATGAACTGTGTACACTAGGAAGCATAAAATACTTTCTTTCCTAGTTCCCAGCAGGTGTTGCTGAGTTGAAATATGGATTAGTCTCACGCAAAGGCGCAATCACGCTTCGTGATCTCGAAGAGTAGGCGCAAAGGTAAGAAGAAAGGTAATGTGGTATTTCATCTTCTGGTTCGGCGAGTATCATCCCAACTCTCTCTTTTTAATGAGTACGTTTTTCATATACTGCTATATAGTAAACATAAAGTTTTGTGTAGCGAGGGCTAGAAATGTACATAGTACAGATTGCCTCAGAATGCGCTCCTGTCATTAAAGCTGGAGGCTTAGGGGATGTTGTATATGGACTCAGCAGAGAATTAGAGAATCGAGGTAATACAGTCGAGCTAATTCTGCCCATGTACGATTGTATGCGCTATGACCATATTTGGGGATTACATGATGCCTATCTGAATTTGTGGGTTCCCTGGTATGGTGCTGCAATTCACTGTTCTGTATACTGCGGTTGGGTGCATGGACGAGTATGCTTTTTTATTCAACCCCACAGTGAAGACAATTTCTTTAACCGTGGTTGTTACTATGGTTGCGATGATGACAATATGCGTTTTGCATTCTTCAGCAAAGCAGCTTTAGAATTTTTACAGCAAAGCAATAAAAGACCAGATATTATCCATTGTCACGACTGGCAAACTGGCTTAATTCCTGTCATGTTGTATGAAATTTATAAATATCATGGCATGGAATATCAACGAGTTTGTTACACCATTCACAATTTTAAACATCAAGGTATAGGTGGTGTAGAAACTCTAGAAGCAACCGGTTTAAATCAACCATCTTATTACTTCCAAGCAGATAAACTACTGGATAACTCTAACCCCTTTGCTTTGAACTTTATGAAAGGGGGTATTGTTTACTCTAATGCAGTCACCACAGTTTCACCAAATCATGCTGTAGAAGCTCAAACTAGTGAAGTTGGTTGTGGTTTAGGTCATACACTATATTTACAGAAAGACAAATTTAGTGGAGTTCTCAACGGTATTGATTTTGATTTTTGGAATCCCGAAGTTGATAGGTACATTCCCAATCATTACAGTCGGGACGATTTTGAACAAAAAGCATATAACAAAAAAGCATTGCAAGAACGGCTAATGTTAGCCCATGATGATAAAAAACCCATCATAGCTTATATCGGTCGATTAGATCATCAAAAAGGCGTGCATCTTGTCCATCACGCTATTTATTATGCCCTTGGTAAAGAAGCACAATTTGTATTACTAGGTTCAGCCACAGAACCAGCAATCAATGCTCATTTTCAACATGAAAAAGAATTTTTAAATAGTAACCCAGATGTGCATTTAGAACTAGGTTTTAATGAAGAATTGTCCCACCTCATTTATGCTGGTGCAGACATGATTGTTGTCCCCAGTAATTATGAACCCTGCGGGTTAACTCAAATGATTGGTTTAAAATATGGAACTGTCCCCATTGTTCGCGGCGTTGGGGGACTGGTAAATACAATTTTTGACAGAGATTACGACCAAAATCTACCCCCAGAAAAACGCAATGGTTATGTATTCTATCAAATGGATGACCAGGCACTAGAATCAGCAATGGGACGCGCAATTGATTTGTGGTATCAGCATCCTGAAGAGTTCCAACAACTAGCTATTCAGGGTATGGACTATGACTACTCATGGAATGCTCCTGGTACAGAATATCTGGAGATTTATGACTGGGTAAGACACAAGTGGTAACTTAGTAGACATTTCCAAAAAAGGACATTGCATAATGGCGATATGAAAATCAAAAATTCCCTTCCTCTCCAGTACTACTCGGTTAAGAAAATTTGTAGGTTGGGTTGAACGGAGTGAAACCCAACAAAGCCCTGAAAATGTTGGGTTATGGCTTCGCCACACTTCGTGAACGTTACTCAACCCAACCTACACTCAAGTAATTTCTTAGGCTTAACCGAGCAGTATTGCCTTCCTCTTTTCTTCTCCCCTTTGCGCCTCTGCGTGAGACAAATTCATTAGAAACTTAAATCTGCATAGTTTAGGGTGCATTGCTTCTCCTCTATGATTAACGCACCCTGAATTTTCAGTTAACTTAGAAGAAGATAAATATACGCTAGTTAGAAATATTATGCCTCTACCAGTCGGTCCTAAAACCCCAGCCACTTTGCAAATGCTAAATTGGGTAATCAAACCCATGCCCTACATGGAAGAATGCGCCAAAACCTACGGTGATATCTTCACTCTCAAGCTGCAAAAAAACTTACCTCCTCTAGTTTTTATACATAGTCCGGAAGCAATGCAGCAGGTTTTAAGCAATGATACCAAAGAATTAGAAGCCCCTGGGGAGTTGAATGGCATTTTTGAATACTTACTGGGCAAGAATTCTGTTATTTTACTCAGTGGCGCACAACACCAAAGACAACGTCAGTTAATAATGCCTCCTCTACATGGAGAAAGAATGCGGAATTATGCTGACTTAATCATTGATTTAACTGAAAAAACTATCAATAAACAGCAATTAAATCAGCCCTTCAATATCCGAACAGCTACTCAAGATATTACCCTCAGTGTAATGATGCAAGCTGTGTTTGGTCTTTATGAAGGGGAACGTGCTGAAAAACTACAAAATTTACTGTGTGAAATTTTAGAAGTAGGTAGTGCAGTTTGGAGAGTTGCTGTACTTTATTTTCCTGCTTTAAAAAATGTGATTGGTCTCTCCCAACTTTGGGAAAAACAGCAGCGGCAGCAAGATAAAGCCGACCAACTCATTTATGAAGAAATTCAGGAACGGCGAGAAAATCCTGACCCGTCGCGCACAGATATCCTCAGCTTACTTATGGCTGCTAGAGATGAAGCTGGTGAACCTATGACTGATGTGGAACTACGGGATGAATTAATAACTTTGTTGGTAGCAGGACATGAAACTACAGCGACTGCGATCGCATGGGCTTTATACTGGATTCATAAGCTACCAGAAGTTCGGCAAAAATTATTGCAAGAATTAGATAGTTTAGGCGCAAATCCAGACTCTAATGCCATCTTTAAATTACCCTATCTCACTGCCGTTTGTAACGAAACCTTAAGAATTTATCCAATCGGAATATTGACTTTTCCTAGACAAGTAAAAACGCCTATTACTTTATGTGGTCATGAACTCGAAGCAGGTACAGTCATCGTGGGTTCAATTTATCTAACTCACAACCGAGCAGATATTTATCCCAATCCCAAACAATTTAACCCAGAACGCTTTTTAGAAAAACAATTTTCACCCTATGAATTTCTACCCTTTGGTGCTGGTGCTAGACGTTGTATTGGTCTAGCATTTGCCCAATTTGAAATGAAATTAGTACTAGCTAAAATTCTCAGTGGTTGGGAACTAGAACTAACTGATACTCGTGATATAAAACCAAAACGTCGTGGTTTAGTAACAGGGCCAGACCGTCCTATTCAGATGCTTGTTAAGAGTCAGCGCCAAGTAAAATCTCGCACTTTAGAAACTAGTATGATCTAGGAACTTCTAAAGCCTTAATTCCTCCATATCCTCTGCGCCTCTGCGATTTGTTATACTGCAAACGGGTGAAATTTGGACTTATGTCATACTGTTCGCGTAGCGTGGCGTAGCCATACGTAACGTAGTGCAGCAAAGTATCTCGGAGATTCTAGAGCCTACGGCACGCTACGCGAACACTTCGTTCAGAATGACACTTTTAACCCGTTTTTAGTATTATTTGGATAATTGATTTATTTCTTCTTGGAGTCCCTAAGTTTTGTGGCGGAGTTTCTCTTGTAAGATCCAGATGACTCGGTTTTGCGTTCAATCTCCGTTGCAAAACTTAATTACTAATTTTCAACCCTGACAGATATGATAAGTAGTTAAATAAATATATGATAGATATCTTCAAATCCTACTATCCTTGTAGAGTAGAGAAGTTTTATGGAACGTCTCTAAATTATTTTTGACCAGATATCTAATCTAACAATTAGTTTTAGGACTTACATAAGTGTCAGACACAAAATCTATTGTAGGGTGCGTCAGATATCAAAAATCTGTTTATTTACTAGATTTATAAAGTCTGACGCACCTCAATACTGTTCGGTTAAGGGTAAGACTTTGTTATATCGTAGGTTGGGTTGTTCGCGTTAGCGTTGCGAAGCAATGGAACGTATCCCTGACGGGAGGCGAAGCCATAACCCAACTAAATCCTTGGTAATGTTGGGTTTCGCTGTCGCTCAACCCAACCTACATTTCCTTAACCGACAAGTATTGTGACGCACCTTATCAATGTGCCAGTTGCATAACTCCTGAGTTTATGCTTCATTATATATACTCTAATTAAAGTAAAAAATATGATATCTTCTATCAAAAATATGTAAATAAAAAAGAGTAGCATCATCATGCTAATCGCAAATGATAAAAAGCAAATTTCTGCACTGGAAACTATGCTTTTTGTTAATTATGATTTACCCTAATAAATAGTAATTTTTATAAATCACAAGTACTGTAAATTTATAAAAATCTTCCTCACTGCCAAAACCTAGTTTACTTGAAAAGAAAATTCATGCAAGAATATGATGTTGTAATGATTGGAGCCGGACACAATGGTTTGGTATGCGCTGCTTATTTACTCAAAGCAGGTTATAGCGTCCTCTTACTAGAAAAGCGTCCTGTTCCTGGTGGTGCTGCGACAACAGAAGAATGTATCCCAGATCAAGCACCAGGCTTTAAATTTAACCTATGTGCTATTGACCATGAATTTATTCATTTAGGCCCAGTTGTTGAAGAATTAGAACTGACAAAATACGGCTTAAAATATCTAGAATGTGACCCAGTAGTTTTTTGTCCACACCCAGATGGTAAGTATTTTTTAGCTCATAAATCCTTAGAAAAAACCTGTGCAGAAATTGCTCGTTATAACGAACGTGATGCTAGAAAATATGCAGAATTTACAGATTACTGGCAACGGGCTATTAATGCCATGATTCCCATGTTTAATGCCCCACCAAAATCAATTATAGATATTTTTGGAAACTACAACATTCAGAAGTTTAAAGATTTATTTTCAGTAGTTGGTTCTCCGTCCAAAAGCTTTGATTTTGTGCGAACCATGTTGAATAGTGCTGAAGATATTCTCAATGAATGGTTTGATGAAGAATTTCTCAAAGCACCACTTGCTAGATTAGCTTCCGAACTTGGTGCGCCCCCTTCACAAAAAAACTTGGCAATTGGTGTGATGATGATGTCTATGCGTCATAATCCTGGTATGGCTAGACCTCGCGGAGGTACAGGTGCATTGGTGCAAGCATTAGTGAATTTAGTCACAAGTAAAGGTGGAGTAATTCTCACAGACCAGCACGTTGAAAAAGTTTTAATTGATGATGCTAAAGCTGTAGGTGTGCGGGTTGTAGGTGGTCAAGAATACCGGGCTAAATATGGAGTAATTTCTAATATTGATGCCCAACGTTTGTTTTTACAAATGACTGAAAAAAGTGATATTGATGCAGTTGATTCTGAGTTATGGGAAAGATTAGAACGCCGCATTATTAACAACAATGAAACTATCCTCAAGATAGATTTAGCTTTAGATCAACCTCTACATTTTCCCTATCATGGCCACAAAGATGAATATCTCATTGGTTCTATATTAATTGCCGATTCCATGAATCATGTAGAACAGGCTCATAGCAAATGTACATTAGGAAAAATTCCCGACTCTGACCCATCAATGTATGTGGTTATGCCCAGCGCCCTCGACCCTAGTTTAGCACCTCCGGGTAAACACACTGTATGGATTGAATTTTTTGCTCCTTACCAAATTGCTGGTGCAGAAGGTACAGGTTTAAAAGGTACAGGTTGGACTGATGAATTGAAAAATAAAGTGGCTGATAGAGTAGTTGATAAACTAGCAACTTATTCGCCAAATTTGAAAACATCAATTATTGCTAGACGTGTGGAAAGTCCAGCAGAATTAGGTGAAAGATTAGGTGCTTACAAAGGGAATTATTATCATATTGATATGACAATGGATCAAATGATATTTTTCCGACCTTTGCCAGAATTAGCGAACTACAAAACCCCCATTGACAATTTATTTTTAACTGGTGCGGGTACACACCCCGGTGGTTCAATTTCGGGTATGCCAGGACGCAATTGTGCAAGGGTATTTTTGCAAACCAAGCATCCAATTAGTCAGACTTTAAAGGATGCTGGAAATTCCCTGAAGTCTACTGTCGGTTCGGTATTTGGGATTGGTTAGTTACAACTGAGATACAGGGTGCTTTACATATCATTAATGCACCCATCTTTATACATGATTAGACATCTGGTGGTAATTAAATGTGCGTGGCTTGAAACCCTTGTAGAGACGTTCCGGCGGAACGTCTCTACGGTATTTATTTGGCGCAACTTTACACAGAATTGGTATTAGGCGTTTTTAGTTACTTTTGGAATAAACTAATAGGTTCTTGTATTGCTCGATTTTTTTGATTTTTCCTTGGGCTGTAAATAATTCGATGATTTCTTCAGCTTTAGCCCAACCAACTGACTGTGTGTAAAACAAAATTTTTCCGTTAGGATTCAACTTCCTCAAAAATAGCTCAACAAGAGATTCATCATTATGATGTACAAAAAGAGCTTCTTCTGGCATATAAAATTCACCAATATGAAAGAGTGAAACCACATCTAACATAGGTAAAGAACGAGCAGTTAAAGTGTATATATCTGTACAAATCACTTTGTAAAATTTAGCGAGTTGGCGATTTTTTCGGCAGATACGAATATATTCTTCATGTTCAGGAATGGAAGCTGTAATGCCAAATATTTCATTGGGACTGTCAAGTTTTTGATTTTCTAAACCCAAAATGTGATGAGCGCCTGTACCAAAATGAAATATACTTTGATTTTGAATATTGTACTTTTGCAAATATTCGTTCAGTTCAATATCACATGGACAGAGATTAGGTTGTAATTCCCATGATGATTTTGTGCGGTAGTAATCAGCGCCAACCCAATGTGGTAGAACAGGTTGAGTCAAACTCACTGAGTAGTATAATTTTGCTAGTTGGCGATTACTAAACACAAGATCACGAATTGTTTTCCTAAAAGTAACTACCATTAGTGAATAACCCTCAATAGTTTTGAAAAAGTGAAGTGAATTTGATTTTGATTTTGATATTTTAGCTACAACATCAGTTCAGTTATTGAGCTAAAAATGTTGATTATTAGCTTCATGTGTGATGAGCCGTAGATATTTTGCTATCTTTGCTCACAAGTTGATAGAATTCCCTTGTCTAACTGAGTACCAAGAAAGTTACGTAGATGCTAATTAAGATGTTTATTCGGCAGAGAAAGTTATCTTGTCTTGAAAGCTATCTGCCGATTTTTTCATGTTAATTTTATACCTGGAATATATTAACTCCAGGAATTTTGGTACTGTATTTTTAGTAATGTCAGTAAGCCTAACATAGAAAAAATGAAGATGATATTAAGTTAAGATGAAAAATTGCTGAAGTTTTGGGAATACTTATCGGTTTTTGATTTTCATGGAGAAGAATAAAACCTTTAACTTTTACCCCTCATCTAAAGCAAGCAGTATTGAGTCTTGTCTAACTTTTTACCGATGACAAAGGGGACATAAATCTGGTGAAATAAAGATTAATGTTGTCCAAACCGTAGTCATGACAGATCGTGTGTTGATTCTAGGTGGAAGGGGACGCATTGGTAGCGCTGTTGCTAATGATATTCTCGGCCACACACAGGCAGATATTACCATAACTGGACGTTCTCCAGAAATGGGAAAGGCTGTAAGCTTGTCCTCAGGAGGACGAGAACAGTTTTTAGTTTTGGATTTAACCGAAGTTGAAAAATTGCGGGATGCGATCGCACAATCTGATCTAGTCATCCACTGTGCAGGGCCATTTCACTACCGCGATACCCAAGTTCTCGAAATTTGCATTGAGCAAGGTGTCAACTACTTAGATGTCAGTGATCACCGTTCCTATACTCAAAAGGCATTAAATTTACACGATAAAGCTGTTAATGCTGGAGTCACAGCAATTATCAATACAGGTATTTTCCCCGGTATTTCTAATAGCTTAGTCCGCCAAGGAATCGAGCAATTTGATGTAGCTGAAAAAATTCATTTAAGTTATTTAGTATCTGGTTCTGGTGGTGCTGGTGTTACCGTCATGCGAACAACTTTTCTGGGTTTACAGAATCCTTTTGAAGCTTGGATAAACCGCGAATGGCGTTTAGTTGAACCTTATTCTGACCAAGAAAATATTAACTTTTCGCCACCCTATGGAGTTAGTGGAGTTTACTGGTTTGATATGCCAGAAACTATCACACTACCTCATTCTTTTCCCACAGTGAAAACTGTAATTACTAAGTTTGGATCAATTCCTAATTTTTACAACCACCTGACTTGGATAGCTGCCCATATTTTTCCAAAACGGTTAATGCAGCGCCGTTATATGATTGAATTTTTGTCTCATGTTAGTCATATCATGACCGATTTTACAAATATTTTTACTGGAATTGGAGTAGCAGTACGAGCAGAAGTGACAGGAGAAAAAGATGGTAAAATAGTTGTTTATGCTGCAATTTTAATGCATGAAAATACTGCTATTGCTTCTGGTATAGGTACTGGTAGTATTGCTAAATTATTACTAGAAGGTAAACTTAATCATCCTGGAGTTTCACCTGTAGAAGCAGCATTACCTACAAATTTATTTATAGAGATTATGGAAGAACGAGAAATACAAATTAATTCCCATTGGGTAACAATATAATACAAGTAAGTGTGCAACAGAAATTGCACATTTCGGTAAGAAAAAAGGGAACAGAACCAGATGATATGGAGGTCAATTTTTTGAGAAAATACATAATTAATTATGCTAGGTAAGTTAATCACATTATATTTTAGGTATAAATAACCAAAGGTAGATTTTGTGGAAATATTTGATATTTATGGGTATATTTGTTAGCTTAGTGAGAAAATAATTTATAGTAATTTTCGTCATGAAAATCCCACCTAGCCCACAAATTCCCAAATTCCTACAGTTGATGCAGTGGATTTTTAATCCTTTAAAACTGATGGAAAATTCTGCTAAGGAGTATGGTGATTGTTTTGCAATTTGGCTAACTAGCAAGCAACCAATAGTCTTTATTAGCGACCCCCAAGCAATTCAGAAAATTTTTACTTCTTCACTAGATCAGTTGGATGCTAGAGGTTCAAGCCAAATTTTACAACCCTTGGTAGGAAAAAACTCTTTACTATTACTAAGTGGCACAACTCACCAACGTCAGCGACGGTTGTTGACACCACCTTTTCATGGAGACCGGATGAAAGCTTACGGCCAAATTATTGCTAATATCACCAACCAAGTCATTAGCAATTGGAAAATTGGCGAACCTTTTTCTGTTCGCGACTCCATGCAAGAAATCTCTCTCAAAGTGATATTACAAACTGTGTTTGGTTTGTGTGAAGGAGAAAGATTTACACAATTACAAGAACTTTTGCGTTCTGTTCTCGATTTATCTGGTTCTCCCTTGCGTGCTACTGTTACATTTTTGCCCGCATTGCAAATAGATTTTGGTGCTTGGAGTCCTTGGGGAAAATTCTTGCGTCAAATGCAGCAAATTCAACAACTACTCAACGCTGAGATTCAAGACCGCAGAGATCATCCTGATGACTCTCGCAGCGATATCCTTTCATTAATGATGTCAGCGCGGGATGAAAATGGTGAATCGATGACAGATGAGGAGTTGCGCGATGAATTAATGACTTTGTTAGTTGCTGGTCATGAAACCACTGCTTCAGCTTTAACATGGGCATTATATTGGATTCACCGTTTGCCAGAAGTGCGAGAAAAGCTACTAACTGAGTTAAATAGTGTAGATGAAAATCCAGATTTCAATTTAGTTTCTCGCTTGCCTTACCTTACGGCTGTTGGCCAAGAGACATTACGTATTTACCCTATTATTATGGTGACTATACCTCGTATTGTGAAATCACCGTTAGAAATTAGTGGCTATGAATTTGCACCAGATACATTGCTGTCACCTTGTATATATTTAACTCATCGCCGCCCAGATTTATATCCAGAACCAGAGAAATTTAACCCAGAACGCTTTTTAGAACGGCAGTATTCACAATATGAATTTTTGCCATTTGGGGGTGGCAACCGTACCTGTATCGGTATGGCGTTTGCGATGTTTGAAATGAAGTTGGTTTTAGCTACTATATTGTCACAATTAGATTTAGCTTTGGTTGATAATATTCCTGTTAAACCTATGCGCCGGGGGGTAACTTTAGCACCTTCTGGTGGTAAATGGTTGGTTGCAACTGGAAAAAGAGAAAGGGTGAAAAATGTTATTGAAGTTTAGTTAAAATCAATAAATTACAAAGTTATGTTTTTAGGCTGGGTGTGAGGAACAACAAGCAAATAAAAACGGCTCACCTTTCCAATCCCCATTCTATTTAGCGATATTTGGGACAAATTTTAAATAGGTTCCGCCTAGTCCTTCTACAATACTGCGTGTATTGGCATCCATCATTTTTTGATAGGTTTCTCCATCACTACCAGGTTTACCAAGTCCATCAATATAAAGTTGTCTGGAGAAAAGTTTTACATTTGCTTCTTGGGTAATTGGCTTAAGTAACATGGGGTTTGTTGTTGTATCGGCAAAAACTGTTGGTACTTTAGCTTGTTGAATATATTGAGCTAAATTTCTTACTCTTGTATTTGTTAAATTATCTTGGTTGTTAAGACTTGATAAACCTTCTCTATAGGGAAGATTGTAGGCTTTGACATAATAAATCATTGCTTCATGGGTTGTCAGCAATTTTCGGTTTTTAGTGGGAATACTAGTAAGTGTATTTTTTATCCAGCTATGTAGTTGGTTTAATTCATTTGTTATTTTTTTGGTATTATTGCTATATTCTTTCTCATTTTTAGGTAATGTTTTACCTAAATTACTATTAATTACTTCTACTATTTTGATAGTATTTTTGACATTGTGCCAAATATGTGGTTCATTGTAATTTCTGCCATTTTTTTGAATTCTTTGGGGTTCAGATACGGCACGTTGACCGACTGCTATTTTAGGGGAACGGTTTTTAGTTGATGTGATAATTTTCATCAACCCTGGTTCAAAATTATAGCCATGATAGAAAATAAGATTAGCTTGTTTAATGGCTTGGATATCTTCTGGTGTCGGTTGATAAATACGCGGATCTATACCAGGAGGAATCAAGCAAGTAAGGTTGATTGTTGTGCCAGCTATCTGTTTAGTTAGGTCACACAATATACTGTTTGTTGCGACAATGTGAGGAAGATTTTTATTAACTCTATTGGATTGATTAGATTGTGTGTATGTTGTATTTATAAATTGATTTCCACACCCAAAAATACCAATTGTTAAAATCAAACCTGTATTATTTAATAAGTTCTTATATTTCACTGGACGGTTATTTTTGCTATGCTTTGCTAGTTTGATAAATTAATATAGCACTTCCCGATGTTATGAGGTACAAGAACCCCACCCCCAACCCCCTCATCGCTTGCGGGGAGGGGGCTAAGATGTACCTCATAAGATCAGAAACCGCTGTAAAGGCACAGCATTAATAGTGTGCCTTGAAAATTTTCATAACACCTAACTTTATTGAAAGCCAGCAGCAGGCAACTTACCTTGCAACATTTGAAAATTAGCTTGTATGCAAGTACCACAAGTACAACCAATGTGATCAACAATGGGATTGTTTGCTGGAGTTAAATTTGATGCTATTAATTCGGGATTTGGCTGTGCAGATGCAAAAACAATTATCTGCGAGACAGGTGCAAATTTCATTTTAGTAGATGCGTAGGCTGGATTAACTACCAGCAGTAGAGATGCGAGAAATACATGACAAGCAAGCAAAATCAATTTAGCTATGTTCATAGTTCACCCTCAGAGGCTAGGCTGGCTGCTGCTGATACAGCATAGCCAATTATTCTTCATTAGTCAGTAGTTGTTGACCAGATTAGTAGTTCTCCTTGTTCCCCACCTGCGGCTAATAAGGGTGGAGAGACTCCATTCTGACTGGGATGCCATGCTAGGGTGGAAAAACCGGCGCTGACACCTGTGAGAATCTGTGATACTTCTTTGGCTTGGTTCCACAAACACAACCAGCCATCAGCACCGGCAGAAGCGAGAAGAAAACTTTGGGGTGCAAATGCGATCGCATTAATTATATCTACATGATTGGTTAATATCCGCGATTCCCAACCCAAGGATTCATCTTCTGATTTTTCCCAAACTACCACACCCTCAACACTAGAAGAAGCCAAAAGCGGCGCACCTACGGCTGTTGTGGCTTCTGACCAAGCTAATTGGCGAATTTTTCCCGGAAAGCCACGCATTACCCAAGGGTCAGGATTTCCCCATTCCAATACGGTGACGCTGCGATCCATATTACCCGAACCTAAGTATTTGCCATCTGGCGACCAAGCCATTGCTACACTAACGGTAGTCATGGAAAGAAAATAAGGTTCCTCATCCCAATCTTGAGTATGCCAAATTTTGACTCCCTGATAGCCGCTAATTGCTAAATATTGGCCATCTTTACGCCAATCAATAGCCAAAACTGAGGAGTTTTCAAAATTCAGAGTCACAACAATTTCTTCTGTGTCTGCATCCCATACTTGAACGTAACGCCCTAAACTAAAAGCGAGTTGGTTATTAGTATGACTCCAAGCTAGTTTATCAACCCAAGCCGGAGCATTTTCTAAAGTAGTAATTAATTTATTTTCGCACCAAATTTTAACTTGTCCATTTTGTCCCCCAATGGCTAAATATTTACCATCGGTGGAAAATGCCACGCAGTCTACTGATTTATTTGTAGCAGTTTGTAAGGTTTTTAATTCGCCATTTTCCCACAGGACAACTTCTCCCGCAGCCGAAGTTGCTGCTAGTATTTCTCCTTGAGATGACCAAGTTAGGGATGTGACATAATCTGCAAGTTTCCCTGAATAATGGGCTGCAAATTGTTGAGGTTTGCTAGTTGTGAAGTTCATGTCTAGATATGATTTTACTAACCGCAGAGAACACAGAGAACACAGGGAAAAGAAAATGGCGTTGTTGATTTAGGATTTTCCAATTTTTATTCACCAACGCCTAATTTTGAATTTTATTTCTTTTCTCCTGTCTCGATTTACACCAGACAGGCGAGAAAATCTTGTTTTAGTTTGGATTCATCTAGATTTCGACCGATGAATACAAGTTCATTTTTCCGGGTTTCGCTGGCTTTCCAAGGTCTATCTGGTCTACCATCAAATATCATGTGTACTCCTTGGAAGACAAAACGATCATCTTCTCCAGCTATGTTTAAAATGCCTTTCATGCGGAAGATATCTGTTCCTTGGGTACGCAATAATTCACTCAACCAATCATTTAATTTTTGTCCATCTATTGCGCCTTTTTCTACTAAAGCTACAGAATAGACGCTTTCATCATGTACATGGGCATCTTCACCTAGGAAATCTGGGTCAATTTCTAAAGCGCGGTCTAGGTTAAAGGCTTGTACGCCCAAAAGTGCATCCATTCCTAGTTCTGAGTTGCGAGTGCGGTGGATTTTTGCGATCGCATTCATCGACCGAATCCGCTTTTCTAGTTCTTCTAAATTTTCTGGTGTGACTAAATCTGTTTTATTCAATAAAATCACATCAGCAAATGCAATTTGTTCTTGGGCTTCGTCTGCTTCCCAGTGTTGCCAAATATGTTTAGCATCGACAACTGTAACTACTGCATCTAATGACAGTTGACTCTGCATATCTTCATCAACAAAGAATGTTTGAATTACAGGTGCAGGATCAGCTAATCCAGTAGTTTCAATTACTAAATGGTCAAATTTATCACGCCGCTTCATCAAATTGTTGATAATGCGAATTAAGTCGCCACGCACTGTACAACAAATACAGCCGTTATTCATTTCAAAGATTTCTTCATCTGCATCAATAACTAGTTGATTATCAATGCCTACTTCCCCAAATTCATTGACGATAACAGCAACTTTTTTGCCGTGTTCGTAAGTAAGAATGTGATTCAGTAGAGTAGTTTTACCTGCGCCCAAATAGCCAGTTAAAACAGTTACAGGCACGGTCGTCGATGTTTCTGAAGCAATCATATTCTCAAAGCAATTTTGATGATTTGTTGATAATCACTCTCTATTTAACACACCTTGGTTAAAAATGGCAGTATTGTGTCAAAGAATATTTTAAAACATTTTGGGAAGCGTCTTTTATCATTAGCGGGCAAGGATGCCCGCACCATAAGAAACTTTTGAGTATTTTTTTAACTGGAAGTCCCTCATCTGAGATGGGAATCACCCACCTGATACTTACTCATCGAATACACTTGCAAAAAAGTCCAGTGTTTCCTTCAAAGCCTTGATGAAAATATCAATTTCTTTACGGGTGTTGTAAAAATATAAACTTGCCCGTGCAGTTCCCGGTAAATCTAAATAACGGTGTAATGGTTGAGTACAATGGTGTCCAGAACGAATTGCGATCCCTTCTTGATCTAATAATGTAGATAAGTCATTTGGGTGGACACCTTCTGCTGTAAAAGCTGCTAATGCGGCTCTACCTTCTCCTTGAGCATTAGGTTTAGACCCGTAGATTCTAATTAGGGGTATTTGTGCTAATTGCTCGAATAAATAAGCAGTTAGTTCTGCTTCATAAGCATGGATTTTATCCATACCAATATTAGTTAGATAATCTATCGCTGCACCGAGAGCAATTGCTTCTCCAATTGCAGGTGTACCCGCTTCAAATTTATGGGGTAATTCTGCATAGGTAGAATGGTCTAAATATACCTCTGCAATCATCTCACCACCACCAAAAAATGGCGGCATTGCTTCTAGTAAATCCAACTTACCATACAAAAAACCAATGCCAGTTGGAGCGCACATTTTATGTCCAGAAGCTACCAACCAATCACAGTCAATTTCTTGGACATCAATATGCATATGAGGGACACTTTGGCAAGCATCCATTAAAAATTTAGCACCGTAGCTATGAGAAATTTCGGCGATTTCCTTAACTGGGTTAATACAACCCAATGTATTAGAAACATGAACTATAGATACCAGTTTTGTTTTTTCAGAAATCAGGTTTTTAAACTGTTCTAAATTAAAACTTTCTTCTGGTGTTAATTCGACAAATTTTAATACTGCGCCAGTTTTTTGAGCGACAAATTGCCAAGGAACTATATTACTATGATGTTCCATTACCGAGAGAATAATTTCATCTCCTGACTGTAAATTGTTCATTCCCCAACTATAAGCTACGAGGTTGATAGCTTCTGTTGCATTGCGAGTGTAAACTATTTCTTGGCGTGATTTGGCATTAATAAACTTAGCCACTTTATCACGCGCACCTTCATAAGCGTCAGTAGCTTTTCCGCTGAGAGTATGAGCGCCACGATGGACATTGGAGTTATATTGTTCGTAATAATCCCGCCAAGCATTTAAAACGAACAAAGGCTTTTGAGAAGTAGCTGCATTATCGAGATAAACCAGGGGTTTGCCATAAACTTCTTGATGTAAAATTGGGAAGTCAGAGCGAACTTTATCAGCTAGAGATTTGGTAGAAGTGATGATCATTTTTTAGAAGTAGTTCAGAATAATATCTAGAATTTAGCCCTGAAAAAATTAAATAGAAATTAGAAAGTTCGTAGTTAGGACTTTAGTCCTAAAAATCTTTGGTTTGAGCGATAAATTGCTCACTACGAACTAACGCAAAAACGCAAAGTGTTAACTTACTTATTTGTGAGACTGACGACTGTTTTTAGCAAATCATCTCGCAAAGAAGGAACAGGTATGAAATTAATAATTTCCGCAGCGAAAGCATTAACTAACAACTTGCGTGCATTACCTTCATCAATACCACGACTTTGCAGGTAGAATATTTGATCATCCTCCAATTGGCTGACAGTAGCACCATGAGCGCATTTGACATTATCAGCAGTGATTTCCAATTGGGGTTTGGTGTCAATTCTGGATTTAGGAGACAACAGCAAATTCCGGTTTAGCTGTGCTGCATTCGTTAACTGTGCGGGTTTGGGGACAAAAACCTTACCATTAAATACACCATGAGCGCGATCGCCTATAATGCACTTATGTAGCTGTTTAGTTATACCATGAGGATGATTGAGAGCGATCGCACTGTGAGTATCACCCAATTGATTATCAGCAACAACTGTTAAACCATTCAGCGTCGTCTCCGTTTGTTCACCAGTCTGCAAAATCTCCAAATTGTGACGTGATATTTTTCCACCAACAGTCACAGCATTACAAGTATAACGACTAGATCGCGCCTGAGTTACCGCAGTTTTTCCAACATGAAAAGCCGCAGCACCCTCCCGCACAATTCTATTGTGACTAACCTGAGCATTTTCATTTACCCAAATTTCCGTCACACCATTAGTAAAATAAACCTCTTTCTCTGCGTTCTCTGCGTCTCTGCGGTTCGTATACTCTTCAATTAAACTCACCTGAGAACCAGATTCCGCCACCACTAAAACACGAGGTTGGGAAATAGTCGCTGTTTCCCCTGACACAGAAATAAATAGCAAATGAATGGGATTTTCAACCACCACATTTTTACCAACCCATACCACCGCCACATCATTTACAGCCGCAGTATTTAAAGCAGTAAAAACTTCATTTGCTCCCTCAGCTTGCGCTAAATATTTCTGTACAATTTCATCACCTAAAACATCCAAATTACCAACTATTAACCCATCAGGTAAATTTTCAGTATTAGATAAATTAGGTGCATAAACACCATTTACAAATACCAATCGCTGAGAAACTTCAGGTACAATCATGGATTGTAGAGACGTTTCATGAAACGTTCCTAAATTAAAATCCACCTGTTTCAGAGGTGACAAATCAGTAGACCGCCATTCTTCCTCGCGGGTATTGGGAATCACAGAATGACGCACCCAATTAGCAGCACCGTCACGTAAATCTTGTAACCAACCATCTTGTTTTTTGGTAGTTACCCGACTTAACAAATTAGTCAAAAAAGCATCTCTATCTAATAGATTTTGTTGTAGAGATGTTTCATGAAACGTCTCTACATTAATAGAACTAGACATTATACACCCACTCCCAAAGCTTCTTCCAGAACCCAATCATAACCACGAGATTCCAACTCTAACGCCAACTCCTTACCACCACTTCTAATAATCCGTCCCTGTGCCATAACGTGAACAAAATCAGGGACAATATAATCGAGAAGCCGCTGATAGTGAGTAATCATAATTGTGGCATTTTCAGGACTAGCTAATTGATTTACCCCATTTGCCACAATTTTCAAAGCATCAATATCCAAACCCGAATCAGTCTCATCTAAAATCGCCAATTTGGGTTCCAGCAACGCCATTTGCAGAATTTCATTCCGCTTCTTTTCACCACCAGAAAAACCTTCATTCACACTACGATTCAGAAAAGATGAATTCATCTTGACAACATCCAATTTTGTCTCAATCAAATCATCAAAATCAAAAGCGTCAACCTCTTCCAAACCTAGCGCTTTCTGACGGGAATTATAAGCCACCCGTAAAAAATCTAAATTGCTCACACCAGGAATTTCCAAAGGATACTGGAACGCCAAAAACACACCACTTCTAGCTCTTTCCTCAGCTTCCATTTCCAAAAGATTTTTCCCTTGAAAAATCACCTCACCACCAGTAACAGTATAAGCAGGATGTCCCGCCAAAGCCTTAGAAAAAGTACTTTTACCAGAACCATTCGGTCCCATAATCGCGTGAATTTCACCAGCGCGAACTTCCAAATTCACACCCTTCAGAATCGACGTACCATCAACATCAGCAGTCAAATCCTTAACTGACAAAATCAAATCACTATTATCAATAATCATGTTCTCTCTCTCTTCTCTTCTTTCTTCTTTCTTCGCGCTCTTCGCGCCTTTGCGGTTCATTCAAACAAGAACCTCAACGAAAACAGATCAACCCACACTACCTTCCAATTTCAGACTCAACAATTTATCAGCCTCAACAGCAAACTCCATAGGTAGCTGATTAAAAACATCCTTACAGAAACCGCTAATCATCATCGAAATAGCATCTTCTGAAGAAATTCCGCGTTGAGCAAAAAAGAACAATTGATCTTCACCAATCTTAGAAGTAGAAGCCTCATGCTCAACCTTCCCACTATTATTCTGAACTTGAATATAAGGAAAAGTATTAGCGTGAGCATTATCACCAATTAACATCGAGTCACATTGGGAATAATTTCTTGCGCCCTTCGCAGTCGGATTAATCTTCACCAAACCCCGGTAACTATTACTAGATTTACCAGCAGAAATTCCTTTAGAAATAATAGTACTACGGGTGTTTTTGCCAACGTGAATCATCTTTGTTCCGGTATCAGCTTGCTGCATATGATTTGTCAGCGCCACCGAATAAAATTCACCCACAGAATTATCACCAACCAACACGCAGCTAGGATACTTCCAAGTAATAGCTGAACCCGTTTCTACCTGAGTCCAAGAAATCTTAGAATTTACGCCCTGACACAAACCGCGCTTGGTGACAAAATTATAAATTCCACCTTTACCATTTTCATCACCGGCGTACCAGTTTTGAACAGTAGAATATTTAATTTCGGCATTATCTAAAGCCACCAATTCCACAACCGCAGCGTGTAATTGATTGCTGTCGTACATTGGTGCTGTACAACCTTCCAAATAGGAAACATAACTACCTTCTTCAGCAACAATTAAAGTTCTTTCAAATTGTCCTGTATCACCGGAGTTAATGCGGAAATATGTAGACAATTCCATTGGACATTTTAGCCCCTTAGGAATATAAACGAAAGAACCATCACTAAAGACAGCAGCATTTAAGGCTGCAAAATAATTATCAGCAATGGGAACAACGCTACCCAAATATTTTTTAATTAGTTCTGGATGTTCTTGCAGTGCTTCAGAAAAAGAACAGAAAATTACGCCATCTTTGGCCAGTTTCTCTTTATATGTAGTAGCGACAGAAACACTATCAAAAATCGCATCAACAGCAACGTTGGTTAATCGCTTTTGTTCATTTAAAGGAATACCTAATTTTGCAAAGGTTTCCAATAAAGTCGGATCAACTTCATCCAAACTGTTGAGTTTTGCTTTCTTTTGTTTCGGTGCGGAGTAATAAATGATATCCTGATAATTAATAGGCGGATACTTGACATTTGGCCAAGTTGGTTCCGTCATTTTTAGCCACTGGCGATAAGCCCGGAGGCGAAACTCCAGCATAAATTCCGGTTCGTTCTTTTTAGCGGAAATCAGGCGGATAACGTCTTCGTTTAGTCCACGCGGAATAGTATCAGCTTCAATATCGGTGACGAAGCCGTACTTGTAGGGTTGGTTGACTAAGGTTTTGACAGTGGCACTCATCGGTATTAGTCTCTCGTGTTCGGAAGTGGTTCTCTTTAAAAAGGATGGGAGACGGGCTGTTTGAGCCAATTCCCGTTTCGTGTTACCGAGTGTTCACACGGCTGTTAAGATAAATCTAGAGGATAAAACAACAGGGGTGTTGTTTAATCTATTTTTATCTTACGATAGATTAACAACAACAATGTTGTTAAAGTCAAATTTTTCAGAAAAATTTTTGGGACGAACGCGAACAGCGTCTCGTAGAGAAGATGACGACTACCCACCAGTCCTCCACAAAACAGGATATTTTAGAGTATCTTTTGAAACACTCACAAGCAACTGCTGTTGAGTTAGCAAATTTTTTCGATGTCAGTCCCCAAGCGATTCGCCGCCATTTAAAGGATTTAGATACTGAGGAATTAGTTTTGTATTCGGTATCAGAACAACCAGGAATGGGCAGGCCGCAACACCTCTATAAATTAAGTCAACGAGGAAGAGAACGCCTAAAAAGAACTAGAGGGGAAGGCTTTGGTGATGGTTATGGTGAATTTGCTGTTTCTCTACTTGACACCTTAGCCGCAACTGTTGGCCATGAACAAGTTAAGACTATCTTACAAAAACAATGGCAACGCAAAGCTCACGAATACCGCAAAAAAGTGGGGAATGGGTCTTTAGCGGAACGAATGGCAAATTTGGTAGAATTGAGAGAAGCAGAAGGCTTCATGGCTGAATATCACCCTGTTGATTCATGTTCCTCAGCCGAGGATAGTTTTATTTTTATAGAGCATACCTGCGCTATTTCTAACGTTGCAGAATCTTTCCCTAGTGTTTGTGGACATGAATTAGAAATGTTTGCAGCAATCTTACCAGATTGTACTGTAGAGCGTACCCACTGGCTGAATAACGGTGAACATCGTTGTGGTTATTTGGTGCAAAAAAGTTAGATGGGGTTTGGGGTTATTTGTATGCTTCTATAACCACTCGGAAATCAATTTCCGGGCTAATAGTTGAAGTACTCTTAAAACGTACTCTGGTTAACTAAATAAATTGTTACTTTACAAAACCATTCAAAATATATAAACTAAATAAAAATTTTTATTATTTTCCAGGTATATATTTTGCATCCACAACAGATTAAGGAAAAACTAAAATTATTAATTGAGGAAGCATCAACAATAGATCGCAGTTTAGCAATTAGGTTAAACCAGATTAACAACTGGATTAAAGATGTTAGACTTGGTACACTAATATCTAAACGTTTTGTTCTTTTGTTTTTACAACAATTTATTCGAGATGCAGAACTTAGGCTCGATATAAAACGTTTAATTTCTGAAAAAGAAAGACAAGATTTTTATGAATCAATGACACCTCCCGAAAGATACTGGTATGGTGAATTGTTTCCTAAATGGTTGAGTGACAATGATCCCAAATTTCATATTTGGAGAAAAAAATTAATGTCTGGTGAGTTCAATCAGGAGGATGAAAAATTAATTAATTTGATTGCTAATGTCATTAAGCTGAATGGTGGTCAAGCCTTACAACGTTATATTGTAGACTTGTCTATGGCAACTGATATAATAGTTAGTAGTATTCAAGAACAACCCCTTTGTATTCAACTTACTAGTCAATCTCAAGAATTTACACAAACAAAATCTGATGATTGGGAAGATACTTTGATTTCTTGGGGAATAGAGAGAGGATTATTTTTAAGTTTTAATCCTGGTGAAAGTGATTTTATCAATCAGATAGTTAGTTTAGCATTAGATAATAGTGATAATCTGAAGAGTGGTATTTATAAAAAAATAAATTTATAGTGTTTGGTGAGTTTGATTATGTATAGCAAAAATTCTCACAGAGGTAATTATGATTAACCAAGAAATTACTGAACGTCAAAAAAGACTAGAACAGTTTTTACAGCATTTAGAAGCAGCCCGTCAATTAGAAGATGATATCAGAAAATATGGGTTAGAAGCGGCTGATTTATATTTTGAAGATATAGATGGTGATTGGTTGGAAACTTGGGGAGATGATGACAATGAACCTGGTTATATTGAGAAACTTACTACTTTTTTAGAAAGTGATGATGTGGTTGCGGTGGAGGTAAGAAAACGTTTACAGGATAAATCTATGGATGAAATTATTGGTGGTTTGGAATATTGTTTGAGTCAATTAACGGAGAAAGATCGGATTTTTGCAGCTAAGGATTTTTTAGTTGGTGATATTGTGATTTCTGGAAGTAGTCGTGCTTCTGCTAATAGTTCTATTAATGAGGTTGAGTTGTTGGAGTTAGCGGAAGATTTGATGGAGAAGTTAACGGAGATTTTAGGGTAATTTAAAATGTTTTTAACTGACATTATCGCACGCTTACAGGTTGAATTAAATGAATAAATATAATAAAAATTTAGCTACTCTTTTACAGATTTTACAGAAATTTGAGGATAGTAACCATAACTTGCAATTAACGAGAAATATTTTGCAAGAAAATCTACAAATTTTAGATGATGATTTTCTACCTCAAGAATTTTATAATTGGGTTATGAATAAATTATCTAGATCAACACCCATAGAATCACGAGTTATAGCCGTAACTCTTAACTCTTTTAGTATTCTAATTCAGCATTTTCCGTTAGGTAATATATCTAATAATATTGAAATTGCTATTACAGGTTATAAAATTGCTGCTTTTATTTCAAAACAACAGTATTTCTTAAAAGAATGGGCTAGTTTACAGAATAATTTAGGTGTTGCATATATTGATAGAATTAAAGGAATGAAATCAGATAATTTAGAGATAGCAATTGTAGCTTTCAGGGATGCTCTAACAGTTAGAAACAAAGAAGAATATCCAGAACAATGGGCGCAAATTCAAGCAAATTTAGGGTCGGTTTATTTAAACAGGATTGAAGGTAATCTGTCAGAAAATTTGGAACAAGCTATTCATTTTTATACAAATTCTTTGGAAGTTTATACTTTAAAAGATTTCCCACAAAATTGGGCAGATGCTCAATCTAATTTAGGAGCTACATATATTTATAGAATTAAAGGAGACAGACAAGATAATATAGATAAATCAATTTTACATTGCACATCTGCTTTGAAAGTTCATGCACGTGATATTGGTCTATCAGATTGGGCAGATGTTCAAATTAATTTGGGATTAGCTTATAGTGAAAGTCGTTTATATCAAGAAGCAATTGCATCATATAAAGCTGCTTTAGAAGTTTATACCTATCATAAATTTCCTGAGAGATGGGCTAGATTACATAATAATCTTGGACTTGCTTATCTAACATTAACAGATGGTAATATATCTGATAATATCCAACAATCAATAATCAAACTAAAATTAGCACTTAAAATATATAAATATGAAGATTTTCCCGAACAATGGGCTAATGTTCAACATAATTTAGCTAATTCATATTTAATTAGGGATATAAATAATTTATCAAAAAATCAGGAATCAGCTATTAATGCTTGTACACTTGCCTTAAAAGTTTACACTCACACAGATTTTCCTAAAAATTGGGCTGATTTACAATATCTGCTAGGAATTGCATATAATTATCAAGGGGAAATTGAGAAATCAATTACTTATTTACAAGCATCACTTAAAGATTTTAACCCTATTATTATACCTAGATTTTCCTTAAAATCTGGAAAAAATTTAGGTAAAATAGCTTTTAATAATAAAATGTGGCAGCAAGCTATTTTCGGGTATGCTACGGCTATTGAAGCCTTAGAAACTAGCCGTAGTTGGATAAAATCAGAATCACGTCGTCAAGAGATTTTAGAAGACTCAATAGATATTTACCAAAACATTATACAAGCATACATCAATACTCAACAAATAGATAAAGCCTTTGAATATTGTGAACGCTCTCGTTCCAAACTTCTAGTAGACTTAATGGCAAGTTCTCACTTATCCCAAAGTGAAAATATACCGCCAACAGTCCAAGAATTATTACAAAAATACGAAGAATTACAACAACAAATTGATATAGAACGCCAAAATGATAAATCAGAAAATAACCGCAGTGAAACCCGTGCTATTTGGAAAGCAGACAATAATGAAAAAATCGCATCATTAGAAACTGCAAAACAAGAAATTTGGGAACAACTTAGAAAAGAAGATCCCATTTTAGCGGGTGAAATTCAAGTTAAACCTCTGAGTTTGTCAGAAATTCAGCAATTAATTGATCATCCTAAAACTGCTATTCTCAGTTTCTACACCACCAACTCTGACACTCATATTTTTATTATTACCCAAAATTCAATTTATCTCCATACCTGTATAGGTGAAGGTTTAGAAAGATTACAAAACTGGATTTCACAAAATTGGTTATCAAACTATATCCATCATCCTGAAAAATGGGAAAATGACATGGAACATTTTCTCTATGAACTTGCTGAGAGATTACAATTATCAAAAATAATCTATCAATATCTTCAAGACATAGAAGAATTAATTATAGAACCTCATTTGTTATTACATCAAATACCTTTTGCTGCTTTACCTACAGGAGAATATCAAGAATATTTGGTAGATAGATTTTTAATTCGTTATACTCCCAGTTGTCAAATTTTAGATTTTTGTCATCAAAACAAAAATAAGAAACGCCTAAATTTAGATATTCAAGATTTACAATATGGTATAGTGGCAGACACCGTAGATAATGACCCTCTACCTTTTTCCAGATGGGAAGATGAACAAATTGCTAAAATGTTTAATATTCCAGCAGATAAAAGATTAATAGGTAGTAGTCAAGCTACAGTTCAAAATTACCGAAAATTAGCTGAACAGGTGCAAATTCTTCACAGTTGTCACCATGCTGAATCTTGTTTATATAATCCTTTAGAATCTCAGTTAAAATTAGGTGATGGTAGTATTACTTTAGGTCAATTAATGTCTCCTGGTTGGCGTTTACCTGATCTTATAGATGTGTTTCTTTCTTGTTGTGAAACCAATTTAGATAAACCAGACATAACTGATAATTTACTCACACTTTCTACAGGTTTTTTATGTGCTGGTACGATAAGTGTAATTAGTTCCTTATGGCAGGTTGATGATTTAGCAACTGCGTTATTGTCTATCTTTTACTATCAACAAAGACAAGAATATAAAAATCGTCCAGAAGCACTAAAAGAAGCACAAATTAAATTACGAGAATTAAAAAAAGCAGATTTAGAAGAAATATGCAAAGAATTAAGAAAAGCAGACTTAGAAGAAATATCCCAAGCAGCAGAAAACCAGCGTCAACAAGCTAGAAATCAGAAAAAACAATATCCACAAGATTCAAAAGAATATTTAGAGTGCGATTTCCAACATAAAAAATCCCTAAAAATACTAAATACAATTAATCACATCCAAAAATCAACAGCAGAATTTCCCTTTGCACATCCCCGCTATTGGTCGGCTTTTATTGCTCAGGGATTACAATAATATCAAGTTAAAAATTGACAAACTTTTGTTATCAACTCCGCTTGATCAATCATTTCCTCTAATGGAAATTGATTATAGTGATATAATAGAATAACTAAAACTGCGAGGTGAATTTATGGTAACTCTAGCACCTACTCACAGCGACACTCACACCAATAGCGTTATCCTCCATAATATTTCTTGGAATACTTTTGAACGAATTTTATTAGAAACAGGAGATGATCGCCATAATAGGTTTACTTATAATCAGGGAATCTTAGAAATTATGACTCCATTAATGCCCCATGAACATAATAACCGTTTGTTACAAAATCTAATTATTGTTTTAGTTGAAGAGTTAAATCTCAATGTCAAAAGCACTGGTTCATTAACTTGCAAAAGAGAAGATTTAGCTAGAGGTGTAGAACCTGATTCTAGTTTCTATATTCAAAATGAACCAATCATGAGAAATAAAACCAGTTTAGATTTAACTCAAGATCCTCCACCTGATTTAGTGATAGAAGTTGATTATGCTAGTTCTTCTATTGATAAATTACCGATTTATTTAGCTTTAGGTGTTCCTGAAGTTTGGCGTTATGATGAACCTGTCATGCAAATTTATAGTTTATCTGAGGATAAATATATTCCTGGCAATGGTTCACCAACCTTTGCAAATTTACCTTTAAATACAGAAGTTCCTCAGTTTTTAGCTTCTAGTTTACAAGTGGGTGAGGTGTCAATGATTAAGAATTTTCGGAGTTGGTTAAAAACACAAACTTCCTGATTAAATTAAGAAATAGAGGATATTTAACTACTTGCGATTAAACCACCTAATATTATTGCGACGGTTGATAAAAGTAACGTAAATCGGTATATTGGAAGACTCAAAGATGATAAAATTCATCAAGTGATTAGCACTATTATTGAAATTGAAATTATAGAAAAACCATCATCACCACCACGAGCATCAAAAGCTTGGGAAAGAAGCAAGAAACCAAAAAGCAGTAATTGAAATGTGTTTATACTGCCAACGGGTGAAATTGGGACTTATGTCATACTGAGCGTAACGTAGTGCAGCGAAGTATCTCGGAGATTCTTCACTCCGTTCAGAATGACACTTTTAACCCGTTTTTAGTATAGAAGAACTAGAATATGATTTAATAGTAGAAACACAATTTCTCAATTCAACAGAACTTTAAATCTTATGGATATTTCACCTAATCAATCATCAACACAATTTTTAACTCTGGAAGAGTCAGCAAATGTAGATGCGGCTTTGTTATCTTCTCCAGAAAAGTTTTTAACTCGATTGACAATTTCTTCTTTGCGAATCTTACAGCACATTGCGAAGGAATCTGAAGTTGCAATTGAAGATTTAACAACGTCACAAGTAATTGCTTGGTTTGAAAAAGATGCCAAAATTAGGAGAGAAGAAGGGATTGAGGAGGCGTTTTTGAAGTGGTAGTAAATAATTCATAATTTCGTAAACTGCCAGAATAAAATTCCTGAGTATACGGAGTTGGGAATTTTGGATTATTCCTGATTATGAAAAAAGCGTGAAAATTAAATGTGCGTTTTCTAGAAGCCTTGTGTAAAAGTTCTATGCAACATTTCCACATTCTTTTCTAGAAATGTCTATTATCAACGAATTTTTACAGCAGTCCCTGTGGCAGTAATTAGTAATAAAACTCCAGATTGATCTACATTGATTGTGCCTGTATCAATTTCAATGCCGATAACAGCATCTGCGCCTAAACGTTGCGCTCTTTGTTCTAGTTCTTCTAGTGCTTTGCGTTGTCCTTGTTCAAATAAACGTTCGTAGCTACCAGTGCGTCCACCGACGATATCACGAATACCAGCTAAAAAATCTCGTAGAAAATTGCTACCATAGACGATTTCTGCTGTCACAATACCCAAATAGGAATCAATTACAGCGCCTTGAATTACATCAGTAGTACTTAAAAGCATAGGTTTCCCTTATTAATAGCAATTAACTTGATATATTCTATTTTTGCATTTTTATGATGCCAATTGCAAGAATTGTCGGAACTTTTTGGATGTTCTCGCCATCTTAGTTTTGTGATGCTTCTACAATTCTAAATGTAACGTAGGCGGATGTGAATATTTTTTATGAGGATTAGATAAGAGACAACTATGCTGGAGACAGAGGAGAAGAGGGTTTAAACCGAGTTAATTTTTTCACATGGTTATGTTTCATTGTGCTGACTTACTTATCAATGATTGAATATTTTGTAAATGTGAATAAATACAGTTTTCAAATTTAAAGATTTTTGTTTTAATGTACAAACAAAAACTTAATTAAATTTTCAGGAAATTTACTGTGTACAAACAAACATCATTTTTAGTTACTGTTCTATTATTAGGAAGCTTCGTTACCAGCACTCCTTTGGTGGCTGAGGGTGCGGAAGTATTAGTAGCACAAGCTAGTAATGCCAGGTTAAAGGAACTGCTAGAGGAAGGCCGGAGACTAGTAGATGCGGGGGATTATAATCGAGCGATCGCAGTTTATCAGCAAGCTGCAACTATGGATAACAGAAATGCCAAAATTCATTCTGGGATTGGCTACTTATATGCTCAACAAGGAAATTTCCCATTAGCCTTAGCTGCTTACCGTCGTGCGATCGCCATCGACTCCAATAATAGTGATTTTTATTACGCTGTAGGTTATATCAAAGGTAACTTAGGAGACACCCCTGGAGCGAAGGAAGCCTATCGTCGTGCTATCCAGTTAAACCGGGGTAATCTTAATGCCTATCTAGGTTTAGGTGTCACCCAAACTGCGCTCAAAGACTATGAATCAGCTACATGGGCTTTTGAACAAGCCATTGAACTGAATAAAAACAATGCTCGCACCTATGAGTTAATGGGTTCGATGTTTCAACAACGACGACAAACCCAACAAGCCAGTAACGTATTAAGAAAAGCTCTGAGCTTATATCGCAGTAGCAATGACCCAGAAGGCATGAATCGGGTAGAATCCGTATTACGAGCAATTGGTGGATAACCCAATTGTGGCTTTGAGATTGGGAATGAAAAATATCAAGATCAAAAGCAACGGGTAATGAATTCTACTCATTACCCACTAGTACCGCAAGGCGGAAGTTAAAAGTCAAAACGAATACAGCATACGTTTTTCAGAAATTTGGAATGGTTGGTTTATTTACGCTGTGTTGTACTAGTTTAAACTTGCTCTTTATCCAGGAAATTGTTTGAGTAAATCATTGCCTGGAATAATTGTTGTATAGAAGACATAATTATTATTCGCTACATAACGGCGGTCTTTTTTCACAATCGCCATAAACTCTTTATGTCCGTCTATTCTTCGTCCCACTAGACAACCTGCACTGGCATTTTTGATATCATTGACAGGTGCATCATAGCCCCAGTGTTGATTGACATAAAAATTATTATTTGTGTCCAGTTTATCACCAGTCCGTTTAAAGTCTTTGTTGAAATCTCTACAAACAGTGATATTTCCAACTTGTCTCAATGCTTCATGGGGCTGTGCCGTGCCGTGCAGTCCTACAGCCCAAGCTTTGTATTGCCCAAACTGAATCCTAGCTGCTCCTTTGGGGTTCATGGGATTATAAGTATAGTACTTTCCTGGTTCAGTAGTGGCTTGCCAGTTGTTGACAATTTTGGGAACACCATCAACTACTTCAATGACAATCCGTTGGTCATTAAATTGATTGGGGACATCATTATTAAGAGTCCAATCTCCATCGATTCCTTCTATATAAACGATGTTATATTCTTTAGGATTTGTGAATACTTCATATTGTTTTGCCTGCATATATTTAATAATTCTACTGGCAATATCGTTCCCAAGTTTTAGGGCTGGTTGGGGTATCTCCTCTCTTTTTGTCTCAATCAGTTCTTTGGCTGTGATTGCTCCTAAAAATTCAGCCTCTCCGATCTTCATTAACTCTTGAAATTTTTTGAGTGCTGCTGTAGAAACAGGGCCAAATTGTCCATCGGCTGGGTGTTCAAGTAAACCCAAATCAATTAACCGTAGTTGAATCTGACGTGGTAATTCTGTGTCAAGAGCGATCGCTTCAAAGCCCCATTTTTCATCCGTACCTAAAAAAGCTTGTAGTTTCATTTTGTACCTAATTGTAATTAAGCTAATTCTGTATTCTAATCATGTCCGAATATATACGCTGAACTAGAAAATAGCTGCAAATTTTTACTTATTTTAAAGATTTAAAAAATCCCCATAAATAATGCTGTTTCCTCATATTGATGGAAAACAGCAAAATCTGAAAATTGGCTTGTTGTCTAATCAAAAACTTGTTTCCCCAACTTTCACGGTCACTTTTAAGTGGAAATACTAGTAGAGATACTTGTCTTGTGGTGAGAATTATTCACAGCCACCCAGTTAATTTTACTAGCAATAGGCATTCGCCAACCAGTACCAAAAGCGCGGTCAGTGATTTTCAGTCCGGGAGGTGCTTGTCGCCGCTTAAATTCAGACCGTGCTACCATTTGCAACACTCGGTTGACAACTTCTGCATCATGACCTGCTGCAACTATCTGTTCTGCTGATTGGTGGTCGTGAATTAAACGGCTTAAAATATCATCTAGGATATCGTATGCGGGTAAAGAATCTTGGTCAACTTGACCCGGTTTCAGTTCCGCGCTGGGTGCTTTAGTGATGATATTTTCGGGAATAATTTCCGTCTGGGTATGAACATTTAACCACTGACACAGAGAATAGACGCGGGTTTTAGGCACATCTGCAATCACCGCTAAACCGCCATTCATATCGCCGTAAAGAGTGCAGTAACCAACAGCCATTTCCGACTTATTCCCAGTAGACAGAAGCAAATGACCGAACTTATTAGCGATCGCCATCAATAAATTACCACGAATCCGCGATTGAATATTCTCCTCAGCAATCCCAAACTCAGTCCCGGTAAATAAATCAGCTAAAGTATGATCAAAACCTTGCATCAATTCCCCAATGGCTAAAAGATGAGTTTTAATTCCCAAATTTTCACCTAAAGCCAAAGCATCACTAATAGAATGTGGGGAACTATAAGGAGAAGGCATTAACACACCAAGAACATTTTCCTTACCCAGTGCAGCAGTAGCAATTGCCGCTACCAAAGCCGAATCAATCCCACCACTTAAACCCAAAACCACTTGAGAAAAATGACATTTCTGAATATAATCTTTCACACCCAAAATCAAAGCGTGCCAAATTTCCTCATCTTCTGATTCATAGACAGATGCAACCGCACCAAACTGTAAATCGCGTTTTATTTCATCAAAATCAACAACTAATAAATCAGCTTCAAAACCCCTAGCGCGACAGACGATTTCACCTTGACGATTTAAAGCAAAACTACGTCCGTCAAAAATCAAATCATCATTACCACCAACTTGATTCGTATAAATTACTGGCTGTTGAAAATTAACTGCACTATGTTGCAGCATCGCTTCTCGTAACTTTTGCTTACCGACAGTATAAGGTGAAGCAGATAAATTCACAATTAAATCAACACCTAAAGACGATAAATCAGCAATAGGATTAACCGGATAACTACGTTTACCCCAAAATTCCTCATCATTCCATAAATCTTCGCAAATAGTTACGCCAATCTTGATATCATCTAAATTGAAATAACTAGGTTTTAACCCTGGTTCAAAATAACGATGTTCATCAAAAACATCATAAGTTGGTAAAAGTCGTTTATGAAAAAATTGCTGAACCTTACCTGCTTCCAATAAAGCAATACTATTAAATAAACTTTTTCCCCCAGTAATCTGCGCGTCAGTATTTTTAACAACAGTTCCTACCAACACAGCTAAATTAGCAGGTAAATCCTGAGCTAATTGTTGTAAAGTAATATCCATAGCTTCCACAAAACTAGGATTTAGTAATAAATCCCTGGGTGGATAACCACACAAAGAAAGTTCTGGTGTCAACAGCAAACGCACACCTGAAGACACTACATTTTCAGCAGCATCAAGAATTTGTTTAGCATTTCCAGACAAGTCACCAATGATTGGATTAAGTTGAGCAATCGCTATTTTCATATTGGTAATTGGAATATTATAAATAATGACTTTCTTCTTCTCTTCCTTCTTCTTTCTTTCTTCGCGTCCTTCGCGCCTTCGCGGTTCATTTAATCCATATTCAAATCAAATAAACACCAAAGGCTTATCTTTAAAAGGTGCAAAAGCCTGAGCATCAAACTTATACAAACTAGCCGGACGACCAGCACCCCTAGAAACCTTAATTCCCGTATCGCACAAAAAACCCAACTTCAGTAAACGCGCCCGAAAATTAGAATAATCCGAGAAATTTTCCCCCAAAACAGTAGTATACAACTGATATAAATCATTCAAAGTAAACGTATCTGGCAAAACATCAAAAGCCACCGGACTATATTCCAACTTATTTTTTAATCGTCTGTGTCCATAGGTAATAATTTCATTGTGATCAAATGCTAACTGGGGTATTTGTTTAACCGGATACCAAGCAATCCCAGCCACCTTATCAGCAATTAATTCTGCTTCCTCAAATCGAACTAAAGCAAAATAACTAACAGATAAATAACGCACACCATAGCTATCAATTTGTTCCCTGGGGTCACGATTTGGCCCCCCAAAAGTATAAAGTTGTTCCAGATAAAGATTATTGACTTTTATTTTTTCTGCCATAATCCGATAAGCTGCATCCTCTAAAGATTCTCCTTGACGTACCAAAGTACCAGGAAGACTCCAAGAATTTAAAAATGGTTCTTGCTGTCGCATTACTAACAGCACTAGTAGCCGATTTTGAGCAGTATCTACAGAAAAAATGACATTATCTACACCGACTTTGAAATCAGCCAAAGGTTGTTGATTGATCTGATTTGGACTCTTTTTATGGTTGCGTTCTGGCATTTAAACGTACAAATGCTGTTGATGAATATAAGCAACGACGTGGGGTGTGAGGGTGTCGGGATCTTTTTGTTCACGAAAAGCTGTGGAAGAGACATCTAAACCGGTTAGACTAGCGATCGCAATTTTACCTCCTAACTGTTCAACTCCCTCTAAGCTAGAATTATCTATGACATAACCAGGACGAGGAATTACAAGCAGTCTGACTTGCTGTAATAAATCTTCAATATGATACCACCGTGGTAACTGATGCAATAAATCTGAACCAATTATCAAAGTATATTCAGCATCATCACCCCAACGCGATTTTGCTTTTTCTACTGTTTCCAGAGTTCTCCAGCTACTCAATTCTTGTTCTAAAGTAATATTCTGCCTGGGTGCATCTATATCTGTAATTAACAATTGTAACATAGCTGCCCGGTGAGGTAAAGGCGTTTGCTGAGACTTAAAAGGATTATCCGCAGCCCAAACTGCTACCCAATCATAACTCTCAGATAACCACTTGAGAATTTTTTGATGTCCCGCAGTTGGAGGATCTGCACTAGTACCAAATAAAGCGATTTGCATAAAAAAGGAGTTCAGAAGTTCAGGAGTTCAGAAGAATGAGGAAGAAGGAGTATGATATCAGGAGTGAGAATTAAGAATAGATTGTGAATAGCCAATTAGCAATCTACTAACTTCTTCTAGCTGGGAGATTAGGTATGTACTATCTCCATAATTGAGGTCTCTAGTAAGAATGAAGTAGTAACGACATTCTTCTAAAGACCCTTCTGCTATATTAAAAAACCTTAATTTATCGGCATAAGTTTTCTTTTTAAACCCTTCAGCTATATTGGCTGGGACAGAAACAATAGCCCTCCTTAATTGAGATGTTAGTCCATACATTTCAGATTTAGGAAAATTGTTACTGAAGTAATAGGTTTCCAAGACTAACTGATGTGCCTTTTGCCAAACAATCAAATCTTGAAAACTTTTAGCTGGTTCTCTTGTCATTTTTAACTCCTCCAACACCTTTTAGTCTCTTCTGTCAGCTTTTGCAATTCTTTAGATATTTCCACTTTTACAGAAACTGGATTTTCTAAACGTCTTGTTTCCTCTGGTAAACTGGCAACTGAAATGGAAGTTCGTTGACGAATTGTGGCTAAATTTTCATGCGGTTGTAATTGCTGACCTTGTTTCATTACTAACTGTAATAAAGGTTGTGAAGAAACTAGATTTTCATTAAATAATCCTAGTTTATCTGCCTGTAACTTACCTCCTACCAATGAGCGATAAATTTGCTTTCTGCCTGGATAAGTAAACTTACCACTAGACTCTTTCATCACAGGAATACCATCAATATCGACGAGTTTATAAACTCCATTCACGGGTGAACCTGTGACTAATTTGGTTCCTAGTCCATAACCATCAATTTCTGCACCTGCTTTGATTAATCTAGCTATTTTCCATTCATCTAAATCACCACTAGCGAAAATTGATATATCTGGTAAGAGCGATCGCACTGTTTTTGATAAACTAACTAAATCCCCAGAATCTAACCTGACTCCACTTAAAGTCATTTCTCCAGAATTTACCCTTTCAGCTAATCTTTGCGCCGCAGCAACCGTATCATAGGTATCAATTAATAATGGCGCACCAGGAAAATATTGATGAAATGCAGTAAACGCCTGTTCTTCACTTCCTTCCAAAGCCGACAAAGCCATAACTAAAGCGTGTGCCATTGTCCCACTAGGTTTTTCCCCTAGTTGTAGTGCTGCTAACACATTAGAAGTGGCATCTAAACCACCAGCCAAAGCTGCCCGTGCTGCCCACAAAGAGGCTTGAGGACTAAAAGCTCTCCTTGCCCCAAATTCTAAAAGTGTTGCCTTCTCCCCCGCAATATCACGCAATCTTGCGGCTCTAGTTGCTATTAAAGTTTGGTAATTAAGGGTATTTAAAAGATAGGTTTCTACTAACTGCGCTTGCCATAAAGGTGCTTCTACTCTTAATAATGGCTCATTGGCAAATACTGCTGTTCCTTCTGGAACTGCCCAGACATCACCCGTAAAAGCGCCTTTAGTTAATAATGACCAAAAACGCTCAGGTGCATGGGCAAAAATTCCCGTTGCCTGTAAAGCAGAAATTTGTGCGGAATTAAAGCGGAATTTAGTCAAATATTCTAAAACTTGCGCCAAACCCATCGCTATTAAATAACCAAAACCTTCAGGTAAGCGTCTCACAAATAATTCAAAGCTGGCCTGTTTTTGTTCTATACCTTCACCTGTGTAACAAGCTGCCATTGTTAGCTGGTAAAGGTCAGTTAGCAAGCTGTAATCCTCTACACTGAGATTTAATTCTGGGTTTTGGTAGCTTTTCTGTCCATAATCCATATGTGGAAAGGTTGTCATTTGAGAGCTTCCCCAAGTGCTGCTTTTATTATGGTAAGTTCTACCATAATTAATGTCAAGTATCTAATGGATATAGAGTAAAAAATGCCCGAAATCCCTACTTTTACAAGGAGAGTAATCTATAACTGGCTATTAATTCACATTTATTAATGGTGATTGTAGCAACTATCAGATATTTTTGGAGGTATATTCCAATAGGTTATTACCATAGATATATCCCATTGACTTGTTTGCAGTTATAATTAGAATTAAGGGGATTATTTTGACTATTAGATAAGATAAAGTATTGCAAATATATCTAAAAAATCATTGCATAACTTGTCAATATATTGCAAGTATGAGCAATTAGATAATAACAGAACTAAAGTATAGTTATCGCAGTTTATAGCGAATAAAAAAGGAGTTTCAATATTATGGCTATCTCTAGAATACTTGCTAGTATGGCTCAGTTTATATCTGAAGCAGCAATGCGGATTTTTTCTCCTAATGATGATGCCTATCCTGTGATTGGTTTCCAAGCTTTTACAGGTGATCCTTTTAAAAAGGGGAGAGCAGAATCTTGGTAGGTATCGTTTTGTTATGCGATCGCTTTCAGAAAGATATGATTAAGGCATCACCGTAGTTGGGTAGCAATATAGACCTGCAACCTGAATACGGTCATGCCTATCTATTCCAAGTAATTTACAAACCCATTGAGTATAAAATTAACTGATCATGCAAATGATCGGGCAAAATATACTTCAGTATCGCTCCGATTTTGGCATCTTTACCAACAAGATAGCGTGTCTTTGGCTGCTTTGCAGTCAGCGCATGGACAACAGCCTGAGCGACAATATCCGCAGAAATTCCCCCAGATGCGAGCATCTGCATTTTTTTGCGGACAATATTCATGGACTGACCATAGAGATTTTGTGCCGATTGCGGTAGATTTTGCTGTGCTATTTCCGATTGACTTAGAGACTTTTCCCAAATTGGAGTAGCGATCGCACCAGGTTCAATAATGGAAACCGAGATTCCCCAAGGTCGTAATTCCATCCGCATCACATCAGTGAGTGCGACCAGGGCAAATTTTGAAGCATTGTAAGCTCCCAAGTACGGAGTCGGACTTCTACCAGCAATAGAACCTATATTGATAATTCGACCGCGACTTTGACGTAATAGACCGAGGAATGCTTGTGTTACTGCTAATTGACCGGTAACATTAACCAGCATTTGTTGTTGAAATTCTGCGATTGGTAATAATTCCAAAGGTCCAGGGACGGCAATTCCGGCATTATTCACTAAACCTAAAATACCCGCACCACCTACTGCATTTGTGACTGTATCAACCGCAGATGCGATTGACTCTGCATCAGTCACATCTAAAAAAAATGGCATGAGCTTTTGAGATCCTTTCTGTTTAAGTATTTGAGCATCCATCTCTTGACGCACGCCAGCAAAAACAGAGAAACCCAACTGGTCTAAAAGCAAAGCACAGGCTTGACCAATTCCTGTTGAAGCTCCTGTAACTACTACTGTATTTTGATTTTCTGCAACCATGATTTTTTTTGATGATGAGAAACGAACCACAGAGGCACAGAGGACACGGAGAAATGAGTGTTTGAGAGATTTTTCAGGTGGTTGAGTATTTTTTTATTTGGTGATCCCTTCGACGTTGCTGATCAGATGGCTTCCTACTAACTTATGCAGATGAAAGCTCGAAAAACCGGACGGAAAAACAACAGTATCTTTAACAAGATTTATAGTAAGAAGCCTTCCCTGTCATTCTCTTTGTTTGGAAAAAGTATTGATAATGTTCTAATAATTTTTACTTTTTGTTCTCTTAACCAAACTGGGTAAACCTACTAGATAGGATACTAACCAATTATTTTGATGTGATTTCTTAAAATCGCAAGGAAGATTTGAATTATGGCAATTACTGCGGGCAATATCGCCTTTGTTGGGTTTAACGCAGATGGTAATGACAATATTGCTTTTGTGGCATTAGTTGACATTAATCTTAACGAAGTAATTATTTTTGAGGATAATGAGTGGAACGGTACTGCTTGGAATGATACAAATGAAGGTGCATTTAGCTGGACATCTAACAGTTTAATTTCCGCAGGAACTATTATCCGTATTGATAATATTGGTTCAGGAGAGATTATCGCCAGCACAGGAACAATTACCCAACCTGTAGGAGAACGAGGCAATAATAGAGGACTGAGCGCCAGTGGTGAAGTGCTTTATGCTTATCAGGGAGATGCAAGTTCACCCACATTTATTACAGCGATCGCAGGGGGTGGTTTTAGTGAAAGCAATGGAACACTCACCAATACAGGCTTAACGGCTGGAGAAACCGCTCTCGATTTATCATCTTTAGTAACTAATGGCGCGGATGTTGCTGCTTTTAATAGCGATAGAACAGGTGCAGCTAATTTTACTGACTATTTACCGATTATCAATAATCCTAGCAATTGGATTGCTCAAGATGGTTCTGGCGATCAGAGTATTGATACTATTGCCCCAGATGTACCTTTTAGTGACACAGCCTTTACATTAGCAACTACTGCATCTATTCAAATCACAGAATATCTTTATTCTGGGGGTGATGGTGAATTTGTGGAGTTGACTAACATCAGTGAAAATCCAGTTGATTTGACAGGTTGGAGTTACTCAGATAGCGATCGCACTCCTGGTACATTTTCCCTCAGTGACTTTGGTACGGTACAACCGGGAGAATCAGTTATTTTCACCGAAACTGCTGATGTAACTGCATTCCGCACAGCTTGGGGTCTGGATTCCACAGTTAAAGTGATTGGAAATTCTGCGCCAGGACTAGGACGCGGTGATGAAATTAATATCTACGACAATAACAATCAACTCGTAGATCGGCTTACCTATAATGATCAAGTGATTGGAGGGGTGCGAACTCAAAATGTCAGCGGTTGGACAGCAGTAGAGAATCTAGGTATTAATGACGCGACAAAATGGCAGTTGTCTACTATTGCCGATCTTCAAGGTTCTGTTGTTTCCACTGCTAATGATATTGGTAATCCTGGAAGCTATGCAACTGAAGTTGTCCCGACTATCATCCTCACTCAAACTGAGGGTAATACATCTGTCACAGAAAACGGTGCAATTGATACCTATACCCTGGCACTAACTACCGTTCCCGCCGCCGCAGTTAATATCAATATTGTCGTCTCTGATGGACAGACTCTCCTGAGTGCAGACGGGATTAACTTCTCTGCTAATCTGGCTTTAAACCTGAGTGATACTACACCCCAGACAATTACCGTCCAAGCTGTAGATGATGGTATTTTTGAAACTAAACCTCATAGTGGTGCGATCGCTCATAGCATTTCCAGCACTGATCCTATTTACAACAGTCTAACAATTCCTAACCTCACAGTTAGCATCACCGATAACGACACCGCACCAAATTCACCCGCAATTAGAATTACAGAATATCAAGACGGTGGTAATGGCAGCGAATTTTTTGAAATTACCAACATTGGCGATAATGCCATTGATTTAAACGGTTGGAGTTATGACGATGATTCCCGCATTGCTGGTACAGTTTCCCTCAGTGCTTTTGGCATAGTTGGCGCTGGTGAGTCGGTAATTGTCACAGAAAATAACGCTGACAGTTTCCGCACAGATTGGGGTTTATCCTCATCAGTAAAAATAATTGGAGAACTCACAGTTAACTTAGGTCGTGAAGATGAAATCAATATTTTTGATAGCAGCAATCAACTCATTGATAGTTTCTCCTATGGAGATACCACCAAATTTCCCGGTACATCAAGAGCAAATGGTGTCAGTGCTTGGACAGCAGCCGCAAATTTGGGTAAAAATGATGCGACTCAATGGACACTTTCAACCCTGGGAGATGGTTTAAATTCCTTTAATTCTCTCAGTGGTGGACTTGGCAACCCTGGCAGTTATAGCAGTGCAGCCGTTCCCAGTCCTGCGGTTTTAATCAGCCAGTCTGATGGAAATACAGCAGTAACAGAAGGTGGTGCAACTGATACCTATACGGTTGTATTGAGAAGTCAACCAACGGCAGATGTAGAAATTGCCATTAATCCAGATTCCCAATTGACTGTCAATAGCAATACTTTGACTTTCACCTCTGCAAATTGGAATATTGCCCAAACTGTAACCGTAGCCGCCGTTGATGATGCCTTATCAGAAGGAGATCACACAGGGTCAATTTCCCATTCTGCCACCAGTGCAGATGCTGGTTATAACGGAATTACAGTTCCCACAATTGCCACAGTTAATATTAGTGATAACGATGCAGCGGTAGGGGCAGTTCCCACAATTACAGAAAACACAACTTCACCTTTAATTAATCTCCCCGCTACAGGTTCAGGATTTTTAAGTGGTGCAATTGATGATCCCACAGATCCAGCTAGGACATTGGGTGTTGATTTAGTAATTACTGATGCTGATACACCTGTGGAAAATCTCACAGTTACAGTTACTAGCAACAATCAATCAGTTGTCCCCAATGCCAATTTAAACCTGACAGGCAGTGGTGGCACACGCAACTTGAAAATTAATCCCACTGGAGTTGGATTTGCAGATATCACCATATCAGTCAGCGATGGTGAGAATGTTGTGGAATACATGATCAACTATGGGGCTTCTGCTGCTTCCGTTGTTCCTGATACCACCCGCTTCCACTATGGAACAAGTGACGCTTCCACAGCGATAGCCATTGATGCTGATTATATGTTGGTAGCTGATGATGAAGACCAAATCATTCGTCTTTACGATCGCAATCAGTCAGGATCACCAATTACCAGTTTTGATTTCTCCACTTTCCCTGGTTTAGATGGGGAAGTAGACCTGGAAGGTTCAGTACAAATTGGCAATACAATTTACTGGATTGGTTCTCACGGTAACAACTCTAGCAACAATGACGCTCCTAATCGAGAACGGATTTTTGCGACTACAGTTTCTGGAACAGGTATCAATACAACCCTGGACTTTGCCGGATCTTACAGATTTCTCGAAGATGATTTAATTGCTTGGGATAACAATAATGGTCATGGACTCGGTGCTGGTTTCCTTGGTTTAGCAGCCAGTGCAGCAGGAGGGGTTTCTGTCAGTTCTAGCAATGGCTTTAATATTGAAGGTTTAACCGCTAGTCCCGATGGTAACAGTTTGTATATTGCTTTCCGTACACCACTAGAACCCACCAGTAACCGCACTCAAGCCTTAATTGTACCCGTTACTAATTTCTCCTCAATTCTCGATAATGCAGGTGGGACAACAGGTTCAGCTACCTTTGGCGCACCCATTCAGCTAGATTTAGGCGATCGCGGTATTCGCAGTATCGAACGCAATAATACAGGGGAATATGTGATTATTGCCGGTTCAGTGGGAGCAGCAACTGATACCGCTCCTAATGATTTCCGTCTTTATACCTGGACTGGTAATGCTGGAGATGCACCAGTATTGAGAACAGCAGATTTAACTGCTTTAAACACCAATGGTAGTTTTGAGGGCATTGTTACCGTTCCAGATAATCTCACAGGTAATACCAAGATTCAATTGTTAGTAGATAATGGTGACACCTTCTGGTACAACAACAGCACAGCATCTAAAGACCTAGATCAAGACAATTTCCAGAAATTCCGTACTGAAGAAATTACCCTTGATGCTATCAAAATTCATACTATTCAAGGAGCAGGTCACACATCACCGTTAATTGGGCAAATTGTTACGGATGTCCCCGGTATTGTTACTGCTGTTGACTCCAATGGTTTTTATCTCCAAGATCCCAACCCTGATGACAATATCGCCACATCCGAAGCCATTTTTGTCTTTACCGGTAGCGCCCCTACAGTGAGCGTTGGTGACTCTATCATTATTACAGGTACAGTCAGTGAATTTACCCCCGGTGGAGCTAGTACAGGCAACCTTTCCACTACCCAAATAGGTGGCAATCCCACAATCACCATCCTCTCCAGTGGTAATGCTTTACCCAGTGCGGTGATTCTTGGTGCGGGCGGTCGAGTGCCTCCATCCCAGGTCATTGACGACGATGGACTCACATCTTTTGACCCCACTACTGACGGGATTGATTTCTGGGAATCTGTGGAAGGAATGAGAGTCACAGCTACAGATTTAGTTGCTGTTAGTCCTACCAACAGTTTTGGGGAAATCTACACTGTTGTTGATAATGGCACGGGAGCAACTGGTCTGAGTCAGCGCGGCACAATCAATATTGCACCTAATGACTTTAACCCCGAACGCATCCAGATTGACGCAGATAATGGTGTGTTTGATTTTGCCTTCCCCAATGTCAATGTCGGCGATAGGTTGGGTGATGTCACTGGTGTAGTCGGTTATAACTTTGGCAACTTTGAGGTAATTCCCACGGAAGATTTTGTCAGTAATATTCAATTTGCTAATTTGCAACCTGAAGTTACTACTTTGAATCAGGATAGTGATACTTTAGCGATCGCAACTTACAATGTTCTTAACCTTGATCCTAATGATGGTGATGGTGATCAAGATATTGCTGATGGTCGTTTTCATGCGATCGCTAATCAAATTGTCAATAATCTCAAAAGTCCTGATATCATCGGTTTACAAGAGATTCAAGACAATAGTGGCAGTACCAATGATGGAGTTTTCAGTGCCAGCCTCACCTTACAAACTCTAATTGATGCCATAGTTGCCGCAGGTGGTCCCACTTACCAATTCATTGATAACACCTTCATTAGCAATAACAACAGTGGTGGACAGCCCGGTGCAAACATCCGTACAGCCTTCCTATACAATGACAGCCGCGTTGATTTGGTAGATGGTTCTGTTAAAACTGTTCCCTCTTCTGCCTTTCCTGCTTTCACTGACACCCGCTTACCACTAATAGCCAACTTCGCTTTCAATGGTGAAGAGATCACAGTAGTTAACAATCACTTCTCATCTAAAGGTGGTAGCAGTCCATTATTTGGTCAAAATCAACCTTCCGTTGGCGGTGAATCTGTTGGTAATGGACAGGAAGATATTACTATCAATGGATCTTTAGACCAGCGTCGCGCTCAAGCTCAAGCAGTAAATGATTTTGTAGATGGGATTTTGGCAACTAATCCTAATTCTAAAGTTGTTGTGGTTGGTGACTTGAACGAATTTGAGTTTATTTCCCCCTTGAGTATTCTGGCAGGTGGTAATAGTCCTGTTCTTACCAACCTCACCAATACCTTGCCAGAAAATGAGCGATATACCTACAACTTTGATGGTAACTCTCAATCCTTGGATCATATTTTAGTCAGCAATAACTTGAGCAATTCTGCCCAAATTGACATTGTTCATATCAATAGCGAGTTTGTAGATAATGCTGAACGGGCAAGTGACCACGACCCAATTTTAGTAACCCTGACAATAACCGATAGTACCCCTAGTACCCCTAACGTAACTTCCTTTGGTACACCTGGTAATGATGATATCTTCCCGGTTCAAGGTAGCAGCTTTGATGGGATACAAGATATTCTATTTACCGGAGCAGGAAATGACACTGTAGATATGCAAACTGTAGCTGCTTCTGTAAATGCCGGAAATAACCGCATTTATCTCGGCAGTGGTGAGGATATTATCGATCTCAATCGCAATGATCGCGCTTTCGGTAGCAGTGGCAATGATAAATTTGATGCTACTGATGCTCAAGGTGGAAATCGGATGTCCGGTGGTGCTGGCGATGATATCTTCTATTTGGGAAGCAATGACCGCGCTTTAGGTGGTGATGGTAATGATCAGTTCTTTGTGCAAGCAGGTGGTGGTAACTTGCTTTCTGGTGGTGCTGGTAATGATCAATTTTTAATTGTGAATGTTGAACTACCACAAGCTGCTAATACCATTGTTGACTTCCAAATTGGTGCTGATGTGATTGGTATTAATGGTGCTGTTAACTTAGGTATTACTACCTCAACACTCCAGTTAAATCAAGTAGGTGCTGATACTCAGATTAACTTTAACAATCAAACTCTCGCAGTTCTGACTGGCATTCAAGCTGTGAGTTTGGATGTGACCAACTCTAACCAGTTCGTATTGGTGTAATATTTGATTCTTGTATCCCTTCCGGGAGACAGAGCTATCAAGATACGTAGGGTGCGTTACGCTATCACTCTCAGGGTAGCCCGCACCCTAAACTTGATTAATGGTAATGGTGCGTCAATACTTGTCGGTTAAGCTAAAAACATTAAATTAGGTAGGTTGGGTTGACGCTAGGAAACCCAACATTTACGGACTTTTGTTGGGTTGCGCTGTCGCTACAAAAACTCTTAACTGAACAGTATTGAATGGTGTATCACCTTCCTATCCCTGTTTAAAAGGAAATTGTTAAAATCTAATTCAGAAAGTGCCTGATATCTTAGATGGATGGTACAAAATATGGTACAAGAGATAAACTTGTAAAATTAAGCACTTTGATATTCTCAAATTATGAAAGCATCTGCTAAGTTCGACTTTGAAGACGAAAAATTTAACGCCCCTCCTTCCCAAGTCCTTCCTTGGGGGTTGATGATCAATCCTCGCTATGGTACTGATGGTTTACAAAGCTATGGTTTAGCAATTGGCCAGGATAATGCCCAAGCTGTTGGTTTTAAACCAGATGAAAATTGGCAACAGGTGGAACATGAATTTAGTTCGGGAATGGAAACTGTTTTTATTAGCACTACTCCCAGATTAGTAATTGTCCGTCGGGGTCCATTATCTGTTAAAGATAGAGAAACTGGGATGAAATTGGGTACTTTTAAAGATAATTATGATGCTTTTTTAGCTGATAAAGTTAAATTTAAAACTTTTACTCGCCATCTGATTTTTTTAATAGGTGAAGATAAAAAGTTTTTACATGAATCACCTCTGCAATTAACTCTTAGTGGTTCAGCAGGAGCAAGTTTTGGTAAAAATTATTCTGAATATCAACAAGGTAGACCTATCGGTGGTTTTGTCGCGGAATTAGAAAAGGCTTATGCTGCCTTCCAAAAGAAACCTGTAACCCCAAAGGGTCCTTTATTCCATGCTCATGGAATTTTCTGCCCAATTATTGAATGTGAAGAAAGAGGAATTGAGCCAAATACGGCTTTGGTGGCTTCAACTGTGGATTACAAACATCCCACGGTTTCAACTTTAACTGATTATATGATTGCCTCAGATTCTCCTGAGTCGGCAATTATTTGTAAGGCTTTTGAAGAACACAAGGATTTTGGGAAGGAAGTTATTAAACCAGAAGTTTCTAAGGTGGAAATGGCTGGTGTTACCAATTCTTATGTGTATGCAGATGATGATGAATTTGGTTATCCACCATATTAGGGACTGTTAAGAGGAAAGGGAGCAGGGTGCAGGGAGAATAATATTTATCTTTTTTCTGACTCCTGACTCCTGACTCCTGCCTCCTATTATTTAAGTAGTAAATAATACAGTGAACCGTTGCCGCCTGTAATGCCGGCGCGATCGCCTGCTAGTTTACCAGTTCCCATAAAATAATCTACTCTTCCTGGCCCTTTAATCGCACTGCCTGTATCTTGATCTAAGACAAAACGACTAACTCTCCGAGGTTCCAATTTTCCTCTACCGGTAGGATAAGGAAATGAGTTGTTAATTAGTGCTAGTGCGCCAGGAGGCATGAGAGACTTATCTGTGGCAATGGAACGTTCTGCTGTTACAGGGACATTCAGACTACCTGTTGCTGCATCACCGTTAGTTTCCTGAAAGAACACAAATCTTTCCCAGCGTGGTAGATAATTATTCATCTCCCTGGGATTTTGACGGAAATAACTCAGTAACTTGGGCATTGTTAAGCCGCTAAGTGGCAATTTACCATCTTTCGCTAGTTCTCCTCCGATGCTAGTCCAAGGATAATCTGTTCCTCCAGCAAAGCCTACAGAGGTTCTTTTGCCGTTTGTTAATTTAATTTGGGCAGAACCTTGGATATGGATCATGTATGCATCCATGCGATCGCGGAACCAAAGCATTTCTAACCCACGTAACTTGCTCTTATTTCCTTGTAAACCATCTTTACCTTCCAAATCAACTCGTTTTGGATGAGGTTTAGCCCATTCTTTAAAGTTTGCTGGTGCTTTATACAAGGGATATTTATATGTTGAAGTTCTCACGCGGCTGGCGGTATACTCCGGCTCATAATAAGCTGTGAACTTAACAGTACCCTTGCCATCGTTGCCCACAGACTGATAAAAAACAAACTCCCGACTCACAGCGGCTTGTAGTTCGGCCGCTGACTTGGAACTAACAACAAGTTGCCGGAAGCGTAACAAACTCCGACGGACACGATCTAGGGTAATCTCTTTAATTGGATAATTTTGATAAATAGCGATCGCTTTACTCGTTCCCAAGTAACGCAAACTATGATCAATGGAAGTTAACAGTGCTTGTCTATCTCCTTGTTGACCCCAAAGTTGCTCATCCCAACCCAAGCAATTTTGGGTGTTACAAGCATTTTCCACATTTACAGGTTGGAGTGGTGGTAAGACTTCTGGAGTAGTCGGTATTGGTATCGGCAGTGTAGTTGGAACTTGAGCAACAACTGACCAAAGTGGATTTACAAGAGCAATTCCCAGACTCAAAGACAGCAAAGCAAAGGTTTTTCTCATCATCTTTCAATACTAGAGCTAAAAATCGGTTCTACCCGAATACCAACAATCCGGGATGGACGTACCACCATATATTCGCCTTGAATATTTTTAATCGGTACGCTAATAAAATCATTAGAAGCTGACTTTGGCACAAGCTCCCCACTATACCACTTCTGAAACTCTTGAATCGTAGGAAAACGCACTTCTTCCCGATGTCCGCTATCCAAAAGAAGGAAAACGGCATATTCGTTTGGAGTTCTAGGCATAAATTCACATCATTTTAAATACATCCAACCTATTGTTAACTACCTCAGTCCTAATGAAAAGGGTAAGCACACGGGAAAAGTATCAGATGTATCAAAATCAGCAAAGTTCTGAACTTTTACTTTCGCCTCACGACGCTTGCTTCCCCAGAAATGGTTCCCAAAAAGTTGGAGATTGGGCGGAAGAGGCAGAAGAGGCAGGGGGCGGGGTGCAGGGAGCAGGGTGCAGGGGGCAGGGAGCGGGGTGCAGGGGGAAAGATAAATACTCTCTAGTCCCTAAAATAATTTAAATCGTGCTAACTGGGTTTCAATAGCCCCTGTGAGGATTTTATTTAATTCTGCACTGTCTTGAAATTGTAAAATTTGCTGCAACGGTAAATCAAAGGGAAATTGCCCTTCTAATTCTGGACGTTGCATTTGTGCTAATAAAATTTGTTCAGCCCGTTTAGTTGCGATCGCATAGCCAATTTCTACGCAGACATTGGGACTAGGAATTAATTGATGGGTTTCTTTGCTATCAATGCTTGTAATAGGTGTGGTATCGGCAATAAATAATAAACTCTTACGAATTTTCCGCATCATGGCACGGTTCAGCCGCAGAGGTGCATTGCTAGGGCGAGATGATTCTATTAATGTTAAGGGCAAACGCGATTGTAAGTTTAAAGTTTTCAAACTTGCTTGCAGTTCTTCTCTGAGCAAATCACTTGCTGAGGCATACTCTGTTTGATAGCAGAAAAAAATCGTTGGTTCTAACTGAGCTAACAACGCTTGCTTAGTAAAATAAATTTCATGACTAATCAAATCAATGTTAGCTACACAATAACCACCGCTACCCTCAATATAAAATTCAGTGTTTTCACCTTCCAAATAGCGCCTAAACCAAGTTGAAGATTTTACTTCATCACTCTCTTCCAAAAAATCCGCACGCAGTCCGGTTTTGAGTAAACTTTTTTTACTCAAACGAATGTCCGGGGGACGTTTTTCCAATTCTGTAATTGGCTCATAATCTTGTAGATACCACGCTCTGAGCGCAATAATTGACATAAGGCGCTATTTTAAGTGTCTGTTGCTATTCAATTGTAGTACAAACTTACGCCTAAGGCTGGGGACTGATACCGTTTCACTTTAAAGTTGATACAAATAGGGGGCAGGGGGCAGGGAGCAGGGAGCAGGGAGCAGGGGGGAAAGAATTAAACACCAATGATTTGTATCCGGCTTTTCGTGAAATGGTGTGAAAAGATAGGATTGAAGCTCTTTGGGCTAAAGCCTCTTTTTTCTTGCCTTTTGCTTATTCCCTGTTATACACAACAACACCCAACATCTACTAACTTGATTTTCCCTACTCATTACTTCTAAATAATATCTAGGGATGTATTACCTTTCATCACTTTGATAAAAAAGGAATGAAAACCACATACATTGCCCCCTGATTTTAAACTTTTGAGGGAATATTAGCGTTCGCGTTGGGTGTTGTGTTGTTTTGACGAGACAGATAAGAATTTAACAGCGGTTTTGACCTCTTTTTATTTTTCAACTCTAGCTGTTTGATCTGCCAGGGAAGCTAGTTCCTTTTGCTTCTATATTTAGAGTAGCACCTGTAGATAGAGATGCTAATTTTCTTCATTAAACTTTACTTTTTAAGCAAATATATTATTGATTGAAATAAGATGATCTACCATTTTTTTCCTTCTGACTCCTGACTCCTGACCTAATTAACTATTTACGTAAGTTGCTAGTTAGGGAAAATGTCTGATATGGCTAACGTTCCCGTAAGGGATACAGGATATCCAGGATTTAAGGATTTACAGGATTAAAACAGAAAATTATTCACTAATGACCAATGACCAATGACCCATTACCGTTCTCAACTAGATAACTAGCAACTTGAGTTATTTTTTTCTCTTGTTAATTTCAGGGGAATTTCAATCCAGAATTCTGTACCTTTGCCTGGTGCTGAGATACACTCCATTAGTCCACCATGTTTTTCGACAACGATTTGGTAACTAATTGCTAATCCTAGTCCTGTACCCTTGCCTACAGGCTTAGTCGTAAAAAATGGGTCAAATATCCGCTTTTTTACTTCTTCATTCATGCCGGGTCCATTATCTGCAATGCTAATTAACAGATAGGAATTTTGTGCTGAGACTCTGGTGGAAATACGAATAGCGGGTAAAGGTTGAATTTCGGCGGATTTTGGACTTTCTTCTATTTGATCAGTTAAGACATCAATAGCATTGTTAATCACATTCATAAATACCTGATTCATTTGTCCGGCATAGCATTCTACCTTGGGTAAGTCACCATAGTCTTTTACGACTTCAATGCCAGGAAAATGACTGTGTGGTTTAAGTCGATGTTGCAAAATCAGTAAGGTGTTATCAATGCCTTCGTGCAAATCAACACGCTTGTTTTCAGCTTCATCAAGACGGGAAAAGTTGCGTAATGATAGGACTATGGAACGGATGCGATCTGAACCTAGTTTCATTGATGACATGATTTTTGGCAGGTCTTGGATCACAAAGTTAAAGTCTATGGCTTCCATCGTGTCACGAATCTCACTTCCAGGGTCAGGATAGTGGGATTGGTAGAGTTGTAAAAGCTTGAGTATATCTTCTGTGTAATTACTGGCATGACAGAGGTTGCCGTAGATAAAGTTAACAGGGTTATTGATTTCGTGGGCTATACCTGCAACTAACTGTCCTAAACCGGACATTTTTTCTGTTTGAATTAATTTGGATTGGGTTTCTTGGAGTTGATGCAGTGTATGCTCTAGTTGTGCAGCTTTAGCGATCGCTTCAGCTTCGGCGCTACAGCTTTGTTGGTAGAGTTGGGCTTGGTGAATTGCGATCGCAGCTTGGTCTGCTAACTGTTGTAATAAATCAATTTCTGCATCTTGCCAATTTCTAGGATATTCACACTGATGGGCAACGAGTAAACCCCAGAGTTGGGTTTCCATTTTGATAGGTACAATTAAATTGGCTTGGACTTGTATACTTTCCAAGAATTCTCGATGACAAGGACTTAATACATCTGTAAATATATTGTCTATTGCTCTGACTCTGCCTCGTAAGTAGAGACGGGACAATTCTTCAGAAAAGCATTCTGATGGAAACTTTATACCCAAAACCGATGGCCAATTACCATTGGCTTCTTCGACGATTACTTCACCATTACCTTCATCTAGTAATTGATAAATCAGCACTCGGTCAGAATTGAGTAGAGGACGAACTTCTTGGACAATGGTTTGTAGGGTTGTATTCAAGTCCAAAGTTCTCCGAATCTGATCTGTAACTAACTTGAGTGCTTTAGTCAGCAGTAGGGTTTTTTCTATTTCCGCAGTTTGTTCTTTCACTCTCACTTCTAGGTTAGTATTCAGCAAATGTAGTTCTTGGTATGTTTGCTGCTGCTGAATCGCCATGGCAAAGTTATGAGACAAAGCTTGTCCTAGTGCTATTTCTTCCGGTTTCCATGCAGGTGCTTGTCCTTTTTTTTCCTCTCGCCAAAGTTCAAAGGAAAGACGCGGTAATTCTTGATGCTTATTGGGGTCTAATTTTCCAGCCCAGAGAACTTCACTATCGAATTCTGGGCGAAAAATGCTGAGTACACCAATGAAGTTTTCGCGGTAGTGGAGGGGAATGATCATTAGTCCCCGAATCCGAGTGGACTTAAAGGCTAAAGCTAAAACTCTTAAATGAGGTTGTTTATAAAGGTCAGAAATTGCCCAAATTTGACCGGGTTTGTACTCAGTTATTAAGTTTTGCCAGACAGGATGTTGTTCAATGGCAATATTTTCTAGTTCGTAAGTTAGTTGTGGTTGTTCACCACAGATATATATTTCTTTACTCTGTTCAATATAAAGCCTGCCACCAATACTATTAAAGGATGTAATTGTTGCTTCTAGTGCTTCTTGTAGTTGGATTGTTGGCAGTTGATGTAAGAGAGTTGTAACTTGATTAATGATGGCTTCTTGCTTTTGCTTGGCTCTAGATTCGCTGAGGAGGTTACTTTGGGAAATAGCGATCGCGACTTGATCGGCAACTTGGGTTACTACTTTGAGTTCTTGGTTTAAAATCGTTCGCGTTTGACTGTTGTGGGATACCAGCAATCCCCACAGTTTTGGTTGTGTCGATTGTCCTGTGGGATCGTATTCTAAAATTGGGACTGCAAAGGAAGATTTTACACCCATGGCCTTTAAATATTGAAGATGACATGGGTCTGCTTGTCGATAGTTAATATTCTCTGTAGGTAATGGTTTACCATTTTTTGCTGATTTTAGCGGAGATAAGCCAATTGTTCCCGCATTTACATCTACTATTGAGCGTTGTCTTGTTAATAAGAACATCTCTTTAGCTGATGCTGGAATGTCAGTAGCAGGAAAATGAAGTCCTAATAATGATGGTAGGCAATTGTTATGAATAGATTCAGCAATGACTTCACCGCTACCATCAGTATCAAACCGATATATCTTGACTCGATCTGTTCGCAAGAATAAACGCACTTCTGTAACAGTTGAGGTTAAAATTTCTTGGAGATCCAGCGATCGCCGAATCTGCTTCATCATTTTGTGCAATAAATTTTCTTGCTGCGAACCATCTGGCTGATCTTCACTAAAAGTCATTACTAATATTCACCTTCTCAAAAATATATTTTTCCCAAATTTTCCCCTGATGTAAAGTTATGGCTGAAATCTTTGTAGATTTATTACCTTTTTTTACCAAACTTTATCTTAATCTACATAGTATAACTAAGAAATTTCAAATCTAAATTTTTCTATAATATTCCGTAATATCACTTAAATTATTCTGGCTTTTAAAGTGGTGATAGACAAAAGGTAAGAATTTAGGATACAGAATATTTGATATAGCAGGGAATAGGGAACAAAAGAGAAAAACATTCTTCTTCTTTCTTCCTCCTCCTAACTCCTGAATTCTTACATTTAAAAAACTCATATAGCTAACTTTTTGTGTAAAACTACTTGTTTTAATTCCTACTTAGTTCATAAAAGGTCTATTACTTATTAAGTTGTGTATTGCCAAGTTGTGTATTGAGTTTTCAATAAATTAAGATTTTTATAGCACTTACGCAAAAAACCGTTCGACTGAAACTTTGGTGTGAGATCAGTCAAGGGAAGCCTTTCAAACCCACATTTTGCACCCTGACGGAAAGTTTAATGTCCTCTCAGGGTTGTCAGTGATTAGTTGTTTCTAAATCTTGTTGTAATAAGCTTATAAATATTTCAACAGTAAGGTTGATGCTATTTCCGTAAACTGCAACCCCATGATAATTGTAAATCTTTTTACTTATGAATTGGTGATAACTGGCAAAGATAATAATTGACGGATTTCTTCACGTACACTCATGAGAATTATCCCCAGATGATTTTGACCAGTTTTATCGGCACCACAGCCCCAAAAATAATCTGTGGGTGAATTTTCCACCAAAATTTCATCACCTGTTACCAAAAGAACTTTCCGAATCTCCGGATGATTAGTAAACTTTTTGAGTACAGCTAATCGCATCACATCAATTTTGACTATTTCCCAGTCTGGACGAAGTTTACGAGTGCGGCAACGCCCCAAGGCAGCTGCTTCTTCAGGGGTAGCAGATGCATGGATTAATGGTATAATCACCTCATCTTTACTGCCAATAAACTTTTGTGCTTGATAATAATGCTCAACTGTTGGCCAGTGAGTATCTTGCACTTCGATAGGGTGGGGAGAGAAGTTAGAAAAACAGCCATATGGCTGCCAAACCTTGTAAAAGTAAATGGTCATATCAAAAGCAACCTTAGCAACCGGGAAGCGTCCCAATAGCGATCATCGCACAACTGCTGCTATTGCTGATCTATCTATCAGAGTATGAAAGGCTGCTGTTAAATGCCAGAAATGGGTAGATCAGCCCACACCTATTTATTACTGGTAAATTTGCGTAGCTTTGAGCATATGATAAGTAATAATTAACTGTGTAAGTGCGAGGGGATAACTTTGCAAAGTTTCTCCGGTTGTTCCTGCAATTTTTCCAAGTTCTGGATTAATTTCGCGATCGCATATATTTTTTAAGTAAGGCATATCCGAACACATAATATGCTCTATCTTCGTCACCTGTTCCAAGGTAGCATGACCATCAACTTCCAACACATCCACCGGTTTACCCATATCTCTGTCTAACCCCAAACGAATCGCTGATTGAGAATCACCATTACCAGTGTCAAGAATTTGGGTAAAATCGGGATGGGGAATAGATGGACGTAGTACTAACCGCACATTTAAATGACCATTGGTTCCATCTTCATTTTCGTTAGCAGGATAAAAACTCACCACAATATCCGACCATTGACGCTGGGGACGGATAAAAGCTTCTGAATCGGGTTCCCGTTTTTCTAATTCTGCTAATACTTGTTCTGCGGTATAACCGCGTTTTTGCGTATCTCGCTTAACTTTCCAATCAGCACGGAGTGATTCAGGCGGTGCTAGGTAAACTTTTACATCATAAGCATCACGAGCAGCACGGGTAGAATAACCCAATAAGCCCTCAATAATTACGAATTTATTCGGTTTGATATATTGTGGTGCTTCAAATGTCCCAGTTTTGTGGCTGTAAACTGGTTTGAGAATAGGCTGTCCTGTGCGTAGCAACGATAGATGCTGCTGCATAATATCTAAATAGTTGCAGTCAGGATGGATAGCAGTTATGCCAATTTCTGCCCGTTGTTGGCGATCATAACGATGGTAGTCATCCGTACAGATGAGGGTAACATTCTCTGGGCCAAGTACCTGAGCAATTCCTCTAGTCAGTGTCGTTTTACCTGCTGCGCTGTCACCAACAATACCAAGAATAATCGGACGGCTCATTTATCTCCCCCTCTGCCAACAGCTATATTTCCACAGATTAAGCTTTTATTTTAGAAGGGAAATTGACAATTAATTCAGGCCGGGACTATGGATGAAACATCTCTACACAATCACAACAGCCGTGAGAACAACGAAAGTTCTCGTTATACTAAAACGGAGTGGGGTTTAAAAGCAGAACTAATCAAGCAAAATAAATTATGGGAAAGCAAACAATTGGCTTAGAACAAGATGTGTATAATTATTTACTATCAGTTTCTTTGCGAGAACCGGAAGTTTTAACTCAACTGCGTCAGGAAACTGCCCAACTGCCAATGGCTATCATGCAGATTTCGCCGGAACAGGGACAGTTTATGGCGTTGTTGGTGAAAATTTTAGGAGCTAAAAAGACTTTAGATATAGGCGTATTTACTGGTTATAGTTCTTTGGTGGTGGCGTTAGCATTACCAGCAGATGGGAAAATTGTCGCCTGTGATGTGAGTGAAGAATATACAAGCATTGGTAGACGTTATTGGCAACAAGCAGGGGTAGCAGATAAAATTGACCTGCATATTGCTCCAGCTTTGGAAACTTTAGATCAGTTGCTGGCAGCAGGGGAAGGGGAAACCTTTGATTTTGCGTTTATTGATGCTGATAAGGGCAACTATGAGAACTATTATGAGCGATCGCTCCAATTAATTCGACCAGGTGGAATAATTGCCGTTGATAATGTCCTCTGGTCTGGAAAAGTCGCAGATCCCGAAATTCAAGATAATCAAACTCAGAAGATTCGCGCCTTTAATCAAAAGCTACATCAAGACTCGCGGGTTGATCTTAGTTTAGTACCTATCGCTGATGGTTTGACTTTGGCTAGGAAGATTTAAACGCAGAGGCACGCGGAGGTTAGCGCAGAGGAAGAGGAGGGAGGTTGCGTGAGCTTGTCGAAGTGCTGACTCCTGCTCTATCAATTATTTCATTTTGAATTTTCTAATTTGTAATGTTTCCATTTTTGTTGCAGTCGCTTTCTTTTTTCTGGAGTTATGCTATCAAAACAGTGGAAACAAGAAATGCCTTCTTCATATTTGGGTGAGGTTTTGTCGTCTTCAGAAAGAGGATGACCACAACAGAAACATAATTCATAAGTTCCCTCTTCTAAGCCATGACGAACAGCTACGCGGTCATCAAAAACGAAGCATTCCCCTTCCCATAAACTTTCTTCGCTGGGGACTTCTTCTAAATATTTGAGAATGCCGCCTTTAAGGTGATAAACTTCCTCAAATCCTTGGGAAAGTAGATAAGATGAGGCTTTTTCGCAGCGAATACCACCGGTACAAAATAAAGCAACTTTTTTGTGTTTACCGGAGTCAAGTTCTTTACTCACATATTCCGGGAATTCTCTGAATGTTTTCGTTTGCGGATTTTCTGCCCTTTTAAAACTCCCCATTGTCACTTCATAATCATTGCGAGTATCAATTACTGTCACTTCTGGGTTAGAAATCAAATCATTCCACTCATGAGGACTGACGTAAGTACCAACTTTTTCATTTGGGTCAACTTCTGGTAGTCCTAAAGTTACAATTTCTCTTCTTAACCGCACTTTCATCTTTTCAAAAGGTGGGGTGTCGGTGTAAGATTCTTTATGTTCTAAATCTGCTAAACGCGGGTCGGTACGGAGAAACGCCAGAACAGCATCAATTTCTTGACGTGAACCAGCAATAGTACCGTTAATGCCTTCCTGAGCAAGCAAAATTGTTCCTTTAACGCCTTGTTCCTGACAAAAAGACAGTAGCGGTGCTTGCATTTCGGCAAAATCGGGTAAACTAACAAATTTATACAGTGCAGCAACAACTAAAATATTTTCTGGTGTCATCGGTTCGAGTCTGCTAATCTGCATTAATTACGTCGGAAAACTAGTGATAGGTTATTTGCTGGCATTTGATAAGTTTTGTGTAAGGTCAAATTTTGGGTGTTCGCTACTGCGATCGCATCTTCTAAATTACGGACTCCCCATTCTGGATTTTGTGCCTGTAATGACTCATCAAAAGCTTCATTACTCGGTGCAGTATGTTTACCATTTTGTTTGTAAGGCCCGTATAAATAAAGAACACCACCTGATGGTAGAATCCGCCCAGCACCAGCCATGAGTCCTAAACAGGCTGACCAAGGGGAAATATGAATCATATTAATATTGACAATGGCAGTAATTGGTAAGTCTGGTATTTGATCTTTCTCCACTGGCCAAATTGGCTGACTAGCATCAAGTTCCAAAGGTGGGTGAAGATTATCACTCTTAGATTCTTCTGACCAAGCAATAATACTGTCGCGTAATATCTGGTTAGGGTCAGAAGGTAGCCATTGACGAGGTTTGAGACTAGGCGCAAAAAATACAGCGTGTTCTCCTGTGCCGCTGGCAACTTCCAAAATAGTCCCAGTTGCAGGTAATACTTGTAAAAGTACCTCTAGGATGGCTTGGCGATTACGTTCGGTTGCTGGTGCAAATTGTTTTTGGTTTGGTGATGTGTTCATCATAAGTTTCTAAACAATGTCAAAATCAAGTAAAGTCATATTCTTCACTACATCCTAGGGAGAAAAAATTGCCTAAATCAATTCATTCCATCCAACCACCACTCAAATTCATTCCTCAACGTTTTCACCCCTTAATACTCAAGATTACCTCTTGGGTTCTTCCCTTCGTTCTCCGAGTCAGAACTAGACCTTGGCTAACTGCTGGTATTGTGAAAATTGAAGCCAAAAATGCGGAGGGATTAGCTAAATTATACCAAGAATTTCAAGGGGGAAAAATTCGATTTTTGATTGCATTTCGTCATCCAGAAGTGGAAGATCCTCTCTCTATGTTATATCTACTATCACGGATAGTTCCCCAGGCGGCTCGAAAAAATGGGATTTCTCTACAGTACCCAGTACACAGTCATTTTATGTATGAACGAGGAATGACGCTATGGGCAGGGAAGTGGTTAGGTTGGTTATTCTCTGGACTGGGTGGTGTACCTGTTCGCCGAGGGAGACGAGTAGATAGAAACTCTATTCAAATGGCGCGGGATTTATTTGCTAATGCTCAGTTTCCGATTGCGATCGCACCTGAGGGTGGTACAAATGGTCATAGTGGTATAGTCAGCCCCCTCGAACCAGGTGTAGCACAGTTGGGTTTTTGGTGTGTGGAAGATTTACAAAAAGCTAACAGAGAAGAAACAGTTTTTATTATTCCTATAGGTATTAAATATAGTTACGTTAATCCACCTTGGCAAAAAATAGATTGGCTGTTATCTAAATTAGAAGCTGATAGTGGTTTACCAGTTACAGGAATTAGTCAAACTGAAAATCAATCAACAGAAATATTATATCAACGTCTTTGTAATTTAGCTGCATATTTAATTGCAGAAATGGAAGAATTTTATCGCCGTTTTTATCATCGGGATTTACCAGAAATTATCCCTGAACCAACAGCAACTCCTAATCAAGTCTTAATTACTAGATTACACCGTTTAATGGATACGGCTTTACAAATTACAGAACAATATTTTAATATTCAAGCGCATGGTAACTTTATTGATAGATGTCGCCGTTTAGAAGAAGCGGGTTGGAATTATATTTATAGAGATGATATCGCTGATATTCAAAGTTTATCTGCTTTTAAACGTGGTTTGGCTGACTGGGTAGCAGAAGAAGCCGATTTGAGAATGCAACACATGAGAATTGCTGAGAGTTTTGTGGCTGTGACTGCTAATTATATTCAAGAAAAACCGACTGCGGAAAGGTTTGCAGAGACGGCATTATTAATGTTTGATATGTTGTCTCGGATTCAAGATTCTACTTTACCAGGCAGACCGCGTTTAGGTTTAAAACAAGCCATGATTATTGTTGGTAAACCCATTTCTGTCAGTGAACATTGGCAAAGTTGTCAGGGAAATAAACAAGCCTTACGAAAGGGTGTAAGTGATTTAACAAAAAATTTGCAGGTCGCTTTAGAGGAATTAATTAAGGACTAAAAAGTAGATCATAGCCCTCTCCTAGCTTGCGGGGAGGGGGTTGGGGGAGGGATTCTTGCATTTCACTCAAACAAAAAATGCTATATTAATGCTGCCAAACAATCGCCAATTCCCTTAATTCAAATTAGCACTCTCAGCCAGCAAGTGCTAATTTATGAATAAATTTTAAAACCGATAATTGATGTTGTAATTCTATATTTTTGTGGTTATACTTGAATGTAGTAGACCAATATTACCGTAGTAATTTCTTCCTAAAATTCAGATTTCTGTGCCATTAAACAACACGTTTGGAGCGCTGAAATGACATATTCTTTTGACATTGTAGGGGTATCTCCAGTTTTGTACTTTTTCAATCATCAACAGCAGAGTTGGGAACAAACCCAGCCGGCAGGTGTGGAATATTTGGGAACCCAAGTTTGTACACTAGATGCGTTTCTAAAATCTGTCGAATCGGTTCCACCAAATGAGAGTTGGAATTTATCTCAAGTGCTAGATACTGTGATTCAGTTTTGGGTGAATAATGCAGAAAGTATTCAATATTGGCAAGCAAGGTTAAAAGATGCAGGGAGAGATAATATAATCGTTGCTAGAGTTGCAGATATCAAAGCTTTACAAGCTGAATTTGAATCTCTACTGCGTAAGAATTGGTGAACTTATGCCAAGTTAATATGAAGCTGCATAGAATAGAATATCCAGAATAATTAAACGCAGATAGACGCGGATAAAGATGGATTAATCAAGGGATTTTATAGTCATTTTTTGTAGGTTGGGTTGAGGCACGAAACCCAACGTATTTAATACATTTGTTGGTTTTCGTGCTACCCCTTGCCTTATCCCAACGATAATTTCTAGCGCCTTGTTATACTAATCATTTTCCAAGGCTTGGAGAACTTTTAAATATAAGTTTTCTACTTTTTTGGCTTGCATTTCACCACTAGCAGCATAATTAGATAATCCCGGAGAACCATTTACTTCCAGCAGTGTATAATCTACTATTGGCTGTGTTATGTCACTAGTAATGATATCCACACCGGCTAATCTTAGTCCCATATCTTTGGTTATATTGATAGATAATTGTTGAAAGTCTGGGTGGATAGTTTCAGTGCAATCTATTGATTCACCACCACTTGATAAATTAGCGTTATCTAAGAGATATACAATTTTGTTTTGTGGGATAATGCTGTCAAAGCTTAAATTCTGTTTTTGCAATTTTTGATGAATGCGAAAATCATTAAAATCAATGATTTTTCTTCTGCCATCTTTGACAAATTTTTCTTGTTTATGGTGAATAAGTTCTAGAATATTAGATTTACCATCTCCGGTGATAGATAAAGGAATTCTTTGATAAGCTGCCATGATTTCATGATCTAAGACTACAACTCGATAGTCATTGCCACTACAAAATCTTTCAACAATTAATCCTGAGTTTTTTGCTAATATCTTTTCAGCTACTTCATAGTATTCTACTTGATTATCAATCTTGGTGACTAATATTCCTTGACTGAGATTTAGTGGTTTGACAATTAGTGGAAATCCTAGTTTTTGAGCATAGTTAAAGCCATCATCAATATTTCTAGGGTTTGATAATTTATTACATATTTGCTCATTAAAAAATGTTTGTCCTTCTGGAACATTATATCCAAATTGCCTGAGAAAAAAGTTAGAGAATGCTTTGTCTTTAGCTAGAGATGCTGAACCGAAGCCATTAATATTTAATTTTGTGGTACTAAAGCATGATTTTTTGCCATTTTTAAATGTAATATGTCCAACTAATTCATATTCTGGTTCTACTAAGATTACTGCTTCTATTTGAGATGCGACTTTTTGCAGTATTGATGTGATTAATGGCATTTTCAATGACCAAATTTATGAGTATCTAGTTATTTTACACAGAAATTATCCTAATTTTTCACGTCATTACAAACGAAACGTTCACGAAGTGTGCCGAAGGCATAGTGGAGTGGATTTTTCGCGCAAAGAAGAAACCCGTGCGATAATTAAGTAGGGCTATAACTAAAAACAATCTTTTATATTGTCGGTTTTTTTGCGCCTTTCTACTTAATAGACAATAAACAGGTACTAAAAATAAAATGCCAAAAACAAACATTATTAATCCAGATCAGTCTTATACTTTCGCTGATTATTTTAAACTTAACTTTGCTCCACAAGATATCTTAGCTTATTTTAATGTTTCTGTTCAACGTCGCTCTTTAAAATTACCCCAATCTACTCATACTTTTGATCGTTTGACTGATCTCAAAGCACGTATTGAAGAAATTTTACCTCGTCTTAGTCTAACTAGTGAAATGGCGCGAAGAGAATTTCTGATTGCTCCAGTTTTAACGGATGTGCTGCACTATACTCAAGCTACGCTTAATATTGAATATCCTATTGTTGTTAATCATCAATTAAAGGGTTCTTTAGATTATTTAATGCAAAATTGCCAAGTTTTTCTAGTTGTTGAAGCTAAAAATGAAGATTTAGAAAAAGGTTTTTTACAATTAGCAATTGAATTAATTGCTCTTGATCAATGGATTGAATCAGGCAATAATATTTTATACGGTGCAGTTTCTACAGGCAATATTTGGCAGTTTGGAAAATTTGATCGTCAGTCTCGGACAGTAACTCAAGACCTTGATTTATATCGTGTTCCGGCTGACTTGGAGGATTTATTGCGAATTTTAGTGGAGATTTTGGAATCTGAATGATATTTATATTACTTGACTTAAAATTTCATTGTGATGTGAGGTCGTTGATTCTTTCTTCACGGACAAATGAAACCCAATCAATATCCGGTAAAGAACCTTGTGCTTTAATTACCATGAAGCCATCAATGCAATTTAACAGGTTTTCATCTGTTTCAGTGATTGAGGAAGATAATTGTGGTTGAAGTTGGAGAAGATGTAAAAAATTGAGTAATTGTGAAACTACATTTTCTGGTACTTGCTCAATTTCATGAATCAACTGCTCTTTTATAGTCATATACTTTCCTCCTGTTATTTTCAGATTAACACTTTGTCTAAAATAATAAGCTAATGAGATATTAAACAGTTTTTATGTATTTATTGTTATCGGATGCTGATTGAATAATTGTCTGAATCAGGATATCCAGGATTTAAGGATGTACAGGATTTTATCTCGACTTACTTCGACAAGCTCAGTACAAGTCCCTCGATAACCACCTGATTCGGACAACGTTAGGACTTACGCACTATACAAATTGGAAATGATATGAATCAACGATAATTGGTTATTTCAGGCTTTTAGGACAAAATATGATTAAGGTGCGTCAGATGTAGAAAATCGGTTAATTGTGCCAAATTATCGAGTTTGACGCACCCTACAAGAGACTGAAACCCATACTCTATATTTAGAGTATTCTGTCAATGCGTAAGTCCTATAATAATTAAATGCCAAAATAAATATCCTATTTCAGGAGAAGGCCCTATGTCTCTGACTATCAAAGAACTAGAAGAAATACAGGTAGCTTATCCCGACTATCGCATGGAATTAGTAGATGGGAGCATTATTATTATGAGTCCTTCCGGGTATGAATCAGAAGAGGTTGGTACTGAGTTTGCAGCTATATTAAGAAATTGGGTGAGGCCACGAAAACTTGGACGTATAGTTGGTTCAAGTGCAGGTTTCAAATTGCCAAATTCTGATTTACGTGCGCCTGATGTCTCTTTTGTCCGGGCTGATAGACTCAAACAATCAACAGAAGATTATGCAGAATTAGTTCCTGATTTGGTAGTTGAAGTAAAATCTAAAACTGATTCTTTAGAAAAACTGCGGAAAAAGATTCAAGAATTTATTAGCTTAGGTTCACAAGTAGGAATTTTAATTAATCCGAAAACGAGAACTTTAGAAGTTTATCGTTCTGGGAAAAAAAAGATATTTAAAGATGGTGATATTTTAACTCTTCCTGATTTATTACCTGGTTTGGAAGTGGCAATTTCTGAAATTTGGTCGCCTGTGTTTGAATAATTTATATCCTGATATCAATTTTGCATAAAGATGCGTTCAATTTGAAGATAAATACAGCAGGAGTCAGGAGGAAGAAGGAAGAAGGAAGAAGGAAGAAGAATATTTTTCTCTTCTGTTCCCTGTTCCCTGCCATATCAAATATTCTGTATTCTGAATCCTTATCAAACTGCTGTATATAGCAATTCCCATTCAAGTGAGGTACAAGCAGTAATAATTAAACGCAGATGGACGCAGATAAACGCAGATGATTTTGTACTTCACTAGACTGATAAAGGCTATATCCTTAGAAAAAGTTAAAAAAGGTGCGTCAAAGATTAAACATCTGTTTGTTTGCAGGATTGATAAAGTTTGACGCACCGTACTTCAGTTGCGTAAGTCCTGATTATGTTTCTGTATCCTGACAATTCTCTAAATTTCATTCTTCTCAGTTTTGTTGCTTAATACTCAGTCATGTTGTTGCACTAAGTATTGACAATTAAAAAATTATGTAATAACAAGGTGGCATCGACAATTAATTAAAGGCGCTAGTCCTATCCCCCCTAAGAGAAGTACTAACGCCAGTCACTCAATTTCATACGGATAATATAATAATGCCACAAAACACAGATTACAAAGATACCAAATCAGAAAATCAGGCTATTACTTACAAAAATCGTTTGAATGGTTGGGCTATAGCTCGTTTGGCGGCAGATCAACCGCGAGTAATTGTGTCCAGATTCCGTAGTCGTTCAGATGCTGACGGTTATATTCGTCACTTACGTGAACTTTCACCTCATGCTTCTTTTGAGATTGTTTTTGATTCCCAACGTGACGAAGTTGTGATTTAAGCTTTGAGTTCTTGATACCGTTGGCGAGTTCAGAAAGGCTTGATATTTAGTCGATGAAGTCGGTTGATATACTAAAAACGGGTTAAAAGTGTCATTCTGTAGCTTGCTTCCCGTAGGGTACGAAGTGAAGAATCTCCGAGATACTAGAGCCTACGGCACGCTACGCGAACGCTGCACTACGTTACGCTCAGTATGACATAAGTCCAAATTTCACCCGTTGGCAGTATAGTAATGACAACATCAGGCTTTGAGACTTTTTAGATATTCGTCAACGGTGTTAACAGAGTAGTAATTTCACGCAGTGACTAAACGGGAAGCTATTTTTTCTAAGACGTTGAGTGCTTGTAAGGAACCGCGAATCAGTCGAGTGGCTGCTAGGGGTTGGCGGATTAATGCCCAGGTGAGGGGCAAGGGTTTGAGGGAACCATCTTCGGAGAAGGCTGATGTGAGGTTGGGTATGTCATGGAGACAATCGTCGCTGACGACTCGTATCATGGCTACTGATGCACCCAGTGGTAGGAGAAATTCTAATGCGGTTGATCCTTCCATATCGACAACATCAGCTTTTTGGTTTAGGTGACGTTTTTCTGCTGCTAGGCAAATTATACGATCGCTTGTTAGTCCTTTTACAAAAGATATTTTACCCTTAATTTGGCTATGTATCTCTCTCGTGTAGGTAAAGTCGCACTTGCGGATTATATTTTCTTGATCAACACAATCTCGATAACCAACAACATCACCAACTCTGTAAAGCTCATTGAGACTGCCACATAAACCCATCAGCAGCACTCTCTGATTGAGATGTTGACAGTTCTTTTCTAAAAATTGCCGTAGTGGTTGCATCCCCATTGGAATTGCGATCGCTTGAGGTGGAGAACCAGTCACACGACTTAAACCGCGACAAACGGCTTGGTATTCTGCTCCTTGGGGTACTAAAATTGTGTGAATCAAGTGCATATTTTCAATTATCGGGAAAAAGGTAAATCTATATCCGATGCTATTTAATTTTTTTAAACCGCCTAAATCTGCTATTTCAGATGTAGAAATAAAGTCTAGTTGGTGTGTAGGATGGGGCAGGTTAGAGAGTTTAACAGAAGATGTAATTTGGCAAGATAAGCAATTTGCAGTTATTTCTGCACCAGCACACTTTGCAATTAGTCCGACAAAAAGATTTGTAGTAGTTGGGGATGTGTGGTTAAGTAACCGGGGTGAATTACTGCGAAAATTGGGAATTGAGATTAATGATCATTGCAGTAATCAACAACTGGTTGCTCAACTGTGGGAAAAATACGGTTCTCAGTGCTTAACTCTATTGGTGGGGATGTTTGGGCTAGTAATTTGGGATTGTGAACAACAGATATTGTGGTTAGGGCGCGATCGCATCGGCAGCCGCACTCTATATTACACTACCACCGGTTTAACTCGCTGGATAGCCCCAAAATTAAGAACTTTAAACCCCTTTCACTCCCATGATTTAGATTTAGTAGCATTACGAGATTATCTCTGTTGCGCCTTCGTTCCCGGAGAAAGAACACTTTGGCAAAATGTCCGAGAAATGCGTCCCGGAACCTTATTGCAAATGCCAACAGAGCGAATTTATCATTATTGGCAACTACAAGAACAGATAACAGATAGCAATCAACCTTTAGAATGGTATAGCACAAAACTGCGTTCTTTACTTGAGCAAGTTGTACAAGAATATTTACCACAAAATGAACCTGTAGGAGTATTTTTGTCAGGTGGTTTAGATTCAAGTAGCATTACTGCATTAGCCGCAAAACTTCATACTGCACCAGTTCATACTTATTCAATTCATTTCGGTACAGAAACTGCAAATGAATTAGAATTTTCTAATTTAGTCGCTCAACATTGCCAAACCCAACACCACATTTTAGAAATCACCTTCCAGGATATGTGGGAACGTCTACCGGAAACAATGGCTTATTTAGATGATCCTATCGGTGATCCTTTAACAGTGCCAAACCTATTATTAGGAATAATGGCAAGAGAAAATGTACAGATTACCCTCAATGGAGAAGGTGGAGATCCTTGCTTTGGTGGACCCAAAAATCAGCCAATGTTAATTAATAGTTTATACGGTTCTATTAATCAGCAAGATTCTTTGCAAGCATATTTATTTTCCTTTCAAAAATGTGCATTAGATTTATCACAACTTTTAAAACCAAAATTTTGGCAAAGTCTCAAAAATGAACCATCTATATTTTCTGCTGACTTAAATTCCAATGCAAACTACTTGAACAGATTAATGGCATTGAATATTAAATTTAAAGGTGCAGATCTGATTTTAACAAAAGTCAATAACTTAACTCAAGCCGCAGATTTACAAGCATTATCACCATTATTTGATCAGCGAGTAGTAGAATTAAGTATGCAAATTCCCCCTGAATATAAACTTTCAGGAGTAGAAGAAAAAGCCGTACTCAAAAAAGCCGTTAGCGATATTTTACCAGATACCATTATTCATCGTCCTAAAAGCGGCATGATGGTTCCAGTACAACTAGGATTTAAAAAATATTGGCAACGGGAAGCTAGACAATTATTGTTAAATAGAAATAGTGAAATTTCACCTTATATTAATCGGGATATTTTGCGTAACTGGTTAGATTTTAAAGGTGATGTTTGGGGAAGATATGGTGTTAAATTATGGTTATTAGTAAGTTTAGAAATTTGGTTACAGGTAAATAAATCTACATTAAAGAAGTAGTTAAATGCTAAAAGAACTTCATTTAAGGTCTGTAAGACCATCACCTAAAATTTCGGGGTAAATTTTGAAAATATACTGTTACATCTGAACAATAAAATCCACGCGCAAAATAAATCTTGGAATCCTGGTGGTGCTGTGGATTCGATGTGGGGGAATGTTAGGGCTAGGTTTTGTTATCTGTGCGGTATGCCTCCGGCACGCTACGCGAACGTATTCATAAATAATCCTTTCAAACACAAGTATCCCCAAAATTAACCCAACCACAACGAAAATGCTACAATTCCATTCATGCTAGGGGTGCTTGAGAAACCAAGCTGAGATCAAACCCTTAACACCTGAGTCTGGGTAATACCAGCGGAGGGAAGCTGTTTATTTAAGGAATGTAATATGCGTACAGAATGGGTAGCCAAGCGACGTGGACAAGATAACGTATCGCAAATGCACTACGCCCGTCAGGGTGTCATCACCGAGGAAATGCAATACGTAGCCAAGCGGGAAAATCTGCCAGATGAACTTATTCGCGCAGAAGTGGCACGGGGAAGAATGATTATCCCTGCGAATATTAATCACACTAACTTAGAACCGATGGCCATTGGTATCGCTTCTAAATGCAAAGTTAATGCCAATATCGGTGCTTCTCCCAACTCCTCCAACTTGCAAGAAGAAGTTGATAAACTCAATCTGGCGGTAAAATACGGTGCTGATACCGTCATGGATTTGTCCACAGGTGGCGGTAATTTAGATGAAATTCGTACCGCAATTATCAACGCTTCACCTGTTCCCATTGGCACAGTTCCAGTTTACCAAGCTTTAGAAAGCGTTCACGGCACAATTGAAAATCTTACCGCTGATGACTTTCTCCACATCATCGAAAAACACGCCCAGCAAGGGGTAGATTATCAAACTATCCATGCGGGGATTTTGATTGAACATTTACCTTTAGTCAGAAACCGAATTACAGGTATTGTCTCTCGTGGTGGTGGAATTTTGGCACGGTGGATGTTGCATCACCACAAACAAAACCCCTTATATACCCATTTCAACGACATCATTGAGATTTTTAAAAGATATGATGTTTCTTTCAGTTTAGGCGACTCCCTGCGCCCAGGATGTACCCATGATGCCTCCGATGAAGCCCAATTAGCGGAACTGAAAACTCTGGGAAATCTTACCCGCAAGGCTTGGGAACATGATATCCAAGTGATGGTAGAAGGGCCAGGCCACGTACCTATGGATCAAATTGAGTTCAATGTCCGCAAGCAAATGGAAGAGTGTTCGGAAGCACCTTTCTATGTTCTCGGTCCTTTGGTTACAGATATTGCTCCTGGTTACGACCATATTACCTCAGCGATTGGCGCGGCTATGGCGGGTTGGTATGGAACAGCAATGTTGTGTTATGTGACTCCTAAAGAACATTTAGGTTTACCTAATGCTGAAGATGTGCGTAATGGCTTAATTGCTTATAAAATTGCGGCTCATGCTGCGGATATTGCTAGACATCGCCCTGGTGCTAGAGACAGAGATGATGAACTGTCTGCGGCTCGCTATAATTTCGACTGGAATCGTCAATTTGAGTTATCTTTAGACCCAGAAAGAGCGAAGGAATATCACGACGAAACTTTACCCGCAGATATCTATAAAACGGCTGAGTTTTGTTCCATGTGTGGACCTAAATTCTGTCCAATGCAGACTAAGGTTGATGCTGATGCTTTGACTGAATTGGAGAAGTTTTTGGCAAAAGAACCTGTAGCACAAAGCTAACATAATTATCGTTAAACATCGTTACTGGGTTGAACCTGGTAACGATGTTATAGCGATTTTTATGAACCATATTTTTATATCTCACGCAAAGGCGCAAAGGCGCAAAGGAAGAAAGAAGATAAGATTATGAGAGTTATTTAAGCTCAAGTAATTATTTACCGACTATTACTAATTTCCACAATTATTTCTCCTTGCTGTAATTGTTGCAAAGCATTAGGTAAAGTAATTGTCAGAAGTTGACGCAAATTACGATTCGTCACATTTTCACAAGTCAGCCAAAGAATTTGAGGAGGGATTCCTAACCGACAAACCAAATCAACGAAATCACTGTCTTTCGTCATGATGATGACATTAGCGATTTTTGCAGCTTCAAAAATTTCTATATCTTTAGCATCACGTAACCCAATATCTCTTAATGAAAATGCTTCTATAGCAAAAGTATCTGTTATCCAGCTTGCCAATGTCGGGGGTAACTGTGCATCAATCCAAATTTTCATGCTGTCAATCGTACAAAATCAGTCCGTCGTGCAGCAAACACAAGACAAGCTTGAATATCTTCCGGTTCTAAATCGGGAAAGTCTTCTAAAATTTCGCTAACGCTGACATTTTCGGCTAACATTTCTAAAATGTCACTAACTCTAATTCTCATTCCGCGAATACAAGGACGACCCCCACATTGACCAGGTATTTGTGTAATACGAGTTAATAGTTCGTTCATTTAGTTAATAAATGATAGGCATAAAGAGTATTGTAACATAATTTTTGATATAATAAAATGACTCGACAATCTCATGATCAATTCGCCAAAGAATATCTAGAGGAATTATTAACACCTCTAGGAACAATTAAAAAAAGCGAAAAGGTAAAAAGTGAAGTTCAAGAAATTGATGTTTGGTTTGAACCATTTTCTTCTCAACCTCAAGAAAATCTACCTTTGGGTTTATTAGGGAAGATGGCGAAAACTCAATGTTTAATTGAGCCTTTTCGCAACCCACCATCAGAAACAGAAATTCGCAGTTGTTTACTCAAATTATATGCTGTTCATGGTGATGTAGTTAGGAAAGCGAAACGAGAAAACAGAAATATTGCAGAATCAGATTTACCGATTTTATGGATTTTAACACCAACTTTTTCATCTCGGATGATTGCGGGTTTAGGTGCAGTTGAAATTGCAGAAGATTGGGTTCAAGGTGTTTATTTTCTACCGAATATTCTGAAAACAGCAATAGTTGTGATTCATCAGTTACCTGAAAATGAGGATACCTTATGGTTGAGAGTTTTGGGAAAAGGAGGAACACAAAAAAGAGCAGTGGAGGAGTTAACTGAGTTACCAGAAAATAACCCTTTTCGCGAGAATTTGTTAGAAATTTTAGCGGACTGGCGCAAGAATTTAGAATTGAGAGATAATTTAAGTATGGAAGAAAAGGAAGTAATTATGAACTTATCACCGGCTTATTTACAACAAATAGAAGACTGGAAGCAAGAAGGACAAGTTTATTTGATAACTTCTCTTCTGGAAGGGCGTTTTGGTAGTTTGGATGCTGAGTTATCTGGTTTGGTGGAAAAGATTGCTAATATTCCTATTTCTGAACGCACTCAGTTACTTCTTTCTTTGGGTAATTTATCCCGTGAGGAATTGTTGCAAAGATTGGGGAATGAGTAAGTTTAGGATATATTGGTCAAGGGATTTTTGATATAGTCCTCAGATTATAAATCTGGGGCTATACAGACAGAGCCTACTTGTATAGGCTATTTTTATTGATAATTTTTATTAGATTAATCTTTAAAATATCTTGCTTTAATTTCTGGATGTTCTGCTAAGAAGCGTTCTATTTCTAAATATGACCATTTTTCTATCTCAATAGCAGTTTTCTCCTTCATATTATCTAGCTTGTCATGTAAAGTAGCGTCAATTATACCACTTGTCATCACACAGAAGCCACCTGCATTATATTCATCCAACATATCCCGAATATTATCAACTTTTTTTCCTGTAAGAGACTTTCCATTTCGGATTAATTTACACTGTACTATCCATTTCACAGGATTATTATTAATACCTATAGATTTGTAAAATACAATATCTCTACCACCATCACGGGAGCGAGATTTACCGATTTTATGTATCTCAATTGGATTATGTTTTTCTTTAATAAGATCGTAGCAAAGTTCCTCAAATTGCTCATCATCAAGTTGAGTCCAAGGACATGATATATCATATGTTGAAAATTTGGCTCTTTCCTTCTTAGTGGAGGTTAGGTCTACTTTTTGTAAATTCCCGCAAGGAAACAACGTAATATTTTTATCTTCACAACCAGCAGCTAAAGTTTCACCATTTGGGCTAAACACAACAGAATACACTGAACCATCAAGTCCTGTAAAAGTAGAGATTGCTTGACGGTTGTTCAAATTCCATAATTTTACGGTTTTATCTTTACTACTACTGGCTAAAATTTGACCATTGGGACTGAAAGCCACAGAACAAACATCATCGGAATGTCCAGTTAGAGTATATATTTCTTTACCTGTTTCTAATTTCCATAACTTTACTGTTTTATCTTTACTACCACTAGCTAAAATATTACCATCTGGACTAAAAGCAAGAGAATTAATTCTCGCAAACCAATCAGAATGTCCAGTTAATGTCTGCACTTTTTTTTCAGCTAAATACCAAATTTTAATAGTTTTATCATTCCCACCACCACCACTAGCTAAGATTTTACCATTTGGGCTAAAAGCAACGCATAAAACATCATCTAAATGTCCCTTAAATGAGGATATTTCCTTTCCTAATGGAATCGACCAAAACTTGATTGTTTTATCTTTACTAGCACTAGCTAAAATCTTACCGTCTGGACTAAAAGCAACACAGTAAACCTTTTCTTCATGCCCTGTAAAAGTCTCAATTTCTTGTTTAGTGTTTACATCCCACAATTTAATAGTTTTGTCATCACTAGCACTTGCTAATATCTTACCGTCTGGACTGAACGCAACGGAATTAACACCTCCAAACCAAGACGATTCACCATGTCCTTCGAGAGTATAAGATTCCTTGGTAACTAAATTCCAAATTTTAACGGTTTTGTCATCACTAGCACTCGCTAATATCTTTCCATCAGGACTAAAAACAACAGATAGAACCTTATTTGAATGTCCTTTAAAAGTGCGTACAGATACCAATTCTTGCATCTTGTTTTAAAATAGATATGTATTTATAACTAATATAGCAAGACATATTAGGTAATTGCTACTCAGCATAGTTTTTTCTATATTTCTCCTGTTTAAATCAGAATGGACATAGACACAATACGAAGCTTGTGAGTGGTGCGCCGTAGGAATCGCTTATAGGGTGATTTTGGGAAGTGCGATAGCGAAGCGCACCAAAGGTATCGCCTATAGTGTGATTTTGATGAGAGCGATCGCTGTAAAATAAAGAGATAAAATAGAATAATCCCCATTCTTGCTACCAAAACGAGGTACAGATGACTTATTTAGAACTACATCAAAAGATTGAACAACAGATATCCCAACTACCACCAGAACAGCTTTCCTTAGTTAGTGATTTCCTTGACTCTATCCAGGAAAAAAGCACCGCAAATCAACGCCCCTTACGTCGCATTTCCCCCATTAAGCGAGGTAAAAAAGCAGGTGATTTACTACATTATGCCGGAACTTGGCATGGTGATGATCTTGAAGATTGTCTGCGTTTAGTTGAAGAAAACCGTTCCATAAAGCCATAACTCATACTAAAATTTAACTAATAGTCTTTGTTAAAATAACCTATATGTCCCTACAAGAACTGAAAGAGCAAGCCTTTCAACTACCTGAAAGCGATCGCTTAGAACTCGTCCGTGCAATCATCGCACCCTTTCCGACAGGAATCGCTATAAAATAGAATACAACGAGGTGAAAAGGGCTTGACTACCGTGGATATAACTTCTCTTCAAAAGTTGGCACGGACGTTTGCAGTTTTAATTGAAGATTGATATGAAGTGGTAGAAGACTAGAGTATAGCAGGTTAATAACCTCTTCCTCTATTCCTAGTCACCAATCACCAGTCCGCAATCTAGTGCGATCGCTGACGGTATTAGGGACGGTGGCGCGATAAAATTCTAAAACAATAAATTGTGATAAAGGTCTAAATGGCAGAAACACTATTTTTTAACGCCCTGCGGGAAGCCATTGATGAAGAAATGGCACGCGATCCTAGTGTATTTGTTCTGGGTGAAGACGTAGGACAGTACGGTGGCTCCTATAAAGTTACCAAAGACCTATACGAAAAGTATGGTGAACTGCGAGTTTTAGATACCCCCATTGCCGAAAATAGCTTTACTGGTATAGCTGTAGGGGCAGCGATGACGGGGCTAAGACCTATTATTGAAGGCATGAACATGGGCTTTTTGCTCTTGGCTTTCAATCAAATCTCTAACAACGCCGGGATGTTGCGCTACACTTCCGGTGGTAACTTCAAAATCCCAATGGTGATTCGTGGCCCTGGTGGTGTGGGTAGACAGTTGGGTGCAGAACATTCTCAACGACTAGAAGCTTATTTCCAAGCTGTTCCAGGTTTGAAAATTGTGGCCTGTTCCACACCATATAACGCCAAAGGACTACTCAAAGCAGCAATCCGCGATGATAACCCGGTGTTATTTTTTGAACACGTTTTGCTTTATAACTTAAAAGAAAATCTGCCAGAAACAGAATATGTACTACCACTGGATAAAGCTGAAGTAGTACGTCAAGGCAAAGACGTGACAATTCTTACCTATTCCCGGATGCGGTATCACGTCCTGCAAGCCCTCAAAACTCTTGAAAAAGAAGGATATGATCCAGAAGTTATTGACCTAATATCTCTCAAACCCTTAGATTTTGATACTATTGGTGCATCCGTGCGTAAGACCCACCGTGTAATTATCGTCGAAGAGTGTATGAGAACTGGGGGTATTGGTGCAGAATTAACAGCTTCTATTAATGACAGGTTGTTTGATGAATTAGATGCACCTGTGTTAAGACTTTCTTCCCAAGATATTCCCACACCTTATAACGGTAATTTGGAGCGGTTGACAATTATCCAACCAGAGCAAATCGTGGAAGCAGTCCAAAAAATGGTAGCTTTGCGAGTTTAGTTGACAGGTGACAGTTGACAGTGAAAAGAGAATAGGGCAAAAGGTAAAAATTGACTTCTGACTCCTGACTCCTGACTCCTGACTCCTGACTCCTGACTCCTGAACTCCTGAACTCCTGAACTCCTGACTCCTGTTAAAACTTCTACTCACAGCTGGCTAAAAGAACGCTATTATAGCCTTTGTCAGTTGTGAGTGATGGTATGCAAAGACAGCGATCGCTATTAGCATTAATTATAGTTTTGGTAATCGCCGCAATTGCGGTGATTGCTAATATTCCCGTACCCTTGGGACTGGACTTGCGAGGAGGCTCACAGCTTACAATTCAGGTGAAACCGACAGAAGATATTAAGGTAATCACCGACCGCGAATTGGAAGCCGTGAAGAAAGTTGTAGAAGGTCGGATTAACGGACTCGGCGTTTCTGAGCCAATAATTCAAACTGTGGGTACAGATAAAATCTTAGTCCAACTGCCGGGAGTAAATGACCCAGAGCAAGCAGAAAGGGTACTAGGAGGTACAGCGCAATTAGAATTTAAGACTCAAAAGCCGAATACAGAAACTCAACTATTTGCTCTGCAAGTATCACGAACAGAACTAAAAACCAAGCAGGGAGAGTTGAGAACTGCCAAAGACCAAGCTGCAATTGCTAAAAATCAGGAACAGTTGCAAAATAATCATCAAGCAATTTCAGAATTATTTGAAAGCACCAAACCACCACTCACAGGTAAATACCTCAAGGATGCCTACGGTGAACCCACTCAAGGCAACAATTGGAACGTTGCTATTCGCTTCGATCAAAAAGGTGGTGAACTATTTGCCGACTTGACCAAAACACTGGCCGGAACAGGACGCGGCATTGGTATTTTTCTTGACAATGAACTGATTAGTTCCCCCACAGTAGGAGTAGAATTTGCCGCTGCTGGGATTACTGGAGGTTCTGCTGTCATTACAGGTCGCTTTCAAGCTGAAGAAGCCAATAATTTAGGTGTGCAATTACGTGGTGGCGCGTTACCCGTACCTGTAGAAATTGCTGAAAGACGAACAGTAGGGGCAACCTTAGGTAAAGATAGTATTCAAAGCAGCATTTACGCTGGTATTGGTGGTCTGATTTTAGTATTAATCTTTATGGTAATCTACTATAGACTACCAGGAGTTATTGCTGATTTTTCACTAGTGATTTACTCCCTTCTCACCTGGGCTACCTTTTGTTTGTTAGGCGTTACTCTCACACTACCAGGAATTGCCGGTTTTATTCTCAGTATCGGCATGGCTGTGGATGCTAACGTATTGATTTTTGAACGCACAAGGGAAGAATTGCAAGCGGGTAAATCTTTATATCGTTCCGTAGAGTCTGGTTTTTACCGGGCATTTTCCAGCATTTTAGATAGTAATGTCACTACATGGATTGCTTGTGCTGCCCTATTTTGGTTAGGTTCTGGGTTGGTTAAAGGTTTTGCCTTAACTCTGGCTTTAGGAGTAGCAGTGAGTATGTTTACCGCAATTACCTGTAGTCGCACTTTGATGTTTTTGGCTATTTCCATTCCCTCCTTGCGGAAAACAGAATTTTACTCTCCCAATGTAGGAGCAGCAAATAAGGCAGAGGTTGCTAAATGAAACTAAGTATTAATAAATCGCGGAGTCTTTGGTGGGCTATTTCCGCTGCTATCATCCTCAGTGGTATCATCTCAATGGTGATTTCTTGGCAAACACCAGGTATTAAAGCACCCCTACGTCCCAGTTTAGATTTTATTGGTGGGACAAGATTGCAGCTAGTTAGGGACTGTAGCCTACCTAATAATTGTGACCAACCCATAGATATCAACGCCGTAAGAGAAGTCGCTAAAGAACAGGGACTTGGAGATAGCAGCATTCAATTAATCTCCGAAGATGGTAAAGAAAATGGCATTACCATTCGCACAAAAAACTTAGAAACCGACCAGCGTAGCAAGTTGCAAAACGCCTTAAGCGAAAAAATTGGTACTTTCGACCCGCAAAAAAATCAAATTGATTCAGTAGGCCCCACACTAGGACGAGAACTATTTACATCTGGAGTCTTAGCTCTGGTAGTTTCCTTCGTGCTAATTACTGTCTACATGACCTTCCGCTTTCAGTTAGACTTTGCACTGTTTGCGATCGTTGCTCTGTTCCATGATATCTTAGTCACAGTGGGGGCATTCTCAATTTTAGGCTTAGTTGCAGGTATAGAAGTTGATAGCCTCTTTATTGTTGCTTTGCTGACTATTACAGGTTTCTCTGTTAACGATACGGTAGTAATTTATGACCGCATTCGGGAAACTCTCAAAATTAATCCAGAGAAACCAATTGCAGAAATTGTTGATGATGCTGTCAACCAAACCTTATCCAGGTCAATCAACACTACTTTAACAACGCTGTTGACATTAACTGCCATTTTCCTCTTTGGTGGAGAAACGCTGCATTATTTCTCTTTGGCTCTAATTATCGGCTTTCTTATGGGGGCATATTCAAGTATTTTTATTGCCAGTACACTTCTAACTTGGTGGCGAGAACGCACAGAAAAATCCACACTTTCAGCAATTGATACTTCTGTGAGTTCCCAGGATAGTTAGGTTAGAGATTAGTCCAAAATGGGATTAAAGCATCTTGTCAAATTTTGAATTGCTTTTCCCATATATTGTAATTTTATTTTCCTATGGCTCAACAGGAAGAACCACCAATTAATGACTCAAGCTTTGACAACTCTGATGCTTCTTTTATTCACCAAGTACAGAGGTTACACCAGCTAACAGTATATGGCAGATGGTTATTTTCTGGCTGTCTGTGGCTCCTGATTGCGCCTATTTGTATGTGGGATTTACGTACAGAAATTGCATTATGGAAACAATATTTTACCTGGGTAGCGGTGCGATATGGACTATTTTTTCATCCACTAGCTACTCTAGGTTTAGCTTTTTGTATTGGAATGACTGTTTCTGTTTTAGTTTGGCAAAGTCGAAATATTTTAATAGGACTACCGGAACCGGAAAAGCAACGTTTAGAAAAGCAGGTTTATCGCATACGTCAACAGGGTCCTAGTCATCCTTTGTGGAAGTGGGTTTGTCATTAATTCTTTGTCTGAATCAGGATTTACAGGATTTAAGGATTTACAGAATTTTGTCAGAATTCAGGAGTCAGGAGGAAAAAGAAGAAAGAAGAAAGAAGAAAGAAGAAAGAAGAATATTTTTCTCTTCTGTTCCCTGCTATATCAAATATCCTAAATCCTTACAGAATTTTTATTGATTGATTATGAAAAAATAGTCAGATTTTTATGATCAGAATTAGACAAAATTTTCAACAATTTTGTTACACTAAAAACACCTTGTGTATAGGATTCAGGAAAAATGACAACGGCAATTACTCAATCCCTGACCCTAGAAGAATTTCTCAAACTGCCAGAAAAAAAACCTGTCAATGAATATATTAATGGTGAAATTATTACCAAGCCAATGCCAAAAGGGAAGCATAGCCGATTACAGTTAAGACTATGTAATAGTATTAATGATATCACGGAAAGCGAAAAAATAGCTTATGCTTTTCCTGAGTTGCGTTGTAGTTTTGGTATCCGTTCAGTAGTACCTGATATAGCGGTTTTTAATTGGTCACATATTCCCTTGACTGCTGATGAGGAAGTCTATAATGATTTCCTTCTTCCTCCAGATTGGACAATTGAAATTCTTTCTCCAGAACAAAGTTCAATTCGAGTGATAGATAATATTTTATATTGCTTAAATCATGGTTGTTTATTAGGTTGGTTAATAGACCCAGATGACCGTTCTATTTTGATTTTTCGTCCCCATCAGCAACCGGAACTTTTACGAGGTGATCAGCATTTACCAGTGTTAGCGGGGATAAATTTGCAGTTAACAGTTACTCAAATATTTGGTTGGCTGAAAATGAGTGGTTAGAGGATGTATAAATTTTGTCTGAATCAGGATTTACAGGATTTAAGGTTTTTCAGGATGTTTTCTGAATCAGGATTTGCGGGATTTAAGGTTTTTCAGGATTTTGTCTGAATCAGGATTTACAGGATTTAAGGATTTGCCGGATTTTGTCTGAATCAGGATTTGCGGAATTTAAGGTTTTTCAGGATGTTGATGATGAATATTGAAAATTGGGAGTTTCACTCATTAACGGCATGAATAATTACACAAAAAATCTTGTTAATCCTCTAATCCTGTAAATCCTGATATGGCTTGCGCCACGCTACGCTATCAGACATTTAAAATTTAAATGTTTAGTTGCATACATAGCATATATATACATTTACAGTAATTTCCAGAAAAATATGGCATAACAGAAGCGAAGATACTGCCACAATTGGGTGTCTATACATGAACTATTCTCATATTCATTTTAGGGAATGCTATGCGGAAATTGATCTTTACCAACTCCAGAATCTATTTAATATTGCTGCTTTTTGGGCGCAAGGACGTAGTATAAAAGATTTAGGCATAGCTATTGCTAATAGTGACCCTGTGATTTCTGTCTGGGATGGAGAGAAGCTGATTGGCTTTGCTAGAGCCAATTCTGATGGGATCTATCGCGCTACGATTTGGGATGTTGTTATTCACCCGGAGTATCAAGGTAACGGACTGGGAATCAAGTTAGTAGAAACTGTTTTAAGTCATCCTCGGATGCAGGTAGAACGTGTTTACTTGATGACTACTAACCAACAAGCCTTTTACGAAAAAATTGGTTTTCAAGTTAATAGTACAACGACAATGGTTTTATACAATCAATCTAATCTGGGTTCGCTTCCGGCTGGAGAAATTCAGCTTCAGGAGTCGCTAGGGGCATAGATATTTGCAATCTGGTGGAATCTGTGGTGGGAGAGGGTAAAATCTCTAGCTTTCCTCCCATTACTGCTAATAACGTTTGATTAAGTAATAACTTCATTCCTGATGATAGATCGGTATTTTCTTGATTTGTCGTCTGTTCAGATGCAATCAAGTCTACTGGTTCACTGGATATGACAGCATGAGTGGGGACATCTAGCCAGATATGAATAGTATTATTTGTAGATACAATACTAGTAGCGATGCAAATACTGCCTTCTTCTATTTGAGAGATTGTGGTGTCTACTAAATTTACCAATATTTGGCGTAACCAGCGCATATCTGCAAGAACATAAATTTCTGGTTTGGGAAGTGAGACGGTAAAGGGATAATTCCGATTTGCCGCTAACATATAAGTTAGTTGATGAACTTCGTGTAAAACTTGGGTGAGTTGTAGAGGCTGAATATTTAATTTATTCGTACCGTGTTCTGTTCTGGAGACGCTGAGGATTTCATCTATCATTTTTAGCAGTTTTAGCGATCGCTCATATGCTTGGGCGACAAATTCCCTCTCTTCTGCTGGATTTTCACACAAGTCGTGCAAAATTAACTGATGTAGTCCGATTAAACCATTGAGGGGCGATCGCAATTCGTGGGTAATCCGTGCCAAAAAACCCGCTTTAAACTGGCTCATTTCCTGTGCCATTTGGTAGGCCAGTTGGCTTTGCTTCACCTGTTCTTGTAAAAGTAGGGGGATATCTTGTATTTCGGTTTCTGGGTTTGCAGGTGTTAATAACCGCGCTAATAAAGAGCCTATAAGCAATCCTAGTACTATTCCTATTCCCAAATATAGCCAGTTATCTAAATTCATATTGCGGCAGTGTTTCACCTGTACAGTTAAGTACCTGAATTATCTAACTTAATGCCACCTTGTCGCAAAATTTGCCAATTCAGCCCTGTCCATTTAGCAACAGTGGAAGGTACACTCAGCCCTTGATATGCAGTCGATTCTAGAGTTATCACCCCTGGAAAGGCAGCTTGAATTGCGGCTACTGTTTGTAATGGTGGCTGACCTGATAAATTGGCGCTAGTAGTAGCTAGTGGTCCGGTTTGCGCCAAAATATTTTGAGCGATCGCATTATTTGGTACTCTAATCCCAATGGTTGTGGGGTCAACAGGATTCATAACTGTAGGAACTTTGTCACTGGCTGGTAATACTAAAGTCAACCCACCAGGCCAATATTTAGCAACTACCTCTTGCCAGATTTGATGTTCTATCTCGCTACCTTGCACATAAGCCCACAAATCATCAGCCCTAGCAGCCATCAAAATTAAAGGTTTATCTAAACTGCGTTGTTTAGCCGCATAAATCAACTCTGCTTTTTCTGGGATAGTAGCTAATGCGGGAACTGTGTCTGTCGGAAAACTCACTAAATTCCCACTTCTAGCACCATTTATCAAGATTTCTAGACAAATATTCATAAATTTATGATTGAGACTTTTTCTATTCCCACCAGCTGTCTATTATAAATTGAGTAAGATTAGTCATGCCTTCTGCCTTTTTAAGCATCTACCTGGGAATATAAAAGCTACCCACCTGCGGACAGATATTTTTTGATATATTTTTATGAAAAAACTGTACTGGCTGTTACAATCTTGTTAATAAAAGTTGCCCGTTACAATTTGGGAACGCGCAATTTGGTTTTGACTCTATTGAGAAGACAACGCGAACAACATTTTTTTTAGCAAGACTAGCTGTGGGAGGCTAGTCTTTTTCTGTTAGGATCTACAACGAAAACTTTCAAACTCTTATTTAGCTGTGGTTAGGTTTTCCCTAAAAACCTTTGTAGAGACGTTCCGTAGAAAGTCTCTACCCTTAAATTTTTTGTGATCTTGGAACTTAGAAACTGAAGGTGGTTCTCAGCGCCCCAATGAACACATCATCATTATTATTGTTGTGATCTGGTGCTGTTAGCCAAATCACACCTGGGGTAATGGTGATATTGTCGCTAATTTTGTATTGATAAAATGCCTCAATATGATATGAGGTATCGCTATCTTCTACTCCAAAGCTGGAACTTGTAACTTTCGGTTCCATACCGACTATCACACCAGCCAAGTTACCTTTTTTGCCCAAGTCGGGGAAACCGAGAGTAACAGCATAGTTCCAAATGTCAATATCTCCCTTTGTACCTGTTAAGACCTGACTCTTGGTATATCCAGCCCAACCACCTAAAACAAATTTTTCACTAATACCTACAGATGCTTGCACACCGTAAGAATTACTGGAAAATGCTTCTGAATTGCCATCTAGATTTGTATCCAAGTCTTGGAAGGTTGCCAGATTACTACCTGTGACTAATGGCTGTTTGTAGGAATTGATGTATGTTAGACCAAGGGAAATGCGATCGCTTGGTTTAAATGTCAACTGCGCCAAAGCACCATAGGGACCATCAAATAAACCATTTCCCGCACTAGGGTCATTAGCATTACTACTCAAATAGGCTAAACTTAGTAATGCTTTCTTGCTAAACTGGTGATTTATTCCCAGTCCTTTACTACCTAGTTGTCCATAAATCGGGTTGCGTGTACCAAAAGTGGACAAAGCACCAAACGCCCCATCACCATCAAAGATATTAATTGTATTGGTAACATCGTCAGCTGCACCACCTTCAGCAATAGCTATTACCTGTGTCTTTTCACCTATGGGGAATTTGTACCAAAGTGTACCTAAGTAAGCATTGGTATCACCATTAGGACCTTGAAAAAACAAATTGCCCTCTGGTGTATTAATATTAGGGCTGTTAATATTATTGGCCTCAATTCTGGTAAACAGCGTATCTTTACCAGTAAAACTGCTGACAAACTCAATCCGCGCCCTGACACCCAGAGTTGTATTTTTGTCTGTAGTTGATCCGTTAACATTGTCACCAGCAAAAACATCGCTAATAACTCCGACAACTTGCCCTTGCAATTTACTAGTAGTAGAAAATTGATTAGCTTCTAACTCACTAGCCCTCGCTTCTAGTGCATCTACACGACCTCTTAAGGTTGCTAATTCAGCAGCAAAATCTTCTTGCAGTTTTTGAATTGTCGCTAAATCTTGTTTTGTCGCCCCATCAGCAGTTGCTGTAGCAATTAGTTCATTCACCCGATCTAAACAAGCATTCAAACCGGCTGCAAATTCATACCTTGTCATGGCACGATTACCACGATAAGTACCGTTGGGATACCCTGCAATACAACCATAACGCTCAACCAAAGATTGTAAAGCTTGGAATGCCCAATCTGTGGGTTGTACGTCCGATAGCTGGGATACGGAGGTAACTTGGGACATTAAATCTTGTTGAGAAGATTTATTAACTTCTTTTTCTAAACTAGAAACGGCTAATGCTTCACTAGGTTCTGTTGTTACTGGTGCTTCTCCAGCCCAAACAGATGTATTCACACATAGCATTACACCGCAAATCGCTGGACTAGCAAGATTATTCAATATTTTATGCATTTTTCCACACACCCATTTACATTTCACATCAGTATCAAATTGATCTAAAACCCCAACGCCATAGAGAATATTAAGAGTTGTGTCAAGATGGTTGGCAACAAGACACAAAGCATCTTTTTCTCTCTCGTTTCCCTATGGGTTACTTAGCACTCCTGAACAAAAACGATTTTAAGTATATTAGCAGAGACAAGCAAAGTTTTTAACTTTGTAGTAAAAAAACTCCTAGCACTTAAGAAACGTACTATAAAGTAGTATGCCTGGAAAAAATGTATTTTAGATTACTTAAAATTAAGGCATTTTGCAAATTTTGCATCATAGTGATTGTCAGTATTGAATGATAATGATTATTATTCTAATTATAATGTATAATGAGTAGGATTTTTAATCAAAACTATTGATACAAATGCGTCAAATATCCTTGATACCGACAAGCAAAATGACTAATACTGGTATAAAATTTAGAGGAAGTAGCCCAAAAAGGCAAATTCTGCTTATAATCACGCTATTTATATTATCAATTGCCTCTGGTTGTAGCCAAGCACGGACTAATACAGATAAACGCGCTGAAGAGTTGGCAGTAAAACAGTCAGAAAAAACCAAAGTTGTGGCAACATTTTTACCTGTGTATTTGTTTACTAAAGCAATTGCTGGGGATGTGGCAGATGTAGCAATTTTAGTACCACCGGGGACTGATATACATGATTATCAGGCCACACCGGATAATGTAAAAGCGATCGCAACTGCTAATGTGTTGGTAAAAAATGGCTTAGGGTTGGAGACATTTCTCACAGATACAGTTAAAAATGCCCAAAATCCTCAATTAGTTGAAATTGATGCCAGTAAAAGTATTAAAGTTATAAATGAAATTTCTCCAGTAGAGGAAATAAAAGATCAAGACCATGACCACGATGACAAACATGACCACGCAAAAGGTAATCCTCATGTTTGGTTAGATCCAGTTTTGGCTAAACAGCAGGTAATTAATATTCGAGATGGATTAATTACTGCTGATCCTGGAAATAAAGAAGCTTACCAAACCAATGCTGCGGCTTATATTCAGGAATTAGACAACTTAAATAATGAATTTCAGCAGACTTTACAACAAACTCCTAATTGCACCTTTATCACTTTTCATGATGCCTTTCCTTACTTAGCCACACGCTATAATCTTAAGCAAGTAGCAGTTGTAGAAATTCCTGAAGACCAACTTTCACCAGCGGATGTGCAGAAAGCTATCAATGCAGTGAAAAAATATCAGGTGAAAGCCTTATTTAGTGAACCAGGAGTAGATAACAAATTACTGACCAGCCTTTCTCAAGATTTAAAATTAACTTTATATCCTCTAAATTCTTTAGAAAATGGTGACACAAATCCGCAATATTATTTTCAGGCAATGAAAACCAATTTACAAAATTTATCAACAGGGTGTAAATAATTCGTAAGAGTGCAGACCGCAGGCTGCACTAACGTAATTTAATAATTAGACATCTGGGTATTTGGGTTCAAAATCAGTGTGAGTAATTTCTAATAATTTAAAATTCGATGACTGACGACCAGCAAGCAATGACATTGCCGATATTAAGAGTAGAAGGGTTAACTATCTATCAAGGGAAATTTCTAGCTGTACGCGATGTTTCCTTTGAATTATTTCCAGGAACAGATACAGCTATAGTAGGGCCAAATGGCGCAGGTAAGAGTACTTTAGTTAAAGCTATTTTCGATTTGATTCCTCGCACTGCTGGGAAGATTGAAATCTTTGGTCGCCCAATTTCCAGATTAGGAAGTTTACGTCATTTATTGGGCTATATGCCACAAAACTTTATTTTTGATCGTAGTTTTCCTATTTCTGTAAGTGAGTTAGTAGGATTAGGAATAGATGACAGTAAACATTCCTTATTTGCAAATTTTTGGCAAAATCACCGAGAAAAAACTACAGCAATAGCAGCAGCTTTACAGCGGACAGATATTTATCGTTTGAGAAATCAAGCCATTGGGACTCTTAGTGGTGGTCAACTGAAACGGGTATTGCTGGCTTATTGTTTGGTAACACCACGAAAATTGTTGGTACTTGATGAAGCTTTTGCTGGGGTAGATATGCAGGGTGCGGCTGATTTTTATGCTTTGCTAAATGAATTAAAGCGGGAAGAGGGTTGGACTGTCTTACAGGTTTCCCATGATATTGATATGGTAAACCGTCATTGCGATCGCGTCCTTTGTCTTAACCAAACTCTTGTCTGTACTGGAAAGCCAGAAATTGCCCTTTCACCGCAAAACCTTTTAGCAACCTATGGGCCAGGTTTTAGTCGTTACCAACATCATCACTAAATTACAGCAGAATTCAGGAGTCAGGAGTCAGGAGTCAGGAGGCAGGAGGCAGGAGTCAGGAGGCAGGAGTCAGGAGTCAGGAGTCAGGAGAAGAATTACCAATTACCAATTACCAATTACTAATTACCAATTACCTAATCTTTTTCATCTAAATGTTCAGCCACAGACTGATAAAGATGAAAAACATGACTATCATGGAGACGATAAAATACATTACGTCCTTGTTTGCGGTAACTAACCAAACGCATAACGCGTAAGTTTCTCAGTTGATGTGAAACAGCAGATTCACTCATTTCTAGTAATGCTGCTAAATCGCTCACACAAAATTCTTTATTAGCTAATAAAGAGAGAACTCGTAAGCGATTAGCATCTCCTAGAAAACTAAAAAATTCTGCCATGCGTTGAGCTTTTTCAGTACTCAGAATTTCATCTGGCAAGGATTGAAGAATATTACTATCCAAGGTACTTTGCGAATTAGATTGAATCATGGGTTGTTGTTAAATCAATTTATTTATAGAGAAAATATAATTTTTAACTTTCCATATAGTTATTATGAACTAGAATAGAATGTTTATTGATGAAATAAAAAATAATCTGTTTACGCCACAGCCAAAAGAATCATAAAAGCGCAGATATGAATTTATTGACTGATGTTCAAAGCATCTTATTAGCTATTACGAATAGTGACGATTTGGTGAACTTATTACAGTTTCCCTTTATGCAACGTGCCATGATCGGTGCTGTATTAATGGGAATATTAGGGGGATTGCTGGGTTGTTTTGTCACTTTGCGCCAATTGTCATTTTTCAGTCATGCTGTGGGTCATGCAGCATTAGTAGGCGTAGCATTAGGTGTGTTATTAAATACAAATCCTACTTGGATGTTATTGCCGTTTACCTTAGTTTTTGGTGTAATTGTCCTCTACTTAATTGACAAAACAGATTTAGCTAGTGATAGCGTTCTTAGTATAGTCCTGTCAGGGGCATTAGCAATCGGTGTCATCCTTACCAGCATGATTAAGGGATATCGCGGTAACTTGATGGCTGTACTGTTTGGCGATATTTTAGCGATTGATGCCACAGATTTAATTTTGACACTGGTAGTACTTGTAGGTAGCAGTATTTTTTTATTATCAACATTGCGATCGCAAATTTTGTTAACCCTTAACCCCGATGTTGCCCAAGTACAAGGCGTTCCCGTTCAATTGTATCGTTATGGGTTTGTCGTTTTACTATCTTTAGCCGTCGCAGTGGCAATTAAAGCCGTTGGTGTTTTACTCGTGAATGCCTTTTTAGTGATTCCTGCTTCCACCGCTAAACTGATGAGTCACCATTTTATTAGCTTTCTCATCCTGTCAGTGATTGTCGGTTCTAGCAGTAGCATCGTGGGAATTATGGTTTCTGGCGTGTTTAACCTGGCTTCCGGCCCCAGTATAGTTCTCGTTCAGTTCCTAGTGTTCGTCCTAGTTTTCTCCTGGGTAAAGTTAGGGATAAAAGCAGCTTAAAAGTTTCTTTTATAATCTACTTGACAAATTCTTATTACTTTGCTATTGTTAGTAATCGTGGCGAACATAAAAAAAGCCCGCGCCGGGATAGCTCAGTTGGTAGAGCAGAGGACTGAAAATCCTCGTGTCACGAGTTCAAGTCTCGTTCCTGGCATATTCAATAAAATAGCTGAAAGCCTTGTAAGCAAAGGTATTTTGATAAATCCTACTGGAATTAAGTAAATTTCTAGTGGGATTTTTTGCATTTTTGGGCTTGACTTTGACTATGAATTGACTATGATGATATAGAGCAGAGGACAAAGCATAGTCAGAAGGATGGAAAGATATGGTAATGAAGGTGGAACAAAAAGCATCAAAAGGTTCAGTCGGTGTCGAAACGTTCCAAGACAGACTCAGACTGCGTTTACCACGTCACCTGTTTGGGGGGAAACAAAAATACCTCACTTTGGGGATGTCAGATACATCAGAAAATCGCAAGCTTGCTGAGGCTAAAGCGAAACAGATAGAATCAGATATTGCATTTGAACGCTTTGACCCGACGTTAGCTAAATATAAACCTCAAGTTCATTTAACCCTTATTACAACAACAGAAATTCAACAACAACCAACATTGATTGAGTTATGGGATAAATACACAACTTATAAGTCTAAGACTTTGAGTATCACCACGATTAATAAGGATTTTAAGAAGACTAGAAACCATATTGCCAGTTTACCAACACATAAGCTTTCTGAAGCGGTAATAATCAGAGATTTCTTGCTGGAAAAATTAACGCCTAATGCAACAAAGCGTGTTTTAACTCAATTAAAAGCTTGTTGTGATTGGGCAATAGATTCTGAGTTGATTAGTAATAACCCATTCGTGGGGATGTCACAGAAGGTAAGAGTAGCTGTAAAAGATGAAGATGAAACAATTAACCCATTTAATAAAGGTGAGCAAGAACAGATTATTGCAGCTTTTGAGAGGAATATGTACTACAATCACTACACAAATTATGTCAGATTTCTGTTTATGACGGGTTGTAGGACTTCTGAAGCTATAGGGTTAAATTGGGGACACATAAATAATAATCTAACATTAATTACTTTCAGTGAAGCAGTTGTAGAAGGTAATCGTAAAGATACCAAAACTCATAAAAGCCGTAAATTCCCTATTAATCAATCACTCAAAGAGTTGTTACTTTCTATCAAACTAAGTAATCCTAATGCAGATACACCAGTCTTTAAAGCTCCCAAGGGCGGTTTAATTGATGCTCATAACTTCCTTAATCGAGCCTGGAAAACTGTATTATCTGAGTTAAATGTTCCTTACCGTCCCCAATACCATACACGACATACGTTTATCACAAATTGCTTAGAAACAGGTGTGAGTGTGGTACAGGTTGCTAAATGGGTAGGTAATTCACCTGAAATAATTATGAAACATTACGCAGGTACAATAAGACAGGTTCAAGTACCTGAGTTTTAACTGCATTATCAAAATGCAAATAACACCACTTCAAATAAATACAGTAAGAAAAAGGGGTAATAATGAATTTTATTATCCTTTTATTTTGCACCATTTATTTATGCACACAATAACTCACTTTAAAATAACGTCATCAAGTTAGTTACAACTAAATGCAGGGGAAACGCATCTAAATTATCTTGACAAAATAATATATTAGTGCATCAATAT
>NZ_JAYGGY010000007.1:0-93406 GCF_034931625.1 Anabaena cylindrica UHCC 0172 | reverse complement strand
ACTGGGGACTGGGGACTGGGGACTGGGGACTGGGGACTGGGGACTGGGGACTGGGTAAAAGGTTTTCCCAATTACCAATTACCAATTACCAATTACCAATTACCAATTACCAATTCTTCAGTTGATTTAATAACGTGCATTCCTGCTTCAGCAAATCTGGAAAATGCTGCATTAGCTGATTCTGTATAGTCAACTACACCCGGAACCACAACAGGAGAAGTGCAATCTTCAAGTATATAGATTTTATTTGTTAGGGTGCTATCTACCTGATTAATTTCAGTTAATAAATCATCAATTGTCCACGCAACACAATGACTTTTAGCTTGTCCACCGATAATCACCGCATCATATTCTAAAAGTTGTTTAATTAAACTTGTATTTTTTTGAGCAATTGGCTTTTCGTCAAATCCAGTTAAAACTTCTGGACGTAAAATAGAATAATTCTCTGTTAAAGGGTTTTCACCTTTTAATTCAAATTGAGTTTGACTTTGACGAGCGATACTATGAAAAAATACCGCTTCTTCTACCGATGAAACCAAAGCATGACCAATTCCCCCTAACATAGAATGATAAGGCCAAACTGTCAGCGGGTATTTCCCATCTTGGCTAAGTTGTTTCACATAATGAAAAGCTTGTTTTTTTAATAACTCATAATCGCCATTTGTCACACTATTAGCAACTGCTGGGTTAACTTGCCAAATTCCCTTTTCTATATCTGCGGGTGCAATGTTTGTTGCTGCTGGTGTCGGGTGTTTTCCATCTGCATTTATCCAAAAAATAGGATGAAATATTTGCATCGCTGAGTGAGTATCCAGCGTAGGAACAATTTTTGTAATTACCCCCAAGTTGCGATAAATGAATTCACACAATCTTTTATTATCATCAACTGCACCAGTTCCAGTTTGTCCACCTACATATAATTCAAAATCAGGGATACAAAATGTGTTTTGGACATCTATTAATAATAGACAAATGCGGTCTTTATCTGTAGAAGCTGGTTGGATATTTTGTTGTTTTGCAAATACTTCTGCTTCATCAGCGCGTTGTTGGTAAGGTACGCGGTATACTTCACAGACTTTTGAGGGGTTGAAATGTGGGGGTATGGAGAGTTGGTTTGGGTTTTGGGTGTTCATGATTTAGTTTTAAGCTTAGTTTTTATAGCTGCGAAAAATTGTAATTTTAAAATGACACTGTTTTTCATTTTCAAAATAGTTGTTTAACAGTTTCCAGAGGTAAAAACATTTCTAAAGGAACATCGACGAGACTAATAAAACCATAACGTTGATAATAAGTTTGAGCTTTTTCGTCTTTAGCATCAACAAATAGACCAATTACTCCTGCATTATCAGCAATTACCAAAGCTCGTTTCATTGCCTCAATCATCAGAATTTCACCTATTCCTTGCCCTTGCACGTCTTGAGAAACAGCTAAACGAGCAAGTTTGACACCAGGAACTTTTGTAGGGTATTTTTTAGCAAGCTGCGGTGGTAACTTTTCGGTTGTTACCTCACAAATAGACAAAGTAAAAAAACCAATAATGGTTTTAGAGTTTTCTGTTTCAACTAAAACAAAAGTTCGAGAAATCCCTTTTTGAATATGCTGACGTGCAGTGCGTATCAGAAATTGGTTTAGTATCTCATTACCACAATTAAAACTTTCGCGGTTATGGGATTTATGCAGAAGCTCAATGATTTTCACGGAAAAATTCTTGATGTTTAACAGCGGCAGCTTTTAAAGCTGAATTAGGTTCAGGAGGATTTTCAATTAGGCTAAAAACTGTATCAGCATCTTGTTCGGATAAGTTAATTACCCGTTCTGCTTCTAGAATTTTGTGAGCTTCTTTGAGGGCTGACTGAACCAAAAATTGGTTTAAAGTCGCTCCAGATAGGGCTGCTGCTTGTTCCAAAGTTTCCTTTACCTGAGAGGAAATCCTTGCTGTCACCCTTGCATCATTAACAGAAGAAGTGGAAGACATAGCTGATTTTGAATGTGTGTGAAATTTAATTTTAACACTATGGTGTCATTTTGTCACCATAGTGTTAAAAGGTGATTTCGATCAGGAGTAATAAGAACTTAATATGCAACAGTGATTTGCTATGTATTTATATTATACTAAGTATAATAGAGAGATCGCAATATAATTGAAAACTATTTCGATCCCTTATAATAGCACTTCACATAAATTTAGAGAAAAGATAATGTTCCCGGATACTCCTATTTTAGATCCTGCATTGGACGAATTTAAGCGGCTCCCATTTTCTCAACGAATTGCTGAAGTAATAGCATCACGACATGACTCAAGCAGCATTGTATTTGGAATCTATGGAACCACCAAGAGTTGCCCAAAGGTATGCTAATATAATCACTTTCTCTATTCCACTTCTTAAAGGAGAAGTAAATATAGTTGATTTGTTACTTATTGAAGGGGTAAAAGCTTTCTATCCTAAGCTGTATAACTCTATAAAAGAAAAATCAAGTTATTTTCTTGGCACAATTTTGGATCAAGGTGCAGACTTTGAACAAATCAAAAAGCTAATAATTGACTTGATAGATCAGAGTATTTCTGATTTAAGTCAAGAATCTCAAATATGTGCCAAGAATTTACTAAAGGAATTATTTCCTCGATTGACCGGGATACTAGGAACTATTCATCATGGGCAAGACTGGCAAAAGACATGGACTGAAGAAAAACGTATAGCATCATCTCGTTATTTCCAAAGATATTTTGCATACAGTATTGCTGAAGACGATATTTCAGATCAAAGCCTGATAAAGTTTCTGAATCAACTAAATACAGCTAGTGTCTCCAACATCATTCTTGAAATTAAGAAGCTCACAAATGAGCAAAATTCAAGTATAGATTCGTTTCTTGCTGAAATGTTTAGAAAACTTGATAAACTATCATCATCAGCCTCTCACAACTTGGCTTTAGCTTTAGCTCAAATGGGAGATTACTTCCCAAAACCTGAAACACTTTATTCTTTTGACACAGTTTTTACTAAAGCTGGAATTTTAGTTAGCAGTTTAATTACAAGACTTGATACATCAGATGAAAAGCTTGAATTATGTAGAGAAGTTCTTCAAGCTGCTAAACCTGTCTCTTTCGCAACTGAATGCTTCAGATGGATACGTGCAACTCAAAAAGATAATCAACAAGAAGATAAGGAAGATTTATTTTCTGAGTCAGTGCGATCGCATTTCTTCTCATCGCTACCCTAAACACTCACCGTAAGTATCGCCAATTTCTCAATTTTTTCCCCGATCAATCCCCCAAAATAGCCCCAACTATGGCAATCTGAGAAGCAGAACCCCTTGCAATCTGATATTTTAGCTACAGAAAATCTACCTATTTAGATTATGCAAACTCTGCCGACTCTGGAAACTATCAACACCACATCCACTGAACCTGCCTTTGATACCACCATCAAACGCCGCAAAACCCGTCCTGTAAAGGTGGGAGATGTCACCATTGGGGGAGGCTACCCCGTTGTGGTGCAGTCTATGATTAATGAAGACACCTTAGATATTGATGGTTCTGTAGCCGGTATTCGTCGTCTCCATGAAATAGGCTGCGAAATTGTCCGCGTTACAGTTCCCAGTCTAGGACACGCCAAAGCGTTGGCGGAAATTAAACAGAAATTAATTAAAACTTACCGTGATGTGCCAATTGTCGCCGACGTACATCACAACGGGATGAAAATCGCCTTGGAAGTCGCCAAACATATCGAAAAGGTGCGAATTAATCCAGGATTGTATGTATTTGAAAAACCTAATACCACTAGAACCGAATATACCCCAACTGAATTTAACGAAATTGGTGAAAAAATCCGCGAAACCTTAGCACCTCTGGTAATTTCCTTGCGAGATCAAGGTAAATCAATGCGAATTGGGGTAAATCACGGTTCTCTAGCTGAAAGAATGCTATTTACCTACGGTGACACCCCCGAAGGAATGGTGGAATCAGCTATAGAATTTATTCGTATTTGTGAATCTTTGGACTTTCATAACTTGGTAATTTCCATGAAAGCCTCACGGGTTCCGGTGATGATAGCTGCTTATCGTTTAATGGCCAAGCGTATGGACGACTTGGGTATGGACTATCCTTTACACCTGGGCGTAACAGAAGCAGGTGATGGGGAATATGGCAGAATTAAATCTACAGCCGGAATTGCCACACTATTAGCTGATGGTATTGGTGATACAATTCGCGTTTCTTTAACAGAAGCACCAGAAAAAGAAATTCCTGTCTGTTACAGCATTCTGCAAGCTTTAGGTTTGCGGAAAACAATGGTTGAGTATGTCGCTTGTCCTTCTTGCGGAAGAACTCTATTTAATCTAGAAGAAGTGCTACACACAGTCAGAGAAGCTACCAAACATTTAACAGGCTTAGATATTGCCGTAATGGGTTGTATTGTCAATGGACCCGGAGAAATGGCTGATGCTGACTATGGCTATGTCGGTAAAACTCCCGGTTACATTTCTTTATATCGTGGCAGAGAAGAAATTAAAAAAGTTCCCGAAAATCAAGGTGTAGAGGAGTTAATCAACCTCATTAAAGCAGATGACCGTTGGGTAGATCCTTAAAAGGACTGGGAACTAGGAAGAGGTTATAGATAATTCTCCCCCTGCTTCCCCTACCTTCTGCCTCCAATTACCAATCCCTGTGTTAGATTGGGCATACTGACTATAAATTTTCCCTCTGACACAGCTGTCATTATGGTGATTACAAAAAGTAGGCTTATTTTAGGTGCTACGGCAGTGACGCTTTCTACAATTGCGGTTACTGGTCTTGGTATTCATTCTCGTGGTCAGGCTTTATTTAAAGCAAGTCCCAAGGAATTGATAGATGAAGTTTGGCAGATTGTTCATCGCCAGTATGTAGACGGCACTTTTAATCAGGTAGATTGGCAGGCTGTTCGTAAGGAATATTTAAGCAAGTCCTACACTAATCAAGAGGAAGCTTATAAGTCCATCCGGGAAATGCTTCAGAAGCTTGAAGACCCTTACACCCGGTTTATGAACCCAGTGGAATTCAAGAGTATGCAGGTTGATACTTCTGGAGAACTCACAGGTATTGGTATCACGATTAGCCAAGATGAAAAAACTAAACAATTGGTTGTGATTGCTCCAATTGAAGATACACCTGCCTTCAAAGCAGGGATTCTGGCTAAGGATATCATTCTGGATATTGATGGCAAAAGCACTACAGGGATGGACACTAACCAGGCTGTATCCTTAATTCGTGGTGAACCAGGAAAGCCTGTTAAGCTAACAATTCAGCGTAATGGCCAGAAAAAACAGTTTAATATCACACGAGCGCGAATTGAAATTCATCCAGTTAAGTATTCTGAGAAGCAAACTCCCGCTGGTAATCTTGGCTACATTCGCCTGAATCAATTCAGCGCCAATGCTGGTAAGGAAATGAAAGAGGCAATTACTAAGTTAGAAGCTAAAAAAGTATCTGGCTATATTTTGGATTTGCGTGGCAACCCTGGCGGTTTATTATTCTCCAGTGTAGACATTGCCCGGATGTGGTTAGATAGGGGAATAATTGTTTCTACTATTGACCGTCAAGGTGAGCAAGAACGGGAAATAGCCAGGGGACGTGCTTTGACAACGAAACCATTGGTGGTTTTGGTGGATAAGGGTTCTGCTAGTGCTAGTGAGATTCTATCAGGCGCGTTGCAGGATAATAAGCGTGCTGTTATTGTGGGTTCACAAACCTTTGGTAAGGGTTTAGTGCAATCTGTACGGCCTTTGGAAGATGGTTCAGGATTAGCAGTCACAATTGCCAAATATCACACCCCCAGCGGTAAAGATATTAACAAGCATGGTATTGATCCAGATGTAGTCATAGATTTAACCGATGCCCAAAAAGAAAATTTATGGTTGCGGGAACGGGATAAATTAGCTACTTTAGAAGACCCTCAATTTGCCAAAGCGGTGGAAATTTTGGGTAAAAAAGCTGCTCAAAATACTACGACAACAAAAAATAATTAAATTCAAAATCTCAAATCTCAAAGAAATCTAAAATTAAACGGGTTGGCATTTTCCAGCCCTAATTAACCCTACACGCCGAGCTAAAGATTCTTCTTCTGAATTAAAAGGTCCCCACTTCTCGATTATTTCTGGGTTATTGTCCTCAAATTGTGGGCTGGGGATGATTTCGCATTTTTCAGATTTGCGCTTGACAATATACCAAGTTTGTGGGTTTTGTTCAGTCATTTGAAAGTTTTGATTTGTATTTGACTTACTATAAATGCAAGATAATAATGCAATTATTATACTGCCAACGGGTGAAATCTGGACTTATGTCATTCTCAGGATTTTGATTAATGTCAGACTCCATTTATTCACAACCAATGTCATGTCGGAGTATTTGTAAAGACTGTGCTTTTTTTATGCAGATGAAATGCACCCACCCTGATGAATTTGAGGTTAATTGTGTTACTGTTATTTTTTGTAATTCCTTTACTCCAGCGGTAGAAGTTGACAGTCCTTGTGTGATTTTTGGTAATGATGATTAATATTAATTATGTCTAAAGAAGATAAAATAACTACTAAACAATACCTTGTCCATTTTCTGTAGGTTGGGTTAAGCGACAGCGCAACCCAACGCATTTGTTGGGTTTCATGCTTCAACCCAACCTACAAATCAAGGTTTTTTCCAATTTGGACAAGGTATTGCTAAAGGTAGAACCTTCCTGATAGCATTCCCAGTCAGAGACTGGGAACGAGGTTTAACTATTTCCGCTATTATTACCATTAGTGAGAATGCGTTCAGCCAGCTTTTCTGGTACTTCTTGGAGATGAATCTTCCAATGGAAAGAACCAACGCCTAATGTGAGCGATCGCAATTCTACAATAAAATTCTGCATTTCCGCTTGAGGTATACCCGTCTGCATTGCTAATCTTGCAGCTTGTTTAAAAGCCGCCGGGATGATATTGATATAATTTGTTTGTCACAATATTTTCTATCTAGTAAATGTATGACATTATCATTAAAACAATATTCTCTAATTGGAATTGTCAGTTTGCTGGTACTAAATGTAAATATTAGTCCAGTTATTTCAACTTCTCCCCCAGTCAATTCAACTCAATTGAATATAAAACCTCTTTCCTACAAGGAGAAAGGTGGCTGGAGGATTAGGTCTTTTTTAGCTCAAACTACCCGTCAAGCGGCGTTAGACTGGTTAAATCGAGGCTTACAGGCGATTCAAGGGGGAAATATGCAAGATGCAATTACCGCTTTTCGTCAAGCAATTCAAGTAGATCCGACGTTAGCACCGGCGCACTATAATTTAGGGTTAGCACTGCGACAAGCTGGACAACTGCAACCAGCAGCAGATGCATTTTATCAAGCGACGCAAGCAGATCCGCAATTTGCTCCGGCTTTTGCTAATCTAGGAGGTGCGTTGTTAGAAGGGAATAATTTACAGTTAGCAGTTGATTATTTGCAACGATCGCTACAGCTAGATCCGCAACTGGGCTTTGCCCATTATAACTTGGGATTGGTGAAAGAACTGCAAAAGGACTGGGTGAGTGCGATCGCATCTTTTCAAAAAGCTATCACATATAGTCAGAATTCTCCAGAACCAGCCTACCATTTAGGGATGTCTTATTTGCAACAGGGTAAAGTTCAATTAGCAAAGGAAGCCTTTAGCAAGGCAATAGCCATAAATCCCAGATATGCAGAGGCTCATTACAATCTTGGTTCAATTTTGTTTAATCAGGGCAAATTTAATGAAGCATTAGCAGCTTTTAGAAAATCAGCCGAAGTAAATTCCAATTATGCAGATCCCTACTATGGTGCAGGATTAGTTTTTATACAATTAAAGCAATATTCAGAAGCAGTGAAAGTATTCCAATATGCCAGAGATTTATATAAAAATCAGAGTAATTCCCAATGGGCGATAAATGCTGAACAATTGTTAATACAAGCACAAAACTTCAATAACAATTTAAATAACAATTTAAATAACAACCCACGCTGAGGCGTAAACCATTAATGTTACGTAAAAATAAGTTAATTGGGTGAACTGGCTGGTGTGGTCTGAATCCCAATAGGAATGAAAATGTATACGCAGAAACGCTTCAAGAGTCGATTTTTATTTTTTGACCGCTGGTTAGATCGTCATGCAATTGTTCGTAACATGGAGGCCTTCCAAGACTTAATTGTCATTTTCCTCTGTTTATCCTTGTTTGCAGTCATGTTAGTACAATTGTGGGGGATATTTGTTTCTCTCAGTCAGTCACTAGACTACAAACTAGTAACAGCTAAAATGTTATTTGTGTTGATTCTAGTTGAGTTATTTCGACTACTCATGGTTTACTTACAAGAGCATAGTATTGCTGTTGGTGTAGCAGTCGAAGTAACAATTGTTTCTGTTCTCAGAGAGGTAGTTGTTCACGGTGCGCTAGAAATTTCTGGAATACAGACAGCAGCAATTTGTGGCTTATTGTTGATGTTGGGTGGACTATTATTAGTGTGCGCGAAAACACCACATATGGATTGCATGAGTGCTAATACAAAGTTTTGCCCGATTGTGCATCAAGGACGTAGAGAACAGGAAAATGAACTAGAATTTCGATATTCACGAACCGGTGACGAAAACCAACCTCCTGCATAAATAAGCCAACAGACATCATTCTCTGGCTAGATAAACCAAGCCATAAAAGTAGCAAGTGGGAATTATAAATGCTTGAGGCTGCAATAGCAGCCTTGATATTTTTCCCTCAGCTTTTAGGTAGATGAATGACTATTGTAGAGTGAGTATAAATTAATTATAAATTTTAAAAAGGGTAAATTTATGACTACTGGTAATAGGCAATCTCAACAACCTATTAGTAATATTTAGATGGGTATAAATCCTGTGTTAGTCTTTGTAAAACCTGTTTTAAAACCATCGCAGTCCAATCAATATCTGCTACTGTTGTTTGTTTTCCTAAAGTTAATCTAATTCCTCCCAAAGCTGCTGTTTGAGAATAACCCATTGCTAATAAAATCGGACTAGGATTTAATTTTCCACTATTGCAAGCAGCACCTGCACTAATCCCAATTCCGGCTAAATTTAACTGACGTACCAATGTTTTACCGCTGATTTTTTTTCCGTCGGCATATTCTAAATAAAAACTGAGATGATGGGGTAGGCGGTGAATTCTGTCACCGGTGGGAATTAGACCGGGAACATCTGCTAAATTAGTGAACAAGCGATCGCGCAAAAGTATCAATCTCCCTGTTTCTGTCTCTAACTCCTGTGCCGCTAACTCCGCAGCCACCCCAAACGCTGCAATAGCGGGTGTTGCTTGAGTCCCTGAACGCATTCCAGCCTCCTGTCCACCTCCACCCAGCAACGGCTTTAATTCCACTCCTGGACGCACATATAACGCCCCCGCACCCAAAGCACCATATAATTTATGACTAGATAAACTCAATAAATCTATAGGTAAAGTCTGCACATCTATAGGTAAACGTCCAGCAACTTGCACTGCATCTGTATGGAACAAAGCACCATGTGTTTTAGTTATTTTCCCCAATTCTGCAATAGGTTGGACAGTTCCAACTTCACTTTGTCCATAAATCACAGATACCAACACGGTGTTATGTCGCAAAGCTGCTTTTAAATCTTCAGGGTTGACTCTTCCTTGATGATTTACACCTAAACGGGTAACTTCCCAACCCCAATTTTCCAACATTTTCGCCGGTTCAGAAATAGCCGAATGTTCTACAGTGGAAATGATGATATGTTGGGGGACTGGATAACATCGCGCTACCCCCATAATCGCTAAATTGTCTGCTTCCGTTCCCCCAGAAGTGAAAATAATAGATTCGGGAACAGCGTTAATTAAACCCGCAACTTGCATTCTGGCTGTTTCTACAACCAATGCAGCCCGGTTGCCCCATTCGTGTAAACTAGAAGGATTACCCCATTCTTGAGTTAAAATTGTTTGGATGAGAGCGATCGCTTCTGGACGAGTGGGAGTAGTAGCACTGTAATCTAGATATATTTGCATAAAATCAACAATTGAGTGGGATAACACACTGGTTAAATATTGCCGAAATGTCAGAAGTCAGGAGTCAGGAGTCAAGGAGTCAGGAGTCAGGAGTCAAGGAGTCAGGAGGAAGAATATTTTTCTCTTCTGTTCCCTGCTATATCAAATATTTTGTATCCTGAATCCTTACGCCGAAATTATTAAGTATGAGTACTTTGTTAGACATACACCCTTTGGGGAATAATAAATAAGTTAACCTTTCATTCACTCTTAACAGCTTACCGTGTCTATTTTCCCTCACCAAAGATATCTATCTTATATCTTTTCATTACTTTTTACTCTTATCGGTTGCCAAAAAGTCCAGTCTTCAAATCAGCTTTTAGCACCACTACCCCAAGATCCTTTAATTCAAGTTTACTTCAATCATTCTCAATCATCTGAATATCCAGAAACTTATCGACAACAAACCCGCTTAGGGGATGATTTAGAAAAACAGATTGTAGATGTTATATCCCAAGCGAAATATACTATAGATATAGCAGTACAAGAATTGCGTTTACCCAAAATTGCCCAAGCATTAGCAGAAAAACAAAAATCTGGGGTGAAAGTCAGGATAATTTTAGAAAATAACTATTCTCGTCCTTGGAGTAGTTTAACAGCAACTGAAGTCCAGAAACTAGAAAAAAGGGAACAAGAACGATATCAAGAATTTCGGAAATTTGCTGATATCAACCAAGACAATCAAATTACACCAGAGGAAATTAATCAACGAGATGCCTTAGCAATTATCCAGAATAATCAAATTCCCTGGATAGATGATACCGCTGATGGTTCAAAAGGTAGCAGTTTAATGCACCATAAATTTGTAGTTGTTGATAATCGGTTTGTGATTATTACTTCCGCAAATTTCACCTTAAGTGACACTTCAGGCGATTTTAGTAATTCTAGCAGTTTAGGTAATGCCAATAACTTCTTGAAAATTGATAGTCCCGAATTAGCAACTTTATTTACAGAAGAGTTTAACATCATGTGGGGTGATGGGGTAGGAGGAAAACCAGATAGTAAATTTGGAATAAAAAAGCCTGTCCGTCTACCCAAAGAAATTACGTTAGGTGATACTAAAATTACCATACATTTTTCCCCTACTTCCTCAAGTCAGATTTGGAGTAATTCTAGTAATGGATTAATTGCTAAAACGTTAGCTGCCAGTACAAAAACTGTGGATATGGCATTATTTGTCTTTTCTGATCAGAAACTTGCCAATATTCTCGAAAATCGTCATGGCAAAAATGTAGAAATCCGCACTTTAATTGAACCTCAATTTGCCTATCGTTCCTATAGTGAAGCTTTAGATATGATGGGTTTATCTTTGAGTGATAACTGTAAATATGAAGTTGATAATCATCCTTGGAAAAATCCTATTTCTACAGTTGGAGTGCCAATTTTAGCAAAAGGCGATTTATTACATCATAAATTTGCACTCATTGATAACAAAACTGTAATTACAGGTTCACATAATTGGTCAGAGGCTGCTAATAACGGTAATGATGAAACTTTAGTAGTAATTGAAAATCCCACAGTTGCAGAGCATTATCAACGTGAATTCAACCGTCTTTATGCCAAAGTAAAACCAGGTTTACCACCAAATATTCAAGCTAAAATTGATGTAGAAGTAAAAAATTGCCCTCAAATTCAAACTCCTTCATCTCTTAAAAATGTAGGAACTACAACAGTCAATCTCAACACAGCAACCCAGTCAGAATTAGAAACCCTGCCAGGAGTAGGTAAGAAATTAGCCCAAAGGATAATTATTGCCCGTCAAAAACAAAAATTTACATCCTTGCAAGATATAGAAAAAGTACCAGGTATTAGTGCTAAAACCTTAGAAAAATGGCAAGAACGTGTAACTTGGTAATCTGAAAAAACAATAAATAAATATGCTAATTACCAAAGACGAAATCAAAATTCGTCCCATGCAAGATGATAAACATGACTATTTATTAATGGAGAAATGGCGTACAGATGAGCAAGTTTTAACATTTTATGGAGGAAGAGATTATCCTTATGATTTAAAAAAAATTATTGCCATATATAAACCCAGAATTTTAGGGAAAGAACGTCTTATCCCTTGTATATTCTCTTATCAAGATATAGATATCGGCTATTTACAATATTATTTAATCAATGATTTACCAGAACATATTCAACAAATGTATTCTCTGGAAGATACCAATAATGTCTATGCAATTGATTTATTTATTGGTGAAAATAAATATTGGAATCAGGGAATTGGGACAAAAGTGCTTGCTGCTGCTAGAGACTATATTTTTAAGGAACTAGAAGCTGTTAAAATTGTCATTGATCCCAATGTTAAAAATCCCCGTGCTGTTCGCTGCTATGAAAAATGTGGGTTTGTGAAGATTAAGCTATTACCCGGTCATGATCTGCATGAGGGCAAATATCAGGATTGTTGGTTGATGGCAATAGACCGCAATAAATCATTACACTAAGAGTAAATTACCTGGCTGGAATTTAGCTGCTTATAAAAACCATGACTGAACCAACTACAAGAATTTGTATACTAGGTGGTGGCTTTGGCGGACTTTACACCGCCCTGCGTTTAAGCCAACTACCTTGGGAAACTACAGCAAAACCTGAGATTATTTTAGTAGATCAGAGCGATCGCTTTCTTTTCTCTCCCTTCCTCTATGAACTCCTCACCGGCGAACTCCAAACCTGGGAAATTGCCCCACCATACCAAGAACTGCTGCAAAACACAGGTGTACGTTTTCATCAAGGAACCGTTTCCGAAATTGACATCGACAAGCAAAGGGTACAGTTACAAGATAGCCCCGGAATTTCCTATGACCGTTTAGTATTGGCTTTAGGTGGCGAAACCCCCCTAGATTTAGTTCCGGGTGCAGAAACCCATGCTTACCCCTTCCGTACCATCACAGATGCTTATCATCTCGAAGAACGCCTCCGAGTTTTAGAAGAATTAGATGCTGAAAAAATTCGTGTTGCGATCGTCGGTGCAGGTTACAGTGGCGTAGAATTAGCTTGTAAACTCGCAGATCGAATTGGCGAAAAAGGACGTTTTCGCCTCATAGAAATTAGCGATCAAATTTTGCGAACTTCCCCAGAATTTAACCGCGAAGCCGCCAAAAAAGCCCTAGATGCCAGAAGCGTTTTTATAGATTTAGAAACCAAAGTGGCATCAATAGGAGAAAAAACCATCTCCCTAGAGTATAAAAATCAAATAGACGAAATTCCCGTAGATTTGGTAATTTGGACAGTAGGCACAAGAGTATCCCCAGTGGTGAAAACCCTGCCCCTCAAGCAAAACCAGCGGGGACAAATCACCACCACCCCAACCCTACAAGTCCTAGAACATCCAGAAATTTTCGCCTTAGGAGATTTAGCAGACTGTCTTGATGCCGAAGGAAAGCAAGTACCCGCTACAGCACAAGTCGCCTTTCAACAAGCTGATTATACCGCTTGGAACATCTGGGCATCTCTAACAAATCGCCCTTTACTTCCCTTCCGCTATCAACAGTTAGGAGAAATGATGGCATTAGGAATAGACAACGCCACCCTCACCGGTTTAGGCATCAAACTAGACGGTTCTCTAGCATACGTAGCCCGTCGTCTAGCTTATCTATATCGTTTACCAACTTTAGATCATCAACTCAAAGTCGGTTTCAACTGGCTAGTACGTCCAATTATCGAAATTCTTTCTTAATAAAAAAGGTGCCAGATAACAGATAAACTGAGATTTTGTTATCTGTTTCCTATTCCTTATACTAAAAATTCTCAACACTCTAGAATTAAATTATACTAAAAACGGGTTAAAAGTGTCATTCTGTAGCTTGCTTCCCGCAGGGTACGAAGTGAAGAATCTCCGAGATACTTCCCTGCACTACGTTACGGTCAGTATGACATAAGTCCAAGTTTGACCCGTTTGCAGTATATCTGAGAGAGGAAACTAAATAAGGCTTGCTGTTCGCGGAGCGTGCCGTTAGGCATATAAAGCTGAAACGTCTATAAATTAAGAGATTTAGGGAGATAGAAGATGAAAAATGTGCAGAGAATAAGTTTGAAAACCATCAAAAACCGATCACTTTCCCAGATTCGAGACTATTCATACCTTCTGACTCCTGACTCCTGACTCCTGACTCCTACTCCTAGCCCTTACAAATAACTTTTATGGGTTACGCCGCGCTATCAGCAAACCCTAAATAATCATAAATCTGTTTTCAACAGTAACACTACCCAGGTTAAAATTCCTGTATGACACTGGTTTAGGGGTAAATGGCATTCTTGAATTATGAAAAAACCGAAAGTTATTTTTTTAGATGCTGTAGGTACACTCTTTGGTGTCAAAGGCAGTGTAGGCATAATTTATAGTCAAATAGCCCAAGACTTTGGCGTTGTGGTTCCCCACGAAACCTTGAATAAACAATTTTTTAAAAGCTTTAAAGCAGCACCACCACCGATATTTCTGGATGCAGATATTAAAGATATTCCCCAAAGAGAGTTTGATTGGTGGCGGACGATCGCCCTGAATACCTTTGAAGGTGCAGGTGTTCTCCAGGAATTTAACGACTTTTCAGCTTTTTTCAGCGAACTTTATATTTACTTTGGTACTGCTGAACCTTGGTTTGTCTATCCAGATGTACCTTTAGCTTTGGTAAATTGGCGACGATTGGGAGTTGAATTGGGTGTATTGTCTAATTTCGATTCCCGTTTGTACTCAGTCCTAGAAAATTTGGGACTCAAAGACTATTTCCAATCTATTACCATTTCAACCCAAGTCCGTACAGCTAAACCAGATCCGCAAATTTTTGACATCGCCTTGCAAAACCATAACTGTTCACCAGAGGAAGCATGGCACATTGGTGATAGTATAATAGATGACTATCATGGTGCTAGAAGTGCTGGTATGAGAGGTATTTGGATTAACCGCCAGTAAGGAAATAGAACAACCTTAAATTCTGGAATTTTTATGAAAAAGAACTTATCACAAATTTGGCAACAGTTTCAGCAATCTTTTTCGGTAGAAGAAAATTTAAATACGACAATAGAAACTGGTAAAACAGTTATAGAAGCAACACAAACCATTCAAAATCAAGATGCTAGTATAGAAACTTTAAAATCTGTACTACAAAATTCATCTTCATTATTAGATGTGCTTTATTTACCTTTAGCACAAATAATAGATTCGGAATTTTCTTTCCTATCTTTGGGTGTTGCTTTACTGAAGTTTTACAGTGAGATATCTTCAGTAAATCTGACGTTAGAAGACTGTGTATCTATAATCAGTCAAGTAGCTTATTTAGAAAGTACCAAAGAAATTTTATCTTTATATCCCGCGATAACTTGGGATACTAATACTGATAATCTGGAAGAAGTTAGCAAAAAACTCCAAAATATTAATCATATTGAATTAGATTCTCAAACTGCTACAGATACAATTTCCTGTTTTCATGAATCCCAATTAGCAACAGCATTCAATCAAATATTATTAGCACGATTAATATCTCCAGATGTTACCAAATATTTAGCTAATCTTTTGACAAAAAGAATTGCTGCTAATACTCAGCGTTACATGATTCAAGCTTGGATTAATTTAGGTGATGTAATTGAAAATGTAATTCCTATAGATTTGATATATTGGCAGCAAGCACAAACAAATATTCACAGTATTGATGAATACTTAGAAAAGTATATTGCCTCCCCAGCTTTAGAAACAGTTTTTCAAGAAAGTTACTCATTTAAAGATATTTATATTCCTCTCCAGGCTAAATCTGGAAATGCAAATTCTGATCCTTTGGATTTAGAAACATGGACTAAGGGAATGCTTCTCAATCCCAATAAAGCAACACAATTAATATTAATTAAAGGTGAAACAGGCAGAGGTAAAAGTATATTTTCTAGAATATTTGCTAATTGGGTAAAAACACATCTTCATCCTCTTTGGACACCCATCGTTATTGATTTAAAAAATCTTAATTTTATTTCTATACAATTAGAGGATACTTTGAAGTTAGCCTTGCCATTTAATTTTAGTCAAGCTGATGATTGGTTAAACAATAATAATCATCGCTTTTTCTTTATTCTAGATGGCTTAGATGAGTTAAATTCTGATATAATCAGTCAAATAAATTTATCACAATTCATACAACAACTTGGCGCATTTCAGCAGAAATGTAAAAATAATGCTTTAATGGGTCATCGGGTGTTAATCACTAGTCATAAAAATGCTTTACAAGCTATTTCTAAGCTACCTGAAAATTTAGAGCAGGTAGAAATAATTGCTCTGAATGAAACCCTACAAGAGAAATGGCTACAAAAATGGGCAGCATTGCCAGTAAATCAAGGTAAAGATACAGATTTTCAGAAATTTTTACAACCAAAAAAACTCCCATCTTCATTACAAATATTAGCCCATGAACCGTTTTTACTGCATTTATTAGCAGCAATGTATAGAGATGGTCAGTTAACTGTTAATAAATTAGAGCGAGCAAAACAAAAAACAGCTAAGGCTTTTATTTATAATGAAGCTATTAATTGGTTTATTACTCAATATTTACATGACGATGATTTAAATTTGCAAAAAGTAATAAATTTTAAAGCTATTTTCACAGCAGTGGCAAATTGTGTTGTGCAGTCAGGAGGTAATTCTACCTCAATGTTAATGTTAGAAACCTATTTACAAGAGGATCAAAAAACTCAAGATATAATTGCCCAACAGGATGACCAATTCCTGAAAACAAGTTTAATTGCTTGTGGTGTTTTTTCAGATGAAGGTCGATTTGAATTTTTTCATAGAAGTTTTAGAGATTTTCTGTTTGCGGAACATTTCAAAGAGATGCTGATAGCTTGGACACAGAAAATAGAAGATACTCAAGAAACGGTTGTTAGTGAAACCGAGATGAATTGGCAAATTTATGATTTGCTAGGTTTTGGTAAAATCACAAGTGAAATTATTGAATTTTTGGGGCAATTGCTGATAGAAGTTCCCAATTTTGATTGGGTGATGCTGTTTAAGCGTTTAGAGAATTTTTATAATAACTGGTGTCAAAAGCAATTCATCAATGATTCAGAAAATAATTTACCTCAAATCAAGCTGCAACAATTACAAAGGTATGGAATTCATCACTTAAACCAAAATCAGGTTGATGTCTATACTGGTTTGAATCTGATGATTTTTTTGTTGGAGTTGCACCGCTATGCTCAAGAGCATGATGTACTGAAGGAAGACATTATTTTTTATCCATCTGGTCAACCGCAGAATGATTTTGACACTACCCAATTACTAGAGATTATTAACTATAGTCATTGCTTGTCAGGAGAAAATTTTAATCAAATAGTTGGGTCATTTCTGAGTGGTGCTAATTTGCGGGGTGCTGACCTTTCTGAGGTAGACTTTAGTGGTGCTAATCTCTCTCATGCAGACCTCAGCCGTGCTAACCTCAACTGTGCTAATTTCAGCCGGACTAACTGTAGTGGTGCGTACATGATTAGTGCTAATTTCAGCGAGGCATTATTTATTCATGCAAATTTGAATGAAGCAAACTTTATCCGTGCTAATTTAACTGGTGCAGACTTGAGTGGTGCTGACCTTAATTACGCAGATTTAAGCCTTGCAGATTTGAGTGGTGCTAATCTCAGCGGTGCTATCTTGGAAGATGCTAATTTGAGTGGTACTAAGTTGAGTAATGGCTTATTAGGTGATATTCGCTGGGATGAAAAAACAAATTGGAAAAATGCGGAAGGTTTAGAAATAGCAAAAAATCTGCCGGTAGAGTTAAAACAGCAATTAAAGATATTTGACTCCTGATTCCTAGCCCTAACTAAAAGACTTTTTCCGCAAACCCTATTTACGAATACTGGTTCGTAAGCGATCGCGTCCTTCCATTTTAGCTTGATAAAGTGCCTGATCTGCCTCTGCAATTAGAGCCGCAGGGGAAGATATCTGATCAGGAATGATACTGGCAACGCCCATGCTGAGAGTGATGTAATCGCTGACAGCAGAATTTTTGTGAGTAATTTTTAAGGCTTTCACTTCGGCACGAATGCGTTCTGCTACTTGCACAGCCCCTTGTGTAGAGGTGTTTGGTAGCACAATTACAAATTCTTCACCGCCATAACGAGCGACTAAATCATCTGGGCGATTTCCGGCTTTTTTGATAGCAGCAGCTACTTGGCGCAAACAATCATCCCCAGCGGGATGGCCATAGGTATCATTGTAAAGCTTGAAAAAGTCGATATCGCACAAAATAATTGACAAAGGTGCTTGATCTTGATTCATCTGTTCCCACATTTGAGACCAGTATTCATCAAATCGACGACGGTTAGAAATTTGGGTTAGGCCGTCTACCGTGGCTTGAAGTTGTACTTGTTGATATAATTCAGATTGTTTAATAGCGATCGCTACTTGAGTTGCTAATTGACTCAACAGACTAATTTCCAATTGTCGCCAATGGCGCGGGCCACTACATTGATGGGCAATCAGCAAACCCCACAATTTTTGTCCTTGAAGAATCGGTACTACTAAATTAGCTCGGACTTGGTGTTCAGCAAGTAAATCCAAGTGGCACTGACTAATCCCCGCAGTATAGATATCCTCAATAGCCCGCACTCTTCCATCTAGATATTGAGGAACATAGATATCTTTAAAACATGGTTCCTCAATCACTGTTTTGAAAATGGGATTAAAGCCATTACCGACGGATTCCATTGCGACTACACCAGACCAATTTGACTTAAAGCGATAAACAATCACTCTGTCTGTTTGCAGAAATTCTCGTACTTCCTTCACCGTGGTATCCATGATTTCGTCAAGATCCAAGGATTGCAAGATACGTTGAGTGATAGTCGCCACCAATTTTTCCCGTTGATTTTGCAACCGCAGTAAATCTTCTGTTTGTTTGTGTTCTACACAACGGGCAATATCTTCAGCAATAACGGCTAATTGAGTCAAAGTACCTTGAGTTAGCGGTTGACGGGTAAATAGCGTCATCACTCCGACTACCGAATGTTCTATTACCAATGGGTAGCCAGCAAAAGCCTGTATTTTTTCTTGCTTTGCCCATTCTTGATCACTTAAATCAAGTTCTTTCCTGACTGTATTCGTCTGGAATGGCTGACAATTTTCAGTAATCCAATCAACTTTAAATGTGCTGATAGCGATGTCTAAGGAGGGCAGAGTGCAAGGCTCACTCGCTTGTAAATCCATGTTTTCGCTAGTTTGATTGAGTGTCCAGATGCCAACGAAGGCAATATCTAGATGTTTAACCAGGGCTTCTGTACATTTTTGCAGCAGCATAGGTAACGGTTCCTGCTGAGAAAGAAGACTAGCAATATGAGATGCCAACTGAGCCAAGTTGACTTGTTCAACTAATAATTTTTCTGTGTCTTGATAGGCTGTGATGGTTTTTTCTAGTTGTTGTTGTAACCCTTCCAAGGCATTAGCGCGGTGCAGTTTCTTTTTTAAAAGTCGTTGCGATATCTGGTTACGGCGTAACTCTAGTTTAGTTAATACCTGACCTGCGAGAATTTTTAATGTTTCTAGTTGTTCTGGACTTAATTCTCTGGGTACATAATCGGCAACGCAGATAGTTCCTAATGCAAAACCCTCATTTGTCACCAGGGGAGCGCCAGCATAAAACCGCAATTTCGGATGAGATGTTACTAGGGGATTAGTGGCAAACCGACTATCAGCTAATGTATCTGGGACGATTAATAAATCATTTTGGCAGATAGTATGGGAGCAGAAAGCGATCACTCTAGGAGTTTCGGTAATGCTTAACCCCAGCTTAGACTTAAACCATTGTCGCTCTTCATCTATCAAGCTGATAAAGGCAATGGGTGTTTGACATAACCGCGCCGCTAAACGGGTGAGATCATCAAAGGCTTCATCGGGAGGCGTATCAATAATTTGATATTTCTTCAGTGCGGCTAATCGCTGCGGTTCCCTGGCCGGGAAGGGGCTAATTTGAGTAGATTCAATACTAGACTGAAGAATATGCTGTGAGTCTGCTTGGGGTAATTTTTCTAGCAGGAATTTGGTAGCAGCTTTCCCACTCAAGGGTTTACTTAAAAAATAGCCTTGGACAGTATCACAATTAGCTAATCTGAGAAATTCTAATTCTTCTAAAGTTTCTACACCCTCAGCTACTAAGGTTAAATTGAGTCCATGTCCCAGAGAAATCACAGATGTGATAATTGCCGCATTGCTGGAATTTTTAGTTAAGTTGCGAATGAATGATTGATCTATTTTTAAACTAGTTAGTGGGAAATACATCAGCAAACTTAAAGAAGAATAACCAGTACCGAAATCATCCATAGAAATGTGAATCCCTAAAGCCTGGAGTTCCCGCAAGGCAGAAACGGTAAAATCTACATCTTGCATCAGCAGACTTTCGGTAATTTCTAATTCTAAATATTCAGGATCTAGCTGGGTTTCCTGTAAAATCTCGGTAATGATTTGCACCAAGTTAGGTTGCTGGAATTGACGAGCAGAAAGATTAACTGCAATTCGCAACGGCGGTAATCCGGCTAACTGCCAAATGCGATTTTGGAAACAAGCAGTGCGTAATACCCACTCACCAATTTCGCAGATTAATCCTGTTTCTTCTGCTAGAGGAATAAATTGGGCAGGTGAAATTAGCCCCATATCTGGATGATGCCAGCGCAGTAATGCCTCCATGCCTTTAACTTGCCCGGTTTTGAGGTCTATTTGGGGCTGGTAGTGCAGTAATAATTCTTGTCTACCTAAAGCTTTGTAGAGGTTATTTCCTAAGATCAATTTTTCAAAGGAAGTGGCATTCATGGTTGCTGTATACAACAAGTAATTATTTTTGCCTTGTTGCTTGGCGCGGTTCAGGGTAGAATCTGCGTGTTTTAGTAGGGTTTCTGCCTCTTCACCATCGTAGGGAGCGAGGGCAATACCAATACTTGCAGTGATATGCAGTTCTTGTTGGTCTACTTGAATAGGTTTAGCGATAACTTCGAGAATCTTCTCAGCAATTTGGGTGGCATCGTTTGCACAATTGATGTGAGTGAGGAGGAGGGTAAATTCGTCATCTCCCCAACGCGCTACGGTGTCTCCTTCTTTCAGACAGCCCTTTAGCCGTTCTGCGACAATTTGTAATAAGCGATCGCCTACAGCATGACCCAAGCTATCATTAATCCGTTTGAATCGATCCAGGTCTAGAAACATAACTGCCAACATTTCTCCCCGTTGGTGAATGTTCACCAATGCCAAAGCCAGGAGTTCATCAAATAACAAACGATTGGGCAACTTGGTGAGTAAATCGCAAGAAGTGTGATGGCGCAGTAAATTCTCGACTCGCTGCTGCATGATAGCGATATACAAATGCATTCCAAAGGATTGCACTAGCTTGATTTCGTTCTGAGTCCAGGGCTTTGCCTGTCCGGTTTTGATTTCTTTCCAAGCTGCAAAAGATTCACGGGGGCGTAAATTGCGTTTGTCCTGATCCCAGCGTCCTGCCCACAAGGTTTCTGTTTCCATTTCTGGACGGAAAAGCGTTAAGCAACCTAAATATTGCTGTTGATATTGCAAGGGAATGATCAGTACTGATCTAATTGAGGTGGCTTCAAAGGCAGCAACTAGCGGTTTCAGGCGGGCATCTTGGTAAAAGTCGGCAATGGTATAGGAATAAACAGCACCTGGTTGATTGACTGAAAATTCTGTTTTTTCCCAGGTTTTCATCACTTCTGAGAACTGACGGGGGCTGACTGCCAGCACACCTTGCCATCCCATTAGTTTCTGCCACACCTTGCTTTCTTCAATGAAGTTTTGATTTGGTTGTTCACCGCAGGTATATATCTGAGCAGGGCGTTCAGCCATATCAGCTGTGATGTAGAGTCTCCCACTGGTTGCGCCTAGTGTGGTGACTATGTGTTCGAGAACTTTCTGCCGCACCTCTTCTGGAACTACGGCAGTACCAAGCCAGTCTTTAATGTGATTAATGGAGGCTTCATGCTGTGCTTGCTGTTGCGCTTGGGTAAATAGGTTTGTTTGAGCGATCGCAATCAACAATTGGTCTACTAGGAGTTGTACTATCTGTAATTCTTGTTCTGTAAAGGGTCTAGGTTGAGTGTGGTGTGCAACCATCAACCCCCATAATTCATTTTGGTATAAAATCGGTACGGCCAGGGAAGCGGCTACACCCATTGTTTTTAGATATTGCAGATGACATGGATCTACAGATTTGTAGCGAATATCTTCTTGATTTTGATTGTTAAGAACCCCGAAAGATTTGATGCGGCTGAGGGTTTTGCGCTGAGAACTCACGTCTACAATGATTCTTTGCCGGGCTGTGATGAAGAGTTCCCGTGATTGCGGTGGAATGTCGCTGGCTGGAAAGTGCAATCCTAGTAATGAAGGTAAGCGTTTGCTCTCAATTGATTCGGCAACTACCTCACCACTGCCATCTTCATGAAATTGATAGATTTTTACACGGTCTACCTTGAGAAATGTGCGAATTTCCGCTGCTGTGGTGGCTAATATTTCTGGCAACTCTAGAGATTGAGAAATGCGATCGGTGATGTAACTGAGCAGGTTGCCTTGATACACCTCTTGCTGAGAAGCCAATTTATTTTTCATACTAGTGATTCCACCCAGTGCAGTCGGTTTAAAGCCTTAACTCTTTCTTAATTATTGAATACTCAGGCGCTTTTGTATTTAATATTACTAAAACTTTATGTTTTCAATATGTTTCCCTTATAAATCAAGGTTGGTTGAAAACCCTGAAATTGAAACCTTAAAACTTTTTGGGTTTTAATATCTTTGTAAGTCGCGGATCTATCTATGGGAGAAGTTCCCGACAGGTAAGCAGTATGGGAATTCTGGATTATGCCTATTTAAATTTTGTTGATATCTCATCAAAGAAAACGAGCGCGGAGGGATTTGAACCCCCGACCCACAGGACCGGAACCTGTTGCTCTATCCACTGAGCCACGCGCCCTCATACAAATTTTAGTATAACACATTTTTTGAATTACAAGTAATTTGCTGGGTCAACGGGTGAACCATTGCGGCGAACTTCAAAATGTAGATGGGGGCCTGTCGATAAACCTGTGGAACCGACAGCAGCGATCGCTTGTCCTTGTTGCACAGATTGCCCTTCTGTCACATATAATTCGCTGCTATGTCCATAAAGTGTGGTGATACCTTTACCGTGATCTATAATCACAGCTTTGCCATATCCACCATACCAACCTGCAAAAATTACTGTTCCTGAATCTGCGGCTCTAATGGTGCTACCATAACCAGCAGCAAAATCTAAACCTGCATGAAAGCGTCGATAACCAAGAACTGGGTGCATTCTCCAACCAAAGGGACTGCTGGTTGGTGCATCACTAGGAAATGCAAAGATACCTGTACCACGAATCCAAATTTTACTATTGGCTTTTGCTTGTGCTTCTCTGGCTATTTGTTCAGCGATCTTTTGTTGAATTAAAACTGTCAAATTTCGGGAATCTTGTTCTAGCTGATTTTGCGCTGCGGCCAAGGCCAAGCGATCGCTATTTAGGCGTTGAATTAATTCAGTTTGTGATTGTGCCTGAGTTTGATAATCAGCTTTTTGTGCGAATAATTGCTCTCTAATCAAAGCAATCTGGTTTTTTTGGCCTTCTACTTCTGTTCTTTGGTCAATTAATAACTTGGCTTCTGCTGCGAGTTTAGCCAAAATTCGCTGGTCTGCTCGATAAACCAACTTTAACTGGTAACGACGACTAATAAAATCACTGATATTTTCACTTTGTAGTAAAACAGCTAATCCTTGAGAAGCGGGAGAACGCTGAAGATATCGCAATCGCGCTACTGTGGCTACCTTTCGTTCTTCATAAGTACTTTCTGCTGTCAGTAAATCAGCTTCTAACTGCTGGAGACGTTCATTTGCTGATTTTAATCTGGCTTCGCTCTCTTGAATATAGCTATTAGTAGTTTGCAGATTTTGATTTAACCCATTTAGGTGTTGTTCGGCTGCATTCTGGACATTAGTTAAGCGATCGCTCTCCTTAACTACATTCTCACGTTCCTGATTAATTTGCTGCTTTTGTTGTTTCAGGTTATCAATTGCAGGTGAAGATGTCGCATATACTGGTAGAAATACTAAAACACAGCACAAAATGCAGCACAATGTCAGCAACCACCATCCAAATCTGATTTTTTGCAAAAATGCTGTGTTCATGCCATTATATTTAGCCAAAAGGTGCAAGCACTAACAGTATTATGCCCAAAACCTGGCAAAATTTAACACCCATCTGAGGGCAGGGGGAAGAAAAGTCACTTTGATTTGGTGAACTTGGATTATCTATGAAGACACGACAAGGAATTTTATTACTGACTTTAGTTTTACCGGGGTTTCTAGTATTGGCAATATCACTGTATTATTTTGGTACAGATTATACCGCATTAATCAAAGCTGAAACCTATGTGACACAATTGGCAGAGGCAGAAAATGCTAATCAAAGAAAGTTAGATCATGCTTATCACCGAGCTTTAGCCCATCGAATTAATGTTTTTGCAGATGGTACTTGGGGATTATTAGGAGGTTTAATTACTTCATTAGGTATACATGGTTTAGTAACATTGAGAGAGAAAGGTTAAAATCATTCGTAATTAAAAATCTTTATCTCCGTCAACTTAAACTGTTAGTATTCAAGATGGAAAATATTCCGAGTCAGGAGAATAAAAGCTTTTCGAGTAAGATGTGATGATTTTGATAAAATCCCATTTCTCTCTAGTCCTGATTTCATAAGTATTCTGAACTCCTGACTCCTGACTCCTGAATTCTTACATTTAAACTGCTAAATTTTCCGTTTTCCAACTTGCCAAATCTGCCAAAGAGCGATCGCGGTAACGTCCATATTTTTCGGGTTTACTCTTGATTCTCACACCTAAATCTGGGACAATGCCAAAATTAGGAGCCATTGGTTGAAAATGCTTTGGTGCAGCGGATCTGATGAACTCAAACAAAGCGCCCATCATTGTTGTCACGGGCAAAATTAGCGGTTCTTTACCAACAGCTAACCGCGCTGCATTTGTTCCTGCTAACCAACCACCAGCGGATGCAGCAGTATAACCTTCTGTACCTATTAATTGTCCCGCAGCTAATAAAGTTGGACGTTGTTTAAATTGCAAACTTGCAGACATCAATTGTGGTGCATTTAAAAAAGTATTCCGGTGCATAACTCCTAATCTGACAAACTCGGCTTTTTCCAAACCAGGTATCATTTGAAATACTCGTTTTTGTTCACCCCAACGCAGATTAGTTTGAAATCCTACCATATTCCAAAGTTGACCGGCTTTATCTTCTTGTCGCAATTGAATTACCGCATAGTTACGTTCTCCATTCCGAGGATCAGTTAAACCCACAGGTTTGAGGGGTCCATAGCGCATGGTATCTTCCCCTCTGCGTGCCATTTCTTCAATTGGTAAACAAGCTTCAAAAAATTTCGCCGTTTCTTTTTCAAAGTTTTTTAATTCTGTTTGTTCAGCTTGACGTAACTCTTCCCAAAATCTTAAATACTGCTCTTTATTCATAGGACAATTAAGATAAGCTGCTTCACCTTTGTCATAACGGGAAGCCATAAAGGCAATATCTTTATTGATAGAATCGCCAACAATAATTGGACTAGCGGCATCAAAAAAGTTGAGATATTCCATGCCGGTAAACCGCTGTAAATCTGCGGCTAAATCGGGACTGGTTAAAGGACCAGAGGCTAAAACCACAATCCCGTCAGGAATGGCGGTAACTTCTCCCCGGCGAAAATCAATTAAAGGATGATTTGCTAAAGTTTGGGTTAAATCTTCACCGAATTGTCCTCTATCTACCGCTAAAGCCCCACCAGCAGGGACGGCGTGTTCATCGGCTTTAGAAATAATAATAGAACCCAGTTGGCGTAATTCTTCATGTAATAGACCCGCTGCGCGATCGCTTGCCATAGCCCCGAAAGAGTTACTACAGACCAATTCTGCTAAATTTTCGCTGTGATGAGCAGGGCTGAAGCGTTTGGGGCGCATCTCATGCAGAATTACAGGAATACCAGCTTGGGCTATTTGCCATGCGGCTTCTGTTCCTGCCAGTCCACCGCCAATTACTTGTATAGGTTGTTGTGTCATAGTGTTTTTTTTATTTGGAAATTTCTAAAGATAAATTTTAGGGATTGTATTCCATACTATTACAGCTTCTATGATTGCGTCTCCTACTTCTGACGACTTCATTCTTGAGGCTTTGACACTAATGACACCACAAAAAATTTTTTTCTACACATAGCCAGAAAAATTTGCTATTGTAAATATGTAAGCACTAACTTACATTAAAATTATGAGTCGAACAAGTCGAGGAACAGCCGCAACCCGAAATTGCCTTTTGAAAGCCGCCATTGAAGTGTTTTCTCAAAAAGGCTACGTTGGCGCGGCCACCCGTGAGATAGCCAATCTTGCAGATGTTAGTGAAGTCACCTTATTCCGGCATTTTCAAAGTAAAGAACAACTTTTGAAAGCCGTGGTTCAACACATTACGGCATTGCGGACAGATATTGCTGACCAAGCCGAGTGGAGTTATGACCTCTACAGGGATATGCTGCATTATGCCCAGGTTTACGATCAAATGCTGGAAGAGAATCAAGCCCTATTTCGGATGTTTATTGGCGAAGCGCAGAGGCATCCCATAGAAGCTGTTGAGGTAGTTCAGCAATCATTTCTCCCATTTCGTGAAAAGCTAATTGCCTATCTGCAAATCTCTATTGAAAAAGGCAGTGTCCGTCCAGAGGTGGATTTGCTTCTAGCTGTAGATCAATTTACCGGCGTACTTCTATCGGGAATGATTCGTCGTCATGTTTCCCTTGTTAGTCGGGGTTATAGCCGCCAGCAATATATCGAAGGCTGTGTGGATTTATTCGTGCGAGGAATCGGTACAACATTTGCTATTCCTAACCATACTTCGTCGGCAACATAAATAAATTTATTGAAATTCCTTCATCACATTGCGATCGCATAAGTTGAGATAAATTATGAAACCACTCACCGATAAAAACTATATCAACAAACTCGATACCATTGATCTTGATGCTCTGCCAAAAATAAAACTGCCAGATTCAGAGTTTCAAGATCAGCAGAATCAACAAGATTCCGCCAATGGTTATGTAACCACCAAAGAAAAAGAGGAAACGGAAAAACCACAAGTAGTCCACAAAAATAAATTTGGTCGAGGACTATTGCTAGTAATTGGTGCGATTACCCTGACAGTGGGATCTATTTTCGGGGCGAGGTGGTGGCAATTTCAAAATACCCACGTTTCTACTGACAATGCTCAAATCAAAGGACACCTCTCTCCTATCTCTGCTAAAATTCCCGCCACAGTCCAGCAGGTGTTGGTCAAAGATGGTGATTATGTAAAAGCTGGTCAATCTTTAGTAATTCTCGAAGACCAAGATTTGAGCTTGAAAGTGCAACAAGCCCAAGCAGCAGTGGCTGCGGCTAAAGCCCAATTAAAAGAGGCTAAAGATACGGTCAATGTTACTAGCCAAACCAATCCGACTCAGGTACAACAAGCACAATCAAATTTAGCCACCAAAGCCTCAGCAGTGAGTGCAGCCCAAGCAAATATCAATCAAGCTTTGGCAAAGGTGGAAACCAATCAGGCAGGTGTTAATCAGGCGCAGACTGCTGTAAATAAGACACAGACAGATTTTCAGCGTTATAAACAGCTATATCAAGAAGGGGCAATTTCCGCACAACAGTTAGATACTACACGAGCAGCTTATGAGAATGCTCAAGCCGAATTGATAGCAGCTAAAAAGACAGTTACTCAAACTCAAGCTGAAGTAAAAAACGCTCAGGCTCAACTACAAAGCGCACAAGCCGGAGTTGCACAGGCTCAAGGACAAGTGGCTGAGAAATTAGTATTTGGGCAGAATATTACTGTGCAGAAGGATCAGCAAGAACGAGCCAAGGCGCAACTTGAGCAAGCAAAAGCAACTTTGCAACTAGCTCAACAACAGTTGAAATATACCACAATCAACGCCCCTATTAATGGATATGTGGGACAATTCACTGCCCAAGTGGGTGAAAAAGTGCAAATTGGACAGCCTTTGCTATCAGTCGTATCTCTGCAAACTGATGCTATTTATGTGGATGCCAACTTTAAGGAGACGGCGTTGGGTAAGCTGCAAATTGGTGAGAAAGCTGAGGTAGAAGTTGATGCCTATCCGGGTCAAGTCTTCGACGCTACCATTGCAGGCATCAGTCCAGCTACCGGCTCTAGTTTTGCTCTAATTCCACCTGATAATGCGACTGGTAACTTTAATAAGGTGGTGCAATGGGTTCCAATTCGACTAATGTTTGCACAAAACACTGACCCACAACACAGGCTCAGACCGGGATTAAGCGTTAAGGTCACGGTGAATACGAGTAATGAGTAATGAGTGCTGAGTGCTGAGTGCTGAGTGCTGAGTAATGAGTGCTGAGTAATGAGTTTTGAGTGTGGGTTGGGGTTGTATTGATCTTCTACTTCCTACCTCTTGCCTCCTGCCTCCTGCCTCCTGCCTCCTGCCTCCTGCCTTCTGCCTCCTGCCTCCTCCCCCCTTATACATTTCTTTCTAAATTTACAATGTCTACAAACCGTAATTCCTCATCAGGATTGAAAAAACCTGCCTACGATGCAGATGGGTATGTGCAGGGTTCACTGAAATGGGCGATCGCTCTGACGGCATCTTTAGGGGCGATTTTGGAGGTAATTGATACTAGTATTGTTAACGTTGCTTTGGTAGATATACAGACAACTTTGGGGGCAACGATTACAGAAATTGGTTGGGTTGTGACTGGTTATGCGATCGCTAATGTGGTCTTGATTCCCCTGTCTGCATGGTTGGGTGATGTCTTTGGCAAGAAAAGCTACTTTGTGTTTTCGATGGTTGGGTTTACGGTTGCCTCGGTGTTGTGTGGTCTATCCATTAACTTACCGATGTTGGTCGTTGCTCGTATTCTTCAAGGCTTGTGTGGCGGTGGACTGCTGGCAAAAGCACAGGCGATTCTGTTTGAAACCTTTCCTCCTTCAGAACAGGGTGTAGCTCAATCTGTGTTTGGAGTTGGAGTGATTGCTGGCCCCGCGATTGGCCCTACTTTAGGCGGCTATCTAACTGATACATTAGGATGGCGCTGGATTTTCTTTATTAATTTGCCTATTGGGATTATCGCTGTAATTATGGCGATCGTGTTCCTGCAACCCGACAAAAAGAAGCATTCCCAAAGCCAGCGGCGAGTTGATTGGGCAGGAATTGCTTTGTTATGTATTGCTGTAGGTGGTTTACAGGCGTTTTTAGAGGAAGGGGAAAAGGAAGGTTGGTTTGAATCAGGTTTTATTACAACTCTAGCTATATCGGGTGGTATTGGGCTAATTCTATTTATCTGGCGAGAATTGAGTACGAAAGCGCCAGCGGTTGACTTGCGGGTACTCCGGCATAAATCTTTAGCAGCGGGAAGTCTTTACTCTGGAATTCTGGGTATGGGACTGTATGGAGCTTTATTTACCGTACCTTTGTTTACTCAGGGAGTACTCCACTTTTCGGCAACACAAACCGGATTTTTACTAGCTCCGGGAGCTTTGGCTTCAGCTATTATGATGGTTCTCTTGGGTAAAATTTCCAGTAAGGTAGATGCTCGGATTTTAATTGGATTAGGGGCAGTTGGTACGGCTGCTGTGATGTTTGATTTAGCAAAAATTACGCCCCAAACTGGCACAGATGATTTATTCTGGCCTCTGGTATGGAGGGGTGCGGCTACAGTTTTGATGTTCTTACCTCTGAGTTTGGCTACCCTGGGTTCTCTTCCTAAAGAAGATATATCTGCGGGTTCTGGTTTTTATAATCTCAGTCGTCAGTTGGGTGGAAGTATTGGGATTGCGATTTTAACTACACTACTCAGTCAACGAGAGTCTTTCCACCGCGCCATTTTATTAGCAAAACTGACTCCCTATGACCCCCAGACAAGTCAACGGCTGAATGCTCTGACAGGATTATTTGCAAATAGGGGTGCTGATGCCACAACTGCTCACCAACAAGCGATCGCTTCCCTGGCACAATTAGTTAATACCCAAGCGGCAATTTTATCCTATGCAGATATTTTCCGTTTTGTCGGTATTGTCTTTCTCTGTTCATTACCTTTATTAATTTTTCTAGGTAAGGGAAAAGTCGGAAAAGCGCCACCTGTTCATTAGTTTGGAGTCAGGAGGCTAAGGCTGTACTGGAAATAGAAGCAAACTGTTACATTCATGCTGATATCGCAGCCGAAGCTATTTACTTACTTATTTAATTTCTGATTGAAAGCCAAAGAATGTACGGCGGCTACTATGTTTGATGCCATGAGTTCACCGTACATTTGTTAATCACTGATTATAAACAGTTAAAGAGCAAACGTCAATATCTATTTTTTGAACATAGCGTCGGAAACTCAAATACCCGACTTCTCTAAGCAGTCAGGTATTTTTTTATTCACAAATTTTCAGGAAAGCTATGGGGAAATACACAGTGGGCAAAAAGTTTGATGCCATGAGTTCACTGTGTATTCTTAAAACTTAGATTATAAGTTTCATGTAATATGTATATATTTGGAATAATTATGATGCCCCTTTCAGGTAGATCAATCCGTTTTAAGCCCTACTCGTCTCTACAAGTTGGTTTTATATACATACTTTATATACTAAATAGTTAGGTAGCAAACGTCAATACCTGTTTTTTATAACGAAAAGGTTCATATCTTCAACTTCTTAGAGAAGTCGAGAATCTGCTTTAATTTGCTAAATCAATTTGGCTCTTCATCACCTGTTATGCTAAATACTCCTACAAAAAACCTTCAAACCCCTACTAAATAAGAAATTACAGCTATTGTCCTTAACGTTTTACGCTTGATTGTAAAATTCAGGATATAACTGCCTGTAAGCCTTGATTTTAAAGGCAAAACCAGGATTTTAATTAAAAATCTAGCATAACAACTACCGAAGAGCCATCAATTTTTTTAGTCCAGCAGCCATAATTTCACCTAAATTATCAGCAAGAATAGATAAACCAGGCTTAAGTTGCCAATCCTGGACTTTTTTGGCCGAAAGAAATCCATGTGCAGAGGCATTTCTGAGAGCTTTAGCTAGTTTCACAGCATCCTCCCAAGACGAAATAGAATTAGCTTGAATAATCCAACGTTCAATGATTTTTTTATCCCCAGCAGTTACTGACAGAAATTCAGCAATTGCATCTTGATCTTTTGCAAGCCATTTATCAAAATTCTCTTTTTTCTTAGGATTTGGTGTATCCAGAGGATTGTAGCTTGGAAGACTGCACTTTTTTATAAGATTAGGAATATCTAGATGTTTTGGTCGTCGTTTTCCTCTCTCGAATCTCTCGAAATTATTCATTAATGCTTTAGTAGTAATTTCAAATCCACTATAAGCAATTACAAGTCGCCATTGAACTCCCCTTATCTTATCTATCTCTCCGCGTTTTAGAGTATCTCCAATAGAAGGTTCATACCAATTAATCGCTTCTTCTGTAAGACGCACTCCTCTAATTACGCATTTAATAACTTTATCAATATGTTCTGGAGCATCAAGATGATCAGGGTTAAAATGTAATAATTTTTGCTGTATCTCACTACATTTAGGGTTATCTTTCCAAGAATTGTCAGGTTTTAAAACGTTATCCCATAGGATTTTTGAGATATTTGTCAAATTATTTTGATTATCTGTAGATGTGTCTGTCATTTTTATTTATTGACTTGTCAAAGAGAATCTAACCAAATAAAGATAAAATTTTAACGTAACCGTTCAGGGGGTGATCAACAAAATGCCCCATATAAGATCAAAGGGAATCAATACGAAAACCACCCTAGATTTGATTTTTTACAGTTTATTTTGAATAAGCAAAAGTCCTATACTGGGATTGAAACTTATTTCTTAGGCATTTTCGGTGCAATTAGGTTATGGCATAAATCACTCCAAACCCTTGCACAATAAGAACCTTGGCGATTTTGGGTAATATTCTACCCCCCTGAACGGTTACAAAATATATAAGCTTGGATTGTTAAAATTGTAACTGTTCATACTCCAGACCAATTAACCTCCGTGTTTCTTTAGGATTTTCTTCAATATGCTTCAGTATATCACTCATGGTTATGTGTCAAAAAACTTCTCTAATGTTCTTTTATCACAGAATGATACTATTTTGGAGATGTCTAATGTGAGAGGTTTTAATATTGCTTGTAGCATTTTGGTTGACTTCTAGAAAATATTGGTCTTTCAATGTTAACTTTAAGGATTTTTCTACTTAAATAAACTATCCACAACACAACTAAATTCAGGCAACAGAGGCGATATTAACTCATCATTAGCAAACAGAGTTTCTACTAATACTAAAATTGCCCTTTCTCTTCGATAAACTTCTATTTGTTGCAACCGCCAATTCATTATCCAATATTCCTGAACACCCCTAGAAGCATAAAGCTTTAATTTCACTTCTTTATCTCGGCGTTCATTTTCCATACCAGCAGAAAGTACTTCAATTACTAATTCTGGCGCACCTGTTAAATGTCCATTATCATCTAATAAAGTTGCTAATCTTTCATTACTTGCCCAAACCACATCAGGAATGACATTATCAGCATCAGTAAAAATAATACCGGGAGCAGTTACAGCTTCTCCTAAACCGGTTTCTCTAGACCAAAGTGTGAGTTCTGTACAAACATTGTTGCAAGCTTTTTGATGTTTCCAATGAGGCGCTCTTGTCACAAATAATTCTCCATTAATTATCTCATAACGGTTACCGTTATCTGGCAAGAGTTCAATGTCTGAGCTTGTCCAGCGTACTCCCTCATATATCTGGGTCATACGGACTCCTGTAGTGGTGATAATTATATTATAGAATTTGTAGCAATATTGTTGTTATCCCAAGTTGAAAAATTTTAGATATTAAAAATTGCTTTGTTATGGGTAGGTATTTTACCTACCCTACAAATTAAATCTCTAAGCGCAAAGAGCTAAAATTTTCTCAACAACTTGCGGGTTAACATCTTTATTTTCCCCCAAAGCTGTCATCCCATGCTTTTCTAAATTCTCGATAACTGCGGGAATGGTTTCTACTCCCACACCATAGTCAGATAAATGAGTGCGAACACCAACTGATTCAAAGAAATCACGAGTTTTAGTAATTGCTGCATCTATCCGTTCATCTTCTGAACCACCGACAATTTCCCAAACTCTATCTGCATATTGTAGAAGTTTTTGTGATTTGCGATCGCGCCTAATAGTCAAAGTGCTAGGTAACACAACCGCCAAAGTTTGAGCATGATCCATACCATGCAACGCTGTCAACTCATGACCAATCATGTGAGTTGTCCAATCTTGAGGTACACCAGCAGCAATTAATCCATTTAACGCCATTGTCGCTGACCAGACTAAATTCGCCCGCGCATCATAATCGGTAGGATTTGCTAAGGTTTTTGGCCCCTCCTCAATCAGGGTTTTCAGAATTGACTCAGCCATGCGGTCTTGTAATGGTGCATTCACCGGATAGGTTAAATACTGTTCCATCACATGAGTAAAAGCATCAACAATACCATTGCTAATTTGCCGAGGAGGGAGGGAGAAAGTCGTTTCTGGGTCAAGAACCGAAAATTTAGGAAACACTAGGGGACTGCTGAAAAATAACTTTTCTTGAGTTTCCCACTTGGTAACAACAGAACTTGTATTCATCTCTGAACCAGTTGCGGGTAAAGTCAAAACCACCCCCATAGGTAAAGCCGCAGTTATCGGTGCGCCTTTTGCTAAAATATCCCAAGGGTCGCCCACAAAAGGAACCGCAGCAGCTATAAATTTAGTCCCGTCAGCAACTGAACCACCACCTACAGCTAACAAAAAATCAATACCTTCTTTGCGTATCAATTCCACTGCTTTCATCAAAGTTTCCAGGTGGGGGTTGGGTTCAATACCACCAAACTCAAATACATTCCTTCCAGCTAATGCCGATTTTACTTGGTCATAAACGCCATTGGCTTTAATGCTACCACCGCCATAGGTGATGAGAATTTTAGCATCTGCGGGAATTTCTGAAGCGATATTAGCAATTTGACCTTTCCCAAATAGGATTTTAACTGGATTGTAAAAAACGAAATTTTCCATGATTAGTCACACAAGGTAATTAAATTTCACCTTGAGTATTGTAATCAGATTAGTGATTTTTTTACCTGTACCCACAGAATACTATTTCCAAAAACAGAGATCCGATTTATTGGCTAATAGGGGGATGTGTAGATGGCATTTTTTATAAATCTAAATAAATAGGGTTTGCTGATAGCGTAGTGTGGCGTAAGTCAGATACCCATTTCTCAATTCAATTGTGAGCATCAATTTGATTCCAAAAAATGGGTACTTTACTCCTGACTTCTGACTTCTGACTCCTGCTATAATTTACCTAACCAACACACTTAGTTGTGTTCAATTCCATTGCATCAGAAATAAAACAAGTCCCACCAAATTTATTTAAAATCTTTCTAATTTGTACCTCCACCAACGGCAATTTTTCAGGAGCAAAGAAAGCAATAATATAAATATTATCTAGCAAGGTCATTGCTAAATCATCACTGTCTGTTCCTCCTCTACCTTTACCGGCGACATTCTTAATAACCGTATGTTCAGGGACACCAGCTTTTTCCAAAGCTTCTAAAATCTTGCCGACTTCAACATAATTAGCAAAAATTTCTAGCCGTTTAACTAACTCCATAATCTCAACTCCAAAAGATATTAATTGCGTATAAATAAAAGGGTATGCCGATGATGATGTTAAAAGGAAATGTCACAGCTAAAGCGGTAGAAACGTATAGACTAGGATTAGCTTCTGGAACAGTTAGTCGCATAGCTGCTGGAACTGCAATGTAAGAAGCACTAGCACACAACACGGAAAATAAGAGAGCATCTCCTTGTGGCATACCGATTAGTTTAGCAATAATTAAACCAACTCCGGCATTGACAATTGGTATGAGTATGGCAAACAAGATTAAGAAAACGCCGGTTTTTTGCAAATCTTTGATTCTTTTCGCCGCTAGAAGTCCCATATCTAATAAGAAGAATGTGAGGACTCCGTAAAACATATCCTGTGTAAAAGGTTTTAATGTCGTCCAACCATGTTCACCTGTGAGTAATCCCATAATCAGGCTACCAACTAGGAGAAATACGGAACTATTTAGAAATGCTTCTTGTAATACTTCCGACCAATTAAACTCTCTGTCACTTTGATCAACAGTAAATAATTTTACTAATATCAAACCAACAACAATAGCCGGAGATTCCATCAAAGCCAAGGCTGCAACCATATAACCATCAAAGCTGATATCTAATTGAGTCAGAAAAGAACTAGCCGTGATAAAGGTTACAGCACTAATTGAACCATAGGTAGCTGCGATCGCAGCGGCGTTGTAAGAGTCCAATTTTACCTTGAGAATAAAAAAAGTATAAATTGGAACAAGGCAAGCCATTAAAATCGCCGCCAGCATAGTTAAAATCACTTCCTGGCTAATACCACTTTTTACCAGTTCCACACCACCCTTAAACCCAATCGCAAATAGCAAATACAGGGAAAACAGCTTAGGAATGGGTGCAGGAATTTCCAAATCTGACTTCAGGAAAACCGCCAACATCCCCATAAAAAAAGCTAACACAGGTGGATTCAAGATGTTGGATACAATCAGGCTCACATCCATTCCCACCACTCCTATAATTTTGTGATTAAGATTCCTTTATAAGTTTGACACGAGAGTGGCAACTATCACAGGTTATAAAAATCCAATTTATTTATAATAGTTTGGTAGCGTAGGTATACTCATCATAAAATAGTGAGTTTACAATACGCTTTTAAGCACAAACCACTTTAGCAATAGACTCCCGTAGTCTTTTTAAGATGTCAACGCAGAAATTTCATTAATAAATGGAGATACAGCCGCTACGAATCCAGCAGTTGATTCATATGGTAAAACATTTCTGCCGCTGATTTTCATGCCTTGACCTTGAGGTAAACAAGCCATATAATCTGCCAAACGTTCATCAGGCGTTTCTTTTTTACCTTCCTTACTAATAGCTGATGCTGTATCTCCTAAAACAACTAATGTCGGTTGTTGAATAGAGGCAATATCAATACTATAATCCCGTTGCCAAAACCTAGCTAAAAAAGAAAATACAGCATAGCGACCACCCATATTTTTAGCATCTGCCATTAAAGTATTTAACCATTCTTCATCAACAGCTTCACTAGATGCAAAAAGTTTTTCAGTTGAGAAAGAAACTAAAAATTTGCGTGTCCGTGCATAGCGGAAAAAAGCATTTCCTAGAGGTGAATTAAAGATAGTCCAAAGCAGACTTTGTTGCCATTTAGGTGCATTTTTGGTAGTTACACTCCAAGCTGTTGGCCCAGAAAGTACAATTCCTTTAATTAGATTTGGCTCTAATTTAACTAATTCAATAGCTACTGTTGATAAAGCACCTTGCACTATTAAAATCACAGGTTGTTGTACTACTGTTTGTAAAAAATGTTGTAATTGTTTTGCCCAATCAATTGGTGTATAAGCTATAGGAGGCATATCACTTTCACCACATCCCAATAAATCAGGATTATAGATGATATTTTGATGATTAGTTTGATACCATGCATGGCAAAATCGTTGCCAAAATTGCCTTGATAATCCTACTCCAATAGGATGAATTAAAAGTAAAGGAGTACTGTCAGCAGATGAATCTATGGGTTGATGTATTTCATAAGCACAGCGATAATTCTGCCAATTATAAAACTTGGTAGGAGATGCAGTAATGCCTGGTGTATTGGCTAGGGTAAAAGGTTGCATAATGCTAAATTCAATATTTCTAGTTAAAAAGTTATTTGAGGATGAATTAACTGGTATCCTGCGTCTTTTATCTTTTGATTAGACACCCACGTATTATATGGACGGTTACTCTTGTTTGATGCATCCCAGATCACATTAGATAAATTATGTTTTGTTAGCACATTATCAATTAGTTCTCGACTGGTAAGATGTGAATCATCTACTAAATTATAAATACCTTGTAAGCGGTGGTTACGCGCAAATTCTATAGCGCCAACAATATCATCTCGGTGAATCCAATTTGTGATTTCTTCGCCATTACCGGCACGAGTTGTACCAGCTGCTCGTCCAAATATTTTCACCAATTCTCTATCAGGCCCATAAATCCCTCCCAAACGTAAGATACAAACACGGAGGTTTTCATTATCTGCTGATAGTAAAACATCTTCGGTTTTGCGAAGAATTTGAGCATTCAAATTAGGTGGTGCTGGTGGTGTTTCTTCATCTACCCAAACACCATTTCTATCTCCGTATACCGAATAACTTCCCGTATATATTAATTGATGAATGCTGGGAGAATGTCGCAGTACAGAAACTAAGGTTTTAGCAGTTTGTAGATAAGTTTCTTCATAGTTATCTGCACTTTTTGCACCTAGACTTAATATGACGACATCTTGATTTTTTAATACTGAGTTTAGAGATTCTAAATCATTACCTTGGGTGACTATAACTTTTTGAGCTACAGCTTTTAAATCAGATACACGCTCAGGAGTAGTTGTGGTTGCAGTAATGATAAAATTTTTATTTTCCTGCCAATATTGAGAAACTGCATAACCAACATAACCACAACCAATTATTGCTATATTCATGACGATCTAAACAAAAAATTAAATTACTTTCCAGATTGCATTTGCAAAAAGCGATATTACAAGAGTTTATAACTAAATGATTGTCGCTATTTTCCAGTTTAAATTTAAAAATTCAAACTTAAGTGGTTTGTTTGGAAAATTTTAGACACCTGTGAAGTAGCTTCTCTCAGAATATTTTCAAGTTTCTGTTACATATGATACCTTTTTTGGGAAATTTATTTTCTCAGGAATATTACGAAGTTTCCCATATTGCAGGTACGTCAACTTAGTTATTTATTTTTTTGATAACTAAGGTTAAGGTCAACCATGAATTGCGCCATCTGGCATAATAGCCCCAGCTAAGTTAGCACCAATCAGTTTCACGAGTAGACGCTCACCAGAACGAATTCTAGCACCTGTCAAGTCTGCACCGCGCAAATCTGCACCGCTGAGATCCGCACCAATCAAATTAGCCGAGCGTAAATTTGCTTCTCTCATATCTGCTAACAGCAGGTTAGCTCTAAACAAATTGGCTTCCGACAAATCTGCACCTCTGAGATTAACTTTGTGCATAAAAGTGTCACTGAGATTAGAACCGCTTAAATTTGCATAGCTTAGGTTTCTACCAGATAAATCTCTATTGCTTAAATTAGCGCGACTAAAATCTTTTCCACTCAAGTCTGGATTTTGATTGGGTTGTTGATAGTTTGTTTGTGGTTGTTGATAATAAGTGGAGGATGGTTTTTTTTGTTGAGTTGGTCTAGAATAATTTGCAGTTTGAGACCTATCGTTTAAAGAACGTAATTTTTCACGAGCTTCATTAAAGGCTTTGAGTTTGTCTTGAGCTTTTTGTTGTAAGCGGTGGTTGTCTTTAGGGAGGCGATCAGGATGCCAAACAAACACTAAATCTTTGTAAGCCTGGTTGATTTCTTCTAGTGTTGCTCCAGGCTCTAATTCTAAGATGTTGTAGTATCGCTCCAGTTCGCTCATACGATGTGTTGATGAAAAATCAAATAATAATTAAATTAATTATGAGTGATGTCGCTATATGTTGAGTATAACGATTCATTGAGTTGGCTTCCGCACTCATACGGGAAATTGCGAACTGACGGCTGAGGTAGAAATTTTCCTGATGGTTAATCCCAATCCCTAATGTCTTGTATTTTATAAATTTTACGTCAGTTATTTCTAAAATTCTACTATAGTTCGCTGAAATCTGGCGGTGATGCCTAGGATTACTAAAAATGTCGCTGCATTTATGATCAAATAGTGAATGAATTTAATTTTTTTGCAGCCACGGTTTTGCTCAAATTTACAAAGAGCAGATGGCAAGCCCATGAAGTATCAAATGTCGATGTCTACGGCTAACAAAGGTATCACAATATAGATGTGAAAATTCATCTTGTGACACTATTTCTCCAGCGATTGATGGCTCGGAAATATGCTCCAATCGGAATCTGATAAACTTCAATAAAAATCCAAACTATAATTGATAAATGTAACGAAAATGTGAGTAATGTCCAGATATATGGTACCCACGAAAGAGGTACATCAGGATTTGGAGGAAAATAATAAGCTCCTATGCCAATTAAGGTGGTTGGTAAAATGACAAAAGCCATTGCTGCTAATACGTAACCCCAACCTAATTCAACACCTTCTAGTTGGGCTTCTGTCCATTTAAAGCCATTCCACTGCCAAACCAGCGGAGGTTGTCTAGAAGGCATTTTGATTTGCTGTATTTCCAAATTGACGGTAAAAATTTCTTGGCAAAAGTTACAAGACATTGCTTCCATTAATGGCATAGGGGAAATTTTACCGACTCTACAAACAGGGCATGGGTAATCTTCTTGAAAATTTAAAGCTGTGGATAAAGTTTTAGAACTAGGCATAATTAAACTAATACTTCTAACAAAATTGATTTTATTCATAATAAATCAACTAAAAATCATAAATTGTCAGATTTTTCACTATTCTTTTGATTGAGTTTCCTATGGGAAATGTCTCGGTGAACTTCAATTACTAGCATCAGGAAATTTATACACAAGATAAAGAGCTTTATGTCAGGGTTTTACAAGGTATTTCAATCCAAAATTCTGCGCCTTTTCCTTCTTGGGATACATACTTCAATATTCCACCATGTTTATCAACTATAATTTGATAACTAATAGATAATCCTAAACCTTGCCCTCTACCTACAGGCTTAGTTGTAAAAAATGGATCAAATATTTGTTTACGAATAGATTCATGTATACCTGTTCCATTATCTGCAATTTTGACGATAGCTAATCCTGGGTGAACATACTTAGTCTGAATGCTTATTTTGAGTTCATTCTTGTGTTCAGGTTGGTTAAAAAATGCCTCTTGTAGAGAATCAATAGCATTACTAATTAAATGCATAAAAACTTGGTTTAAGTGGGCTGGATAGCATTCTATTGATGGAAGTTCACCATATTCTTTAATAACTTCTATTTTCGGAACATCTCCTTTTGCTTCCAGTCTATGCTGTAAAAATAATAACGTGCTATCAATACCTGTGCTTATATTCACTGATTTTTTTTCAGCTTCGTCTATCCGACAAAAGTTCCGCAGCGACAGCACAATTTCACGAATGCGCTGAGTACCAATTTTCATGGAGCTAAGGATTTTAAATAAGTCTTCATTCAAAAAAACAAAATCAATAGCATCGGTTTTCTGCTGGATCTGAGAACTGGGATGGGGATAATTTTCTCGATACAAACTTAATAAATCTAATAAATCTCTAACATTATCATCTACGTGTTTGAGATTGCCATAAATAAAGTTAGCAGGATTATTAATTTCATGGGCAATACCTGTAATCAAAGGAACTAAACTAGACATTTTTTCGGCATGAATCAGTTGTGTTTGAGTTGTTTTCAACTTATTTACAGTACTAAAAAGCTCTTTATTACTGATGCGTAGCTCATCTTCAATTATTTGGCGCTGGGCAATATTTTTTTCTAATTGTATTAAATTAATTCTCAGTTCCATTTGTGTAAGAACTTGACGACCTAATCTTCTGAGTGCTGTAATTTGTTCTGGATTCAGAATGTGTGGTTTTTGGTCAATAGCGCACAAAGTTCCCAAAGCTAAACCATCAGATGTCACTAGAGGTGTACCTGCATAAAACCGAATATTAGGGTCTTCTGTTACTAATGGATTATCATAAAACCGCCCATCTTCTAGGGCATTTGGTACTATTAATATTTCCTCTGGTTGGAGAATAGCATGGGCGCAAAATGATATATCTTTAGGAGTTTCTGTTGCTTCTAAACCAATCTTTGATTTGAACCATTGTCGATGATCATCTATTAAACTGATTAAGGCAATGGGAGTTTTACAAATATATGCGGCTAAAGCAGTTAAATCATCAAAGCCTTGTTCTTCAGCGGTATCAAGAATTTGGTATTTTTTTAGTGCTTTTAGCCTCTCTGCTTCATTGGATGGTAATGGAGCTACTTTCATTGAGTGAATATAATAATGTTGGTATTAAGTTCTGAGATATTAATCTATTGTTGCCAAAGTTATGTAGTTTTTTGGTAAATACTTACGTAGAAATATTTAGCGATTTTTGCACAAGAATGCAATTGCTGTATTTTAAAACATCCTCCTATCTTATCTGCCTGTTAATATTTTTCTTTCCTAACCACATAATTTATTTTACACGACTGTAAGGAAACATGAATTTTCCATACAGAGGATTTTAGGTAAGGCATAATTATTTGTTAGAAATACTTAATGTGGCTTCAGTAAATATAGGTAATGGATGAGAGTAAATAGTTACAATATTTTGTTTGAATGTTCTTGATTCGCCTCTAGACGCAGTTAAAACCAAGTTATCCAAGATATAGCAGTTTGCTCCCGTTAGGAGGTACAACATCTAAATTCAAACCTATACACAAAGCCAGTTTTACTCCTGACTCCTGACTGGTCACTGAGCTTGTCGAAGTGCTGACTTCTGAATTCTGCTGTAATAGTGATGCAATTACATATTGCTGAGTTAAACTTGCAAGCAAGTTAATGCAAAATATTAATTGGCGGATCTTCGGTTTGGGCATTACTCACAATGGAACACTGGCAATTTCTGATACAGAAACAGGGCGATCGCGCTTGGCAACCCCTAGAATCGCCTACTTTGCAAATTTTAGCAGGTAAATACAGGGTTTTGGCTCGTTCACACCTTTTCAATAAAGATGTAGAAGTGCGGGTAACTCACTCCTCAATTCAGGAAGTTCCCCCCAAACGGCGAATTTTTAAACGTTTGCGTCGCACTAATGCAGATGGACTTATGGCTGTAATTCCCTTTACTGAACTGAAACCGGGAATTTGGGAGTTACGATGTTCAGCCGATTTAATGACGGATATGCTTGGTAAATCCTGGCAATATAGTCTGCTGATCAAAGTCTCTCCACAAGAATATAGTAGCCAGCCAAATCTAGATAGTGGTGATGAGTTTGACAATGAACTTGAGGTATTACTGACTCAAGATGATCAAACCGAAGAAGATATAATTATTAATCAGCCTGTCAGCCCGGTTTGGTTCAAAGGTGAGACAGCAGAACAACTTTTACAAAGTTTAATAGATTTAGCTTTACCCAACTCGGAATCCTTGGGGGATGAGCAAATATTTGAGGATAGGCCACCGATATCCCCACTATCTCCACTGAAATTATCTCTGGAAAGGGACACATACATTACTGCTTGGGGAAAAACTCTGACAGTGAATGGGGATGTAGAACTGGCTCCAACGGGTGATCTGGAAGATGAAATATTATCAATAACTAGCCTTAATCAGCTACAGCTATTGATAGAATTGCGATCGCCCTCAGAATCAAAAGTCTTCACTCAAGTCAGACAACCCTTAACCAATAAAATTCTGCCTTTTACATTCAGCACCGCCATTAATATTCCCTCTGAATGTGAATCAAAGTTGATTTTGGCAGATATTAGTTTATACGGCGCAGTTACAGATGGTGGGGAAGTCATATTCTTAGCCAACCAGGCTTTCACAATTACAGCAGATGTCACAGAATTACTGACAGTTTCTTTACCAAAATCTAATCCACTAGACTTGCTATCTGAAAGCACCGAAATACAAACTCAGGCTGAGACAAAGCCAGAACAACCGGTTAGCGTTGGCTTGGAACTTTTCAATCTCGTCAAAACTCCCAATTTAGCTCAGTTTCATAGTTTAAAGTCTTCTGCCAACAAACATCTGCCACCAAAAATTAAACCAGTAATTGTGTTAGGAGGAGTTTCACCAGAATTACCGAATTTGCCTCGCATTCACAAAAATTTAATGGCGGAAGCGCTCAAATCGGAAGGTACTATCAAGACACCTGCTCAGATATCCCCAATTAATCTGGAAAAGTTGGTGATTAAACAGGTTAAAACTACTTTGCCTTTTTTGAAAAAGTTAAAACCTGTTCCAGTTCAGGAAGAAAAACCTCAAGTCCATCCGTCAGATAGCTTAGAACCGCAATTATCTGAAGTTGAAAATACATCGGCATTTTTGCCCAATTATGCAGAATATGAGGATGAATCTGCTGGATTTAGAGAAAATGCTCCTGCTCAATCTCCTACTGTATCCAATGAGGAATTAATCACAGCAAATACTCCAGAAACATCTCCCCTCATTAAAAAATGGATGCATAGCCAAGGGTATTTGGCTGAAAGTATCAATTTTGAAGCAGCAGAAGATGATCCTCATGAGTTGAATGATGAGCCACTTTTAATTCTGAATTCCGAAAATCCCTCGGTGGAGATGGATGCACAGGAAGATGATATGGAGGAAAATCTGGCTATAAATACTAGTGAAACAGGAGAGACACCTGAAGAAATAGTGCGGCCAATTCAGATTTTACCTACTGTGTTGTCCCAAGAAATAGTTTTAGATGATACATATATTAGTTTGAGCCATGAGGATGACAATCAGTTATCTGCCCAACCAGAGCAACCACTGGCAGATTTATCAAGTCCTCGTCAGGAATCTTTACCAACGCCCCAACTGTTTTTACCAAATGGTGAATTGCTGGCGGGAACGTCGATAAAAGTGCGTTTAGAATTGTCTGCGGTGTCGTCTGAGGTGGTGCTGAAGCTGTGGGTTGAAGATTATCAAACTCGCGGTTTACTAGATGGGCCTCATCTGCTGAAAGATTTGCGACCTACCCCTTGGGGAAATTGGGAAGCGATAACTCAATTAATTGTGCCTTTTGGCTGTGTGGAAATCCGTGTAGGTGCGATCGCACTCGACTTGAATACTCAACAGGAAAGTGGTAAAGTCACCGTCGTCAAAACCGTTATTCCTGCCGACTTGCCAAATATAGAACTAGATGACTTACTGGGAATGTAAATGGCTGTGTTAAAAATCTTGATAATTTGCAAAAATAAGCAGAATTTTGCAGTAAGCTCTTTTTGAATTGTAGTGTGACTTCAGAGGACTTTTTACTATGTCAAGTTCATTTTTGCCCTCTATCCTGGCCTATTCTTCATTCTTGCCTTCTATTTTCGTACCTATGACTGGTCTAGTTTTACCAGCTGTAGTCTTCGCATTTTTCTTTTCATATATTGAAAGTGAAGATATAGCCTAGATTAGGTACTGAGAACTGGGGACTGGGGATTAGGGATTAGGGATGAGGAAGATGGGAAATTCATTTTTCCAATTACCAATTACCAATCACCAATTACCAATCACCATTTTTAATTGAAAAACCGCCTATCTCGTTGAGAAGGGCGGTTTTTTTTGATGTCGGTTTTTAACCAAAAATTCGGTTAAGGTTCACATTACAGTGAAGAACCGATTCCAGCGTAGGCTCCATAAAAGAAAATACCTACAACAGTAATGACACCTAAACCTGCAATCGTAGCGACGACCCACAGGGGAATTCTTCCACTTCCTGACACAGTTTTCTCCTCCCTTAAAAATCAACAGAATTTAGCAGTCACGATTCCAGTTAGTTAAAGAAGTAACTGGAAAATAGAATTCCTAGCACGAAAATCAGTAGTAGTCCTAAGTACAGAGAGGTACGGTTTAATTCAACAGGTTGTTGATTAGGATTAGGCTGTCTTTCCATAATTTACTCCTAACGTTGTATGAATTGCATTGCGGCGATCGCTCCTAAAAAGAAGACAGTTGGCACTCCTAGAGTGTGAACTGCAAGCCATCTGACCGTAAAAATTGGATAGGTAACTGGTTGATTATTGATGTTATTGCCGCTAGTCATGATTTCAAATTACTTTCCGATAAATGTTTCTACTTGCTTTTTAGCTTCATAACGGTTGCTGACGATAGGCACTTCTTGACGCACCTGTGTGAAATAATCATTGGGACGGGGTGTGCCAAATACATCATAAGCCAGTCCAGTGCTGACAAATAGCCAACCAGCAACAAATAAAGCTGGAATGGTGATGCTGTGGATTACCCAGTAACGAATGCTGGTGATAATATCCGAAAACGGACGTTCTCCGGTGGTACCTGACATTTAGATCACTACCTTCTCAAAAACTACTATTGAGTTTATTATCCTACAAAGTTTAAAAAGAGTTACAACTTGCAACGTTCTTCTCAGAAATCTTTTTTAGTACTGAGTACTGAGTAGTTAGTACTCAGAACTCAGCACTCGCTACTGTTTAAGCTTCTTTGGGGTTGTATTTTAGCAAAATGCCGTGATCGCCAATAATAAAGCCTTGTTCAGGGTTAAAAAACACTATTTTATACAAGTTAGCGGCGACTCCTTCCACTTCACGGTCTTTTTCCCAGGTTTTGCCACCATCGGTACTGCGTAGTAGATTACCGCTACCACCACCAATCCAAATTTCATTGGGTGTGCGATATGCCAAATCTAGTAAACCCCAGCTAGTGGATAACTCTGGATATTGTACATCTAGCCATTCATCTGATTTGGTCAAATCGCTAAATTGAACTTGACCACCCCGTGCTAATAACCATAGTTGGCCATTATCAGCAAAGCCCATATTTTCTACTCGTCTAGAACTGAGACGGTTATGGGGTTCCCACTCGGCTTGTCCTGGTTCCCAGACTGAGTAAAAACTTCCTTTAGCCGAAACAGCAATATACTTACCATCAGGCGATCGCTCTAAGTTCCGCACCACACCAACTGCTGCTTCGACTTGAGCTTTCCAGTTTTTACCACCATCTGTAGTTTTATAGATAGCACCGACATCAGTAGCCATTTCTGCTGTATTTTCAGCCAAAGCTGCGATCGTAATTGGGCTACCTGGTAACTTCTCGGTTAAGGGAATACGTGACCAAGACTTGCCTTCATCCGTAGTATGCAGCAACAGCGAAGGTTCTCCGGCAATCCAGCCTTCATTGCCACTAAAACTGACTGAAGTAAAGCGATACCTTTCATCATCCAATTCCAGTTTTAGAGGTTGCCAAGTATCTCCACTATCATTAGTTTCCAATAAAGTGGCATTACTACCGACTAAATAACCATGCTGGGGATTACCAGTAAAGCCTATATCAAAGAGTTTTGACTCTGTTGGCACATTAATAACTTGCCAAGGATTATAGCTAATAGAGGGAATTTTGCTACAGCCGATACAAGCGATGACTACTATTAACGCGGCAAATATTCGTTGCCAACTTCTTACAATTGAATGCATCAGTATTTCTTAGTGATTTGTAAATTTTTGTAGAATGTCTATAAAAACCGGGTCTTATTGTAAGCCGTAAAGACTAATAAAAAACAAGAATCCAAGCGCCAAAGCACCGAAAATCAAAATGTTCTTTTGGGTTGGTGTCAGCGTATTAACACCTAGACCGTAACCTAAATTTTCTTTGAAACCAGATGCTGTACCCGCAGGCCCAATGTTAGCGAAAGCTACCTTTTTGGCATTACAAACTGGACAGCGCCAATTTGCCGGTAATTCTGCGAATACTGTGCCAGCATGAATATCACTTTTGTCGTCTCCTTTTTCCGGTTCATAAACATAACCGCAAGAGCGACACTCGTATCTATCTAACACTGGAGTTTCAATAGCTTCTTCAGCTTGTTCGCTCATGGCTATAGCCTCCCAGAAGGAAATCTTAAATATACGTTACAAATTATGACATATTTGTTAGGCTTTTCTATCGCCTACTAATTTGATATGTCTACTCTCATTCACGATCGCGTTGAAGCAGCACCTAAAGCGATAACAAACAGGATAAAATCACCTTGATCTTCAATGGTGAACTGGGGTGGGATGATGGAATTGTTGCGATCGCTCACTATTTCCGATTTAGAACCATTTTTAGCTGACCCGACACAGCTTAATACTCAATCCGTCGCCTTACAACTAGCAGTGGCCAGTTATTCCCAAACGCCACGCCCTTTGCTAGAAGTCTTAGTTAATAGTCCCCATGCGATCGTTTCCGAAGCCGCACAATTGCACATCAACTGGGCAGGAGAAATCAGTGAAAATGGTCAGAATGCCGTTGAAGAAGTCTTAAAGTCGCGCTATTTGGGGCAAAATGACAAATTAGCAGTCGAACTACTCAAAATCGCCCCTGTTCCCCCCTGCTTCCTCAGTGAGTGGGTTCCTAGTCAATATCTGATTCAAGCCCTCAGCAACCCCTATTTACCGCCACGATATTACCTCAAGTGGCTGGAACGCTTGGCACAAGAACCAACTCTAGAACCACGTTTACAAGTCGCAGAAGATCCTCAAACCCCGTTGGTGTTATTAGAATCCTTAGCGGGAGATTTGGAGTTAGCTATTCGTCTCTCTGTGTCATATAATCCCAGTTGTCCGCCGGAGTTAGTGCGCTTAGTGCAAGAACAGCATGAGATAGCGCGTGATTGCGATACAGATGTAGAACAGTTAGCAAATTTAGCGCAAAGTCGTTGGGATTGGATACGTTTAGTGGTGGCACAAAATCCCTCAACGTCTCAAGAAACTCTGTTGGCTTTGGCAGCGGATAAAGTCTTGAAAATTCGGTTGGCTGTGGCGAAAAATTCCGTTACTTCAGCCCAGGTTTTGGCGGTATTAGCAGCATCTGATCAGGAAATTCAAGCTGCGGTGGCGGCACATGAAAATGCTACTGAAGAGATTTTACATCGTTTGTTTGCGACACAACAGGGAATTATTAAAAATCGTTCCTATTTACCAGTAAGTATTTTAGAGCAGATTTTTAATAAAGTGGGAACAAGCAATGATCAGCGCCATTTCTTTTTCAAACAACCGAATACACCCACTTGGATTTTAGAACGATTTGCAGATGTGGATGTGGAAGCTATCAGACAAGAAAAAGCTGCACGCCGTCCTCATAAACCAGAATTAATAGAGAAATGGACGGCAGAGGCTTTAGACTTTCTGGTAGATATTGCTAAACATCCGCAAGTTTCTGAAGAGATTTTAGAAAAGTTCGCACAGTATCCTAATAAAAATGTGCAGTTGGCTGTGGCTCAGAATACCAAAGCACCTGAAGAACTGAGATTGCAATTATTAGCAGATTTAGTAACTAATTCAAGCACTCGCATTAAAGTTAAGATTGCAGAAGATGCTAACACTCCGATCACGATTTTGGAACAATTAGCAGGAGAACTATTTTCGCATCGCCAAAAAATTCTAGAAATCAGTCAAACCATTCCCAATTTTTCTCTTACTCTGCTTGATACAGTTATTGACTTTTTCAACCGTTATCAATCTTCAGAGCAAATTCTATTTTGGCTTAGACAAGATGCAGCATTTCGAGAGCCTATCTTACGAGATTGGGATGAGTTGATCAATGCTCTTGATGAACAACAAAAACAGCAAATTACGGCAATTGGTGGCGCAATGCTACCCGCAATTGGTTTAAATGGTGGTATTCCCTCTCCAGATCGTGTGTGGCTTAAGGGGAGTCCTTTTGATGCAGAGGATAAGATTTCGTCTAATTATCTTCTCTATGGCTTGATACTAATTATTGGAATGTCGGATAACAGTCATCAGTCTACAGAAGTTGTTGTTGGTTTGCTTGGTAATCATTCTACACCTGATGATTTGCGCGATCGCTTATGGCAAAAATATAGAAAAGAACCGGATAGTTTAAATCGCTATTCTGATGATGCTTCACTGCGATTAGCTCTTGGTTATAATTCAGCAGTTCCTGAAATAGAGCGGTTTGAATATTTACAGCAAGCCGTTTCTTCTCCGTGGACAAACATTCAGGAAGCTATTGCTAAACATCCCGATACACCAGTAGCAATTCTAGAACAGATCGCTCAAAAAGGAATCGGCGGATTACAGAAAATTGTTAAAAATCCCAATGCTCCTGTTCATCTTCTTGAGCAAGCTGTTGAGCAAATCGAAACTTCTTCTCGACTGTCTCACACCTTAGTCGATGTTGCAAAAAATCCCAATACACCTATTGATTTATTAAAACAACTGGCTTTCAATAAAGGTAACAATGGAGTCAGTCAAGCTGTTCTAAAAAATCCTCATCTTGATCAATTAACTAAATATAAAATTCAAATAGAGCTAGAAGAAAGAGAAGAAACTTCACAAGCGAATCAACTTCTTGCCAATCGTCCTCACAGTTCCTATGCTTTAGCCCAAGTTCTTGAAACCGGAGATAAAAACGCTAAAATTATCGCAGCCGGTAGCAATAAAACTCCAATTCCCATCTTAGAACGACTAGCAAAAGATAGTGATGCCACAATTCGTCAAGTTGTCTGTCAAAATCCTAACTTACCGCTTCCTATTCTCTTGAATCTCACCCAAGATGAGAATTTGAACGTGCGCTTGATTTTGGTGCGTCATCGTTCCAGTCAAATAGAAATTTTAAAACGATTAGCTCAAGATAAATCAGAATTAGTTAGAGCAGAAGTTGCAGGAAATAAAAATACTCCCCCAGATATTCTGAGAGGGTTTGTTGAAGATAGCGATCGTAACGTTAAAATCAGCGCCCTTAAAAATCCCAACTTACCTGGTGAACTTTTATCACAAGCCATGTCGCAAATTCAAAATGAAAATGCAATAGAGTCGATTCTTCGAGGACAGGCTGTAACGGGTAAGCGCAATTCTCAAATGCCTGCGGATGTTTTAGAACAACTATCCCGCCATCCCAAAGACGCAATTCGTTATTTAGTTGCAACCTATAGCACAGCATCAACTGCAACACTTGAGCGATTAGCCTTCGATAAATACGAATTAGTTCGTAATACCGTTGCAGGAAATCCCAATACACCTCCAAATATACTGATTGAGATGGCGAGGTACGATGCACTCACAACTAGTGTTGGATGTTACCACAGCGTTTCTCACCAAATTGCTGTGCGTCATGATGCGCCGCCAGAATTACTAGAATTTATTGCCCGTATACCGGAATCTCGACTAAGAGCAGTAGTAGCTGCAAATGCAAATACGCCTTCAAGTGCCTTGAAATGGTTAGCAGAAAACGAAGTTGATGAGTCTGTTTTATGCGTTATTGTGCAACATCAAAACATGATACTTAACATCTGGATGGAATTGGCAAGACATGAGTCAGTACGTGTTAGGGAAGCCGTTGCATCTCAAAGCCATTGCCCATCGGAGATTCTGACAATACTTGTAGATGATTCCACACAAGAAGTTCAACAAAAAGTGGCTGCAAATTCTAATACTCCTATTCATATTGTCGAACGTTTTTCACAAGACGATAATCCAGCAATTCGCACTGCTGTGGCTAGTAATCCTCATCTACCTGAAACAATACTGACACAATTGGCAAACGATCAAAAAGTCGAAGTCCGCCGCGCAGTTGCTCAAAACCCCAACACTCCTGCACCCATCCGCAAAACCCTCCGCGATTTAGTTGTCCAACCCATCACCACCCGCCAAGCCAGTCCTACCTTACGCGGTTTGAGCCGCATCTATAACCCCGAAACGGATGATTTAGAGACAGTATTATCGGAGTATGTAGAGTCCGATGTTCCTTTTGTGCGTTTGGTGGCTTTATTGCATCCTCTAACTTCTGCTAATGTCTTGCAACAGGCAGCGCAATCAGCTTCTTGGCTAGAACGTTATGCAGTGGCTGATAATCCCGCCACACCAACAGAAATTAAACAACAGCTTACCGAAGATAGCAATCAAATTGTCAGAGCAGTGGCTAGAGCAAGTTTAAATTAATGATAAAAGGAGAAATAAATGAAACCTGAAACTGAGCAACGACTAGGGACGCTGGAAGTCCTTTTGGAAAAAGAAATACGCTATTCTCTTCCATGTCATGAAGATAGTGCAACTTTACAACCCTATGCTTGGGATGCAACTATAAAAGGTCAATTCACGCCCTTAAATCTAATCAAATCTGAAGGTTGGATCATAGAAACTGACCCAGAAGTTGCTTTTGAAAATTGGCTGTGGCCAGAACAAAATGGTTTAGCATCGAGTCTTATCTATGTTTACCATAAAGATCCAGAAAAATTTCTACTAGATGAACCTAGTAAAAATAAAAGATATCAACAATATTTTAAGTTACTACGTTTATTAAAAGAGAGAATTAAGGATTTACAGGCTTTTACTTTCAGCTATAACTCTCATTATTTCCTATCCGTTATTGTGGGGAGAGTTCCTGATAGTGAACGCTGGATTTGTCTTTCTTCAACTGTTCCCCAAGAAACACCTAAATTTATTAATAACCTTATTTACTGTTCGCCATACAAAGAAGAAAAACAATTTAATTTAGAATTAGAAAAATTGTCAAAGATTGAGAGGAAAATTAATAACATTCTTAAAGAGTTAGGCAATATCAGAATATATGGCTACTATAATGGTGGTTATCATCATATTCATCATCACAGTATCATTTTGGCATCGGGAGATAGTCAAGAAGAAGCAATTAACAATGCTTTGTTAACATCTGGCTTAGTTGAAATTTATAAAGTTAAAAAATTTATGATTCAAGGAAATGGAGGTTGGGGCTTTTCTATTCGTGATAGAGATTTTGATAAAGATAATGTTAACAACTTAATCAAATTCCTACATACTATGTTTCCTAAATTGTTACTTTATCGCTTTTGTTTTTGGGATTACGAACATCTTTATATTTTAGGAGAAACAGACAATTCCCAACAGGATAGTTCCGCGTCCTGGGTTGGAGTTGCTATTCACAGTCAATTTACCTACAATCCTTAACTCTATCGTCTACAAGCAATTTTTATATAACAGGAAGAATATAAAATGAAACCTGAAACAGAACAGACAATTGGAACTTTAAAGCTTTTACTAAAACAACGACCCTATATTCATTTACCAGAACATGAAGGTGATATTTATCCTTTTGTATGGGATAAAAATACCCAAGGAGATTTTAATGCCTTTAATGTTTGTTTGTCTAACAATTGGTTCAAATTAACTGATGCTGATGTGAGCATAACGAGGTTGGAAGGGCTAAAATATGCAAAATGTTTTAATGATTTTTCTTTGAATCAAGAGCAAATTGAGGCTTGGGAAAATAGGATAGAGTTATTATGGCAAGTTATTTCTAATAATTTAGATAATCTAGAAGCTTATGTTTTGAATTTAAATTCTTATTGGGATAAATATCCTGGGATTATAATTGGACAGACAAAAGATAAAAATTGGGTGGCGATCGCACCAACGGTTTATGTAGAAACATATATTCCTCAAGAAGTGATTTCTCGCTCTTCTATTGCTAAAGCACCAGTAATGAAGGTTTCAGGATTTGATAGTTCTAATCTGGAAACACAACTTAAAAAATGCGTTAAAGATTTAGGTTCTATTTCCATGAGTGGCGATTTTGCTGGCGATTACAGTTATTCATATACACATCAAATTGTTTATTCTCTAGCTACAAGTAAGGAGTTAGCGATGGAGCAGGTTTTGCAAAAATCAGGAATGCTAGAGATTGGTAAATTTAGCGGTTTTTATAAAGATCGTGAATACTTTGATGAATGGTTTTGCGATGATTATGTTAATAAACTTAACAAAAAATATAATCAAGTAAATCAAATGAATCAATTTTTTGAACAGAAGTTTGATCAAGCTTTTATGTATCGCATTAGTTCTTGGGAAGAAGAAAATATTTATATTGTTGGTGAGAGTAATGATGGGGACTATGTAGGACTTTATATCAAGAGTTCTTTTGTGTGTAATCCTTGATTACTTCAGGGTATTTTATATTTTAGGAGAGACAGATGATTCCCAATAGGATAGTTCCCATTCACAATTAATTTACTAGGACTAGCCCTTTCAAAGTGACTAATGGAAATACGTCAATTCATTACTATCATTTTGAATCTGCCGCTCATATTTTGGGTTTTTTGAAGATTGAAACAAGCAATCTTCGTTCCAAATTTCAACACCCTAGCCAATATCTGATTCAATCCCTCAGCAACCCCTATTTACTATTATGGACGGATCATTGCATCAACTAGGTGACGCAATCATTGATGCTACAAAGCAGCCTCCTTGTAATCGTTATCGCATTATTAATATATTGGGTGAAGGAAATAGCGGTATCACCTATGCAGCAGAAGACATAACGCAGCCTGGTGTGATCGTAGCAATAAAAGTTATCTCTTTTCAGCAAACACAAGACTGGAAAGTGTTGGAGTTATTTGAGCGCGAGGCTAAGGTACTAGAAAAACTCCAGCATCGAGGAATACCACGTTATCTCAATTATTTTCAGATCGATACTCAAAGCGATCGCCGATTTTACATTGTGCAAGAATTGGCGAAAGGGCAATCTTTGGCTGCATGGATAGAACAGGGATGGCGTACTAATGAAACAGGCATCAAGCAAATTGCTAGGCAAATATTAGCTATTCTGGTTTATCTGCAACGGTTAGATCCGCAGGTGATTCATCGTGATATTAAACCGCAAAATATCATTCGTCATGAAGATGGCTCACTGTATTTAGTAGACTTTGGTGCAGTGCGAGATACTTACTACAGTACTTTAATGCGAGGTAGTACAGTTGTTGGGACCTATGGTTACATGGCTCCTGAACAGTTTCTTGGACAAGCAGTACCAGCAACAGACTTGTACGGATTGGGAGCAACACTACTATTTTTATTGACTCATCGATCGCCAGCAGAATTACCCCAGGACGGTTTATCTATAGATTTCCGCGATCATGTTCAAGTTTCCGATGCTTTTGCCGATTGGTTAGAGAAACTTTTAGAACCTGATGCTAAGGATCGCTTTCCTTCAGCTGAAGCAGCTTTATTAGCCTTAAGACAGCCAACAAAAGTAGTTCAAGAAACAAGCCAACTCTCGTCCCAGGCTGCTGTCATTGCCTTAATTATCGGCACATTTGCGGCAATTGGGCTAGGTAATGCTTTTAAATGGAAAGTCTGGAGTAGTTTTGGTCTAGCACCGGGCGATATTTGTGAAAATATCGGTATTGTCCAAAACTATCTTCAGCAAGGTGGCAACCCTAATCTTCGCATCAAGTATCGCCGCCAAGTGTTGAGTTGGGATGGGGGTAGTCAATGGCCTTTATTATTTTGTGTCTCTTCCCTTGCGAGTGCAGAACTACTGCTTCAGTATGGAGCTGATCCCAATACTGTAGAGTTAGGTGAACCAATTTTATATAAAGCAGCATTTGAGAACAACATTGATTTCATGAAATTGCTATTGAAATACGGTGCAAATCCCAATAGCAAACTTTATACAAAAAACACTAATGGACACTTGTACAAGGAAGAACCGATACTGAATCAAGTCATTTTGAACAGTCAACAGGAAGTTGCCGAATTTTTAATTAACAATGGTGCTGATATCAACGCCAAAGACAGCAAGGGCAATACAGCATTAGATATAGCAACCATGCGTTATGAAGTCAAAATTGCTCTCATGCTGTTAGAAAAAGGTGCGATCGCTAACCGTGAGTCTGATTCTGAGCGCCTTCGTGATTGGCAGCAAGAACTCAACAACCGAAATAATAAATAGGGAGCAAGTATGAACACGTTACACAATTGCGGTGATGTGATTGCAGGACGCTATCAGATTCGCCATGTTTTAGGACATGGTGGGATGGGTATTACTTATGCGGCTTTTGATTTGCAAACTAATCAACTTGTGGCGATCAAAGTGCTTTCCCTACATCGCATCAAAGATTGGAAAGTGCTGGAATTATTTGAACGAGAAGCGAAAATTCTTGCTAATCTCAACCATCCGGGAATTCCGCAATATTTGAATTACTTTGAAATAGAAACAGATGGCGATCGCGCTTTCTATCTGGTGCAAGAACTAGCCGTAGGACAATCTTTGTTTGAGCTAGTTAATCAAGGTTGGAAACCAAGCGTTGATCAAGTCCAGGCGATCGCTGCTCAAGTGCTAGAAATCCTCGTGTATTTGCAGCAGTTAACTCCACCCGTAATTCATCGTGATATTAAACCACAAAATCTTATCCGTCAGGAGAATGGGCAGATTTTTCTGGTAGATTTTGGGGCAGTTCAAGATACCTATCACAATACTGTAACTGGTGGCAGTACAGTAGTGGGAACCTTTGGCTATATGGCTCCCGAACAATTTCGCGGACAGGCAGTGTTATCTACTGATTTGTATGGACTGGGAACAACGTTGTTATTTTTGCTCACAGGTAAATCAAGCGCAGATTTACCACACCATCAACTTACCATTGACTTTCATAGTGTTGTCCAATTGCCCAAAAACTTTGCTGCTTGGTTAGAGCGAATGATTGAACCAATCAGTACAGTAAGATTCCCTTCGGCTTCAGAGGCGTTAGTTGTTTTGCAAGGAAAGCAACCACTCCCTCCGCGTGCAACTACCTACAAAAAACCCAAACAAAGCAAAATTCAATTAATCACCACAACTGACAAAATGATCGTTGATATTCCTTCCTCACTCCTCAATAGTCCTCAGAGTTTGTGGTTAGGTTTATCACCGATGTTTGGATGTGTCTTTATCTTTTGGATTGTTAATGCTTTTATTGTTGAGGTGCTAGAACCCAAATATGATTTTTACTTTGGAGGAGAGCTAATATTCCGCCTTGTTATTTTGATCGGCTTTGTCCCCTTAGCTTTAGGTATTTACCTTAATGCGGCTCAAAGTTTGCTATTTAGCAGTGCCTTTCGCACTCGGATTGAGATTCAGCCTTGCTGGAGGATTCAAAAGATATACTCTTTAGGATTTTTTACTTTGCAACTACTACCAATTAGACGAAATGCAAAACTCCAGGCCAGCTTGATTCCTATGCAGCACCAGTTTTTGATAGTGAAAAATCTCAACTCGTTTTTTACTTTAGCGATCGCCTCAACAAATATCAAGCTTGGACTGTTTTTGAGTGATCACGAGAAAGCATGGTTAGTGAATGAAATTAACGCTTTTGCAGAGCGCCATAATTATGAATGACAATGACAGTATCAGAGGATGGGGCTAATTATCCCTCTTCTTTCATCAGCTAAGGCTGAGATTTTTAACTATAGGCTTCTAGCGATCGCTGGTTGCTCTTGTTACTGAGATAATTTTTTTGCATCAATGCGATCGCTCTCGCAATGCTTTCATAGGTTTCTCTATTGTAACTATTAGTAGCTTCTATCAATGCATTCATATTGTTTATCTATTCCACCCATTCATCAATTTAGGGACTTACGGCACTTCAATACCACCCATTTCTTGCTATTCATAGAAACTGTATGAGCATTTTTAGACAAATTGCCAATTACAGCAGATTGCAGATCAATGGGTACAGAATCTAAATTGAAACCTAAGCACCAAGCCAGTTTTACTCCTGACTCCTGACTCCTGACTCCTGAATTCTGTTGTAAATCAACACCCTACCCTCAGTGTGTCTAATTCCACGATTTCAGAAAGCCGGGAAAGATATAATAATGTAAGAGAAAATTATCCATTTCAATTGCACCATCAGCGGTAGATATCCATTGTGTTTGTCCTTAGCGGTTACGAATACCTTCTAGGCTTCTTCCTCCTTTGTAGCCTAGTACCAGCCCTGGCGCTCTCAGCGTCCAAGCTCCTCAGACCTAGTAGTTTTAGCCCAGAACGGCGCACCACTTATGAATCCGGCATGGAACCCATTGGCGGAGCCTGGATTCAATTCAACATTCGTTACTATATGTTTGCGCTGGTTTTTGTAGTATTCGACGTAGAAACTGTATTCTTGTACCCTTGGGCGGTGGCTTTCCACCGTTTGGGTTTATTAGCGTTTATTGAAGCGTTAGTTTTTATTGCGATTCTCGTAATCGCCTTAGTTTACGCATGGCGTAAAGGAGCATTGGAATGGTCTTGAATTCTAATATAACCACCCAGGACAAAGAGCAAATCATCAACCCGATTCAGCGTCCCACCGTGACGCAAGAACTTTCGGAAAACGTCATCTTAACCACCGTTGATGACCTCTACAACTGGGCGCGGCTTTCTAGTTTGTGGCCTTTGCTATTTGGGACAGCTTGCTGCTTCATTGAATTTGCAGCTTTAATTGGCTCTCGGTTTGACTTTGACCGTTTTGGTCTAATTCCCCGTTCTAGCCCCCGGCAAGCTGATTTAATCATCACTGCTGGTACAATTACCATGAAGATGGCTCCTCAATTGGTGCGTCTTTATGAACAAATGCCCGAACCCAAGTATGTAATTGCTATGGGTGCTTGTACAATTACTGGCGGAATGTTTAGCGTTGACTCTCCTAGTGCTGTACGCGGAGTTGATAAGCTGATTCCAGTGGATGTGTATTTGCCCGGTTGTCCTCCCCGTCCTGAAGCGATTATTGATGCAATTATTAAGTTGCGGAAAAAAATTGCTAATGATTCCATGCAAGAACGGGGTCAAATTAAACAAACTCACCGTTACTACAGCACGACTCATAACTTGAAACCAGTACCGGAAATTTTAACTGGTAAGTATATGCAGTCAGATACCCGCTTTACTCCACCGAAGGAATTGACGGAAGCAATGGGTATGCCTATACCACCTGCGTTATTGACAACAAAGACAAAGGAGGCAGAAAAGCGTGGCTGAAGAAGAATCTAAATTAGTTCCCGCAACGGAAGAGGCTATAGTTCCAGCAGGTCCGGTTTCCCAATGGTTGACAGAAAATGGTTTTGACCATGAATCTTTAGCCCCAGATGTGAATGAGGTAGAGATTATTAAGGTAGCACCTGATTTCTTGCTTCCTACTGCTACAGCTTTATATGCCTACGGGTTTAATTATCTCCAGTTTCAGGGAGGTATTGACTTGGGGCCAGGACAAGATTTAGTCAGTGTCTATCATTTGGTGAAGGTAAGTGATAATGCTGATAAGCCAGCAGAAATCCGGGTGAAAGTGTTCTTACCTAGAGAAAATCCTTCTGTGCCTTCAGTGTACTGGATTTGGAAGACTGCGGACTGGCAAGAGCGTGAGTCTTACGATATGTATGGCATTATCTATGAAGGTCATCCTAATTTGAAGCGAATTTTGATGCCGGAAGATTGGGTAGGTTGGCCTTTGCGTAAGGATTATATCTCGCCTGATTTCTATGAGTTGCAAGATGCTTATTAGGTAGTGCTGAGTTTTAATCTATGATTTACCCCTTTCCGGTGGCGGAGAGGGGTATTGTTTTTAACGCAGAGGAACGCGGAGGTAAGCGCAGAGGTTCGCGGGGGGAGTAAATACTGCTTTTGTGGTGAGAGAATCGAAATATTGATGATTAACTTGAGAGACTTGATAAACTATGGCTGAATTACCCAAAACCCTAGAAGATGCGATCGCACAATCCCGTGAAGCTGTAAAATCGGCTTTAGCTGATGGGATGACTCGCATTCAGGTTGATTTTCTGTTTCCCGAACTCAAATTTATGCCGATTGCGGAACAGTTTATACCCTTGTTTGCTGAATATGAATCCCGGCTGAAAATCTTTTTTGCAGATGCTGGTGCTGCCGCTTTAGCCCGTCGAGATTGGGCAGATTCACCATTTAAAGTTGAAGATATCGGTACGGGTAGGGCTGCATCTTTAGAAACTAAAATTCAGCCAGAAGATGAAATTTTCCTCTTTATCGCTCCCACTTCTGTAGAAGTGCCACAATTAGAAAAACTGTGTGAAATCATCGGCACACGTCCCTTTATTTTATTAAACCCCCGTTTAGAAGATTCCGGTGTGGTGGGTATTGGTTATGCGGCTAGAGAAACCCGCAGACGTTTCATTAGCACCATTGAATCTTGTTATTATCTGCGTCCCGTTGATGATGAATCTGCCCTGTTTCGCTGCTACCCTGGAGATTGGGAAGTGTGGCTAGACACCAACGACGAATATCAAAAAATTGCTGACTTACCTCAACGTCCTTCTGGTGATGAAATAGATATAATTCTCATGAAAGGACAACCGCAAACCACCACCGACGGAACACCCGCAAAAAAACCCAGTGTATTCAAGAGTTTGCAAAGGTTTATTAAAGCGTTGAGTAGTTAGGTAAATTTATCTGATTTAGCGATTGCTTGCCAAAAATATTTCAGACAAGTGATACCTTTGGTAAGCTTCGTTAACGCACAATAGACAAAACAATTGCCAACTGTTAACATGAAATTATCAAATAATTTGTTGAAAATATCATGCTCAGTTTGAGTGACATCTATCCTCTCTCGGAGTTTCAGCGGGGTGCAAAAGCTTTCCTTGCAAAGCTCAAAGAAACTAAAGCACCAATGGTTCTGACTGTTAATGGTAAAGCTACAGCCGTTGTTCAAGATGCTGAAGGTTATCAACAACTTCTTGATAGAATTGAGTTGCTGGAGTCTATTGTGGGTATCCGCAAAAGTATTGACGAATTTGAGCAAGGGGAAGGGATACCTTTAAAGCAAGCATTTGCACAACTTCGGGAAAAATATGGCCTACCAGATTGAAATATCTCCTACTGCGGTAGCTGATATAGAAAGTATTTTTCTGTGGATAAAAGAGGATTCACTGGAAAACGCTTATCGCTGGGTAAGAGGATGTTATGAAATTATGTTGACGCTGGAAAATTTTCCAAAGCGTTGTTCCTTAGCTATCGAAAGTGAATATATGGGAATAGAGGTACGCCAACTTCTCTATAAAAAGCAATTTAATATCTTATTTACTGTTAGTGAAGCAGTTGAGCCAGAAATTGTGCGTATTCATCGTGTGCGTCGTTGTTCTCAACAAACACTTCAAAGTATAGATCAACTTTTAGGGGATAGCCCAGAAACTTAAAAATGCGATCGCATTACTTTTCTAAAGTTCATGATCTATAAATTTATTTTTCAAAATAAAAATCATAACAATACCCACCCCAAAAACCCCAAAATCAACAATAAAGGCATCAACCAATCACCCCAACGCACATATAAAGTCTGCGTCTGACGACGATAAATAGTTTCTGCGTGGGTTTCGTAAGTGTTATATCCCGATTTCCACAAAGTTCTGCCATGAGGATCAACGAAAGCCGAATATCCGGTATTTGTTGCCCTGACAGCCCATCTATCGGTTTCTATTGCCCGCATGATATCCTGGGCATGATGTTGGTCTGACATAGCAGACGTGTAATGGGCATCATTAGAAGAACTGAGGATAAATTGCCCACCCTTTAAAGCTTGACGACGGAAGATTTCTGGAAAGGCTGATTCATAACAAATTCCCACAATTGCCCGTCCAAAGGGAGTATCAAAAACTTGATTTGGTGAACCATGAACTTGATGTTCATCTAATGGTGATAAACGTTGCACAAGCGCCCCTAAAATTTGTTCAAAAGGAATATATTCTCCTAAAGGAACTAACTTAGATTTATCATAGCGGCTGGTAACTTCTCCATTACCAAAAACGGTAAATAAACTGTTTGTATAGCTTTTACCTCGTTTTCCAAAAGCACCTATCCAAGCAACCACAGCTTTTTCTCGTATTGCTGCAACCAAAGGCGTATTACTGAAATTGCTTTCATATATAGGTAACGCACCTTCTGGCGTGAGAACTCCGTTAACACCCTGATTTGCTAATTCTAAATATCCCTCAGTATAACCTGTAATCGCACGATTAAATCCCTCAGGAAGTAATTTAATTTTATTAGGAATATTACCTTGAACAACACCAATTTTTAAAGCTTGTTTTGATAATTTATCAATGGGTTGATTATAAATAATAAAACCGATGAAATGGGTAATCATCAATAGTGAAAAAGCAGCAAATAAATAACGATTAACAAAACCTTCCCTGAAATTCCTTTCCTCCTTTGCGCCTTTGCGCCTTTGCGTGAGCTTTTCATAATAAATCCAAGCCTCCGCAACCAACCCATTAACAGCCACAATAACCGCCGTTACAGTACTAGTACCAGACAATTGACCCAAATGTAAAATTACCAGATTGTGCGGTGACTGAGTATAAGCCAGAGAACTCCACCACAAAGGACTTGCACTCCAAAGGCTTTCTAAGGCGCACCATAAACCCGTACCAACTAACACACGCAACCACGGTTTTTGTTTATCTAACCGCACCATTAAAACTGCCCAGATGGAGACTAATATTCCTCCCCAAAGGCTAATAAATGACCAACAAAAAAGAGTGATTGCTAAAGCTGGTAAAGCGGGAACACCTAGCCAATCCATAGGATAAATGCCGGTGATCCAGGATAGGGCTACTCCATGATATGCGATCGCCCATAAGAAGGCAGGGGGAATTGTATTTTTAGTGTATTTAACAACTAATACCCACAGGGGTGCAAGGGCAACCCAGGCGAGGAACCAAGCGCCGACGGGGGCGACTGTCACCCCCATCAATAGCCCGCTGATCAAGGATAAAGTGTAAAGGTGTAAGGATGAAAACAGCTTTTTTTCCAAAGACTTCATACTTTATCTTTTATCGTTATTCAGCTGCTTCTAACTCGCCAGTTTCGCCAAGTTCCACAGTTTCACCAGTTTCACCAAGTTCACCAGTTTCAACCGTATCTGCTGGGACAATCGCTACTCCGGTAATGGCATCATCCTCGTCTAAACGCTGTACTCTCACCCCAGTAGCTGAACGTGATTGTACGGAAATTGCATTCACCGCCTGACGAATAATGATACCGCGATTTGTGACCATCATGATTTCTTCGTCGTTGTTGACAATATGCAAAGTTGCTAGTTTGTCTTTGGTTTTGCGGTTTTTGAATTTGGTGGCCATTAAACCTTGACCGGCACGATTTTGGAGTCGGAATTGTCCTACTGGGACGCGCTTTCCATATCCTCCTATCGTAATTACTAATACCCAAGGTCCAGTAATGTTGACAGGTACTTCTGTGGTTTCTTCTGTCTCGGTGATTTCTGCGATTTCTTCTGTGGTTTCTTCTGTCTCGATGATTTCTGCGGTTACTTCTATGGTTTCTTCAGCGTCGATGATTTCTTCGATTTCCGCTTCTGTCTCGGTATTCAAAGTCTCTAGAATTGCGGCTGGAAGAATATCCATTCCCACTAATTCGTCACCTTTTTTGAGTTTCATGGATTTGACTCCACGAGTAGCCCTACCTAAGGGACGCAGTTGTGCGTGGGTGCAGCGGAAGTGAATAGCCATGCCGTTACGGGAACCAATTATGACGCTATCTTCTACTTTTGCTCTCCGTACCCAGCGTAGTTGGTCGCCTTCTTCTAAGGATATGGCAATTAAACCGTTGGCGCGAATGTGACTAAATGCTGCCAATGAGGTTTTTTTGATGTTACCGCCTTTGGTGAGCATGACCAAATATTCATCGTCTCTAAATTCGTCTACAGGGACGATGGAGGTGATTTTTTCTTCTTTGGGGATGGGTAACATCTGGACGATGGGTGTACCGCGACTGGTACGGGAACCAAGGGGGATTTGATAGGTTCTCATTGAGTAAACGACACCGCGATCGCTAAAAAATAGTACGCTATCGTGGTCGCAGCACGTGAAGAAATGCTCAATAGTGTCATCTTCTTTGACTTTAGCCCCGGCTTTGCCTCTTGTAGCGCGGCTTTGGGCTTCAAAGGTACTCACGGGCATCCGTTTGATGTAGCCTTGTTTTGTAATCAGAATTAGGACTTTTTCATTAGCAATTAGGTCAAGATCATCTAAATCACCTTCACCGTGGGTAATGAGTGTGCGTCGGGGTGTAGCAAAGCTAGTTTTAATTTGGGCAATTTCGGTTTCAATAATTTCTAACACCCGTTCCCGTCTGTCCAAAATATCTTGCAAGTCAGCAATTATATTTTGTAATTCTTCGTGTTCCAGACGAATTTTATCGGCTTCTAGGGCTGTTAACCGTCGCAATTGCATTTGCAAAATTGCATCTGCTTGTACTTCCGAAAGTCCATAGGTTGTGATTAACTCCCCTTTGGCTGTGGGTGCATCTGGTGCATGGCGAATCAAGACAATAATTGCATCTAAATGAGATAGGGCAATTAATAAACCTTGTAAAAGATGATCTCGTTCTTGGGCTTTCCGCAGTTGGAACCGGGTTCTTCTGTTAATGGTTTCAATGCGGAAATCGAGGAAGACTGTTAAGAAGTCTTTGATGGTGAGGATTTGGGGTTCACCATTCACCAACGCCAACATATTCGCGCCAAAGTTGGCTTGCAGTGGGGTTTGTTTGTAAAGGTTATTTAAAACAACACGGGGATAGGCATCGCGTTTTAATTCTATGACGATTCGCATCCCATCGCGATCGCTCTCATCCCGAATATCAGAAATCCCATCAATGCGCTTATCATTCACCAACTCAGCAATTTTTTCAATCATTGCCGCTTTGTTGGTTTGGTAGGGCAATTCTGTGATGATAATTGCTTCCTTTTCTGGCCTACCCCGTTGTTCAATAGTTTCAATATTGGCAACGCCGCGCATGGTAATGGAACCACGCCCAGTTGTGTAAGCTTCTTTGATTGCAGCTGTTCCTAAAACCAAAGCCCCAGTTGGGAAGTCTGGCCCGTGGATATACTGCATTAACTGGATTTCGGTGATTTCGGGATTGTGAATTAGTGCCACCAATCCATCAATCACTTCTCCTAAATTGTGAGGAGGAATGTTTGTGGCCATCCCCACCGCAATTCCCGAAGAACCATTTAGTAGTAGTTGGGGGATACGTGAGGGTAAAACTGTGGGTTCTTGTTGGGAACCGTCGAAGTTATCGGCAAAATCTACCGTTTCCGACTCAATATCTTGCAATAATGCGGCGCTGGTTAGACCTTGCAAACGACATTCTGTGTACCGCATTGCCGCCGGCGGGTCATTATCTACGGAACCAAAGTTACCATGTCCGTTGATTAAAGGCGATCGCATTGAAAAATCCTGCGCCATCCGCACCAACGCATCATACACAGCCGTGTCACCGTGGGGGTGAAATTTACCTAAAACTTCCCCCACTACACGGGCGCTTTTCCGAAAAGGGCGATCGGGCAGCAAACCCAACTCGTGCATGGCATAGAGAATGCGTCGATGCACAGGTTTTAGACCATCCCTGGCATCTGGCAGCGCCCGACCTACAATTACGCTCATGGCGTATTCCAGATAAGATCGCGACATTTCGTTTCGCAAATCTGTCGGGATAATCCTCTCCTGTGAGGTTGTCATAAACTACAAAACTCCAAAAAATGCAGGTTTTAGCCTTTGTACTTGATAAAATACAAAATTATGTCAAATTAGTCTTGAATAATTGTCATATTTTGCTATAATTTTAACATATTTCAGCCTGGTTTGTCGCCAGAGTAGCTCAACAAAAATCTCATCCAATAGAAACTTCAAATTAAAATCTTATCTCAGATATAAAACACGAATTTAAAAGTTATAATACAAGAATTTAAATATTAATTTAAACGTTTTTTGTTGATAAATTAATCGGTATGAATTTATCATGAAAGCCAATATTTTCAGCTAAAAATAACGGACAGCAATTAATCATATTAACTCAAGTTGCTAGTTATCTAGTTGAGAACGGTAATGGGTCATTGGTCATTGGTCATTAGTGAATAATTTTCTGTTTTAATCCTGTAAATCCTTAAATCCTGGATATCCTGTTCGCGAAGCGTGGCGTTAGCCATATCAGACATTTTCCCTAACTAGCAACTTACGTTATTAGGATTGACGCATTCACAGAAAATACTAAATATCAAGCATAGGTTTCTGTCTCTTGTAGTCTGCATCAGATTCGATTATTTGGCACAATTAGCAGATTTTATGTAAGGAGTCAGGAGGAAGAAGGAGAAAGAAGAAGGAATAATATTTTTCTCTTCTGTTCCCAGCTATATCAAATATTCTGTATCCTGAATCCTTACGATTTTATATATCTGACGCACCTTGCTAATATGCTGTCTTAAAAGTTGGCAATAACCAATTATGGTTGATTTATATTATGTCCAAATTCGATAGTGTGTACATCTTCACGGAGTCATATTCTTCTCAATTCGGCGGTCAGGGATAAGCCACATAACTGCAACCACCGCATACAAGGCACAGGCAAACCAGGAGTTCACAAAACTCACTAAAATTGCTACAGCATAGATTACCAATGATATTTTTCCCTTGAAGTCTTTACCGAGAGCGATCGCTAGAGTGGAATCATTGCCGTGATGATTAATTAGAGATTGAGACAGGATAAAGTAAGCCGTTGCAGCAAACAATAGAACCGTCCCATAAAGGGCAACTGGCAATTGAGTAAAGTGGTTTTCACCCATCCAGGCAGTGACGAAGGGAACGAGGGATAACCAGAATAGAAGATGTAAGTTAGCCCAAAGGATACGACCATTAATATGTCGAACTGCCTGTAGTAGATGATGATGGTTATTCCAATAAATACCGAGATAAATAAAACTCAGCACATAGCTCAAAAATACTGGAATCAACGGACGTAGTGCATCCAAATCATCAGCATGAGGCACTTTCAGTTCTAGCACCATAATGGTGATAATAATAGCTATCACGCCATCACTAAATGCTTCTAACCTCCCTCTCTCCATCTGTATACTCACTCCTGTGATGATGACTTAACCACAATTTCTGACGCAGACTAATCAAAGAGGGGTCAAAAACTGCCAAAATCTATACTGCACAAGTTTTCTAGTAGTTGAAAACATGACCCCAAATCAAACAGATTATATACCAGAACAGTTCAAAAATAAACCCAATCATCACGAGGGTGCATTTTTACTGATCTAGTAAATAACTATAAGTCCCTGCTTGCGATCGCAATTCTTCATGATTTCCCCGTTGCACCACCTTTCCCTTCTCTAAGAGGGTGTTTGAAAAGTCCAACAATTGGTAAAAAAGCTCTCTCTAAGTCTTTTTGTTGATAAATTTTTAGATCACAATTACGTCTATAGATAGGTAAATTTAACCATCAGATTGTTTAGGCTAGATTCATAAAGTTATGAAAAAATTCATGAATCAAGAAACAGTTCCCAATCAATCCAAAAAGCTGAACCCTGAAGAAGACGCATCACAATTAAGTCCAGAGTTACTTGACAAAATTAAACATCCACCAAAAATGGATGATGTTATCCGAGAACAATCAGCAATGGAAAAACGCGGAAATCCAGCTTTAGTTCCTGATATGGTAGATGAACCTGACAATGGCATGACCGGTTTGAGTAAGGATTAGTCAGGTTAGAATTAGATTCAGTGTTTTGACTTTTCTCGTCCATGTTACCAGTCATATATTCTGATGAATTTCTAGAACACCAAACCGGACGCTATCATCCCGAAAAACCGGAACGCTTAACAGCTATTGTCAATGCTTTAAAAACTGCTAACTTTGCTGAAAAACTAGAATGGCTGTCTCCTACCCTCAAATCAGGGTTGATGTCTTGGATAGAAACTGCCCATACTGCAACATACATTAACAAACTACAAGCGATAGCTTCCAGTGGTGGTGGTTATTTAGATGGAGACACCCCAGTCTCCCCCCGCAGTTATGACGTAGCTTTGTTAGCGGTTAGCGCTTGGTTAGAAGGGGTAGATGTGGTTTTAGAACAGGAAAATCCCGCTTTTGTATTAGCGCGTCCACCTGGACATCATGCCGAAAGTGATGTAGGAATGGGCTTTTGTTTATTTTCTAATGCGGCTATTGCGGCTTTATACGCTTTACAACAACCAGGAGTTAACCGCGTCGCTATCTTAGATTGGGATGTTCATCATGGGAATGGTACTCAAGCAATAGTGGAGACTCATTCACAAATTGCATATTGTTCTCTACATCAATACCCAGCTTATCCCGGTACTGGGAAAGCTTCCGAAAAAGGTTTACATCAGAATGTTCTCAATTTACCTTTACGTCCTGGTAGTGATATTACTGACTATCAACCCCTGTGGAAAAGTTTGATTTTACCTTTCTTAAATAACTTTCAGCCAGATTTACTGATCATTAGTGCTGGCTATGATGCTTTAACAGATGATCCTTTAGCAAGTGTCAATTTGCAACCTGAAGATTTTGGTTTATTCACAGAATATTGTTTAGGTGTAACTCGCAAAATCTTATTTGGGTTAGAAGGTGGCTATGATTTATCATCATTATCAAAATCAGTGGTTGCCACTATTGAACGCTGTTTAGCCTAGTGCTGTTTTTTTAGTATAGATATCTGCTGATTTGTGGATTCTATACTCAAGTATATTTAAGGCTTTACCACTTAAATTAGTATGCTGATATTTTCCAAAAATTTGCCCTTCTAGTTTTTCTATAATCCTGCGGCTGGGAGCATTTTCACGATCTACAGGATATCTCAAATACTTGTAATCTAAGTTATCATCAGCCCATTGCTTCAATGATCTAATTGCTTCTGTTGCATAGCCTTGATTATGTACTGATTTTTTCAACCAAATTCCCATTTGCGGAGATTTACTATTAATTTTATATATGCCACTACAGCCTAAAAATTCTTGAGAATCTTTCTTTAAAATTACAATGATTAAATTCTCTCCTTTGTGCATTTCTAGTAAAGATTCATTAATGAAAAATTCAGTATCTTCAATTTTTCTAGGTGGGACAGCATATAAATAAGTTGTAATTTCAGTAGTGAATTCTCGAAAAATATCTTCCTTATATTTGAGTGATATCGGCTGTAATAATAGGCGATTGGTGGATATTGCTAAATGTAAATATTCCATAATCTTCCTCTCGGTAGATGTAATCAATGACACGAAATTATTAAAGGGTTTACGGTACTTATGAGTGGCGTTATTTTTACTTATAGTATTTTTCTGTATTGTTTCTCACTAAATCAAGGCTAAATTCATCAAATCTTTAGAGATAAAAATTTGTCATGATCTCCTGAAAGAGCTAAAGTTTTGTTAAGATGCTATTGCTAGGGATTAATCAGCAAGATCAATCCATCTGGATGCTGAGGCATTAATAGTACTAGCAGCCGCTTAAAGTTCTGAAGGTGAACAAATGACCACCTATATGTTTTTTGACGATGCCCTCCGAATGTTGACCAATGCCTATTTGATATCAGCAATTCTTTTGATTGCAGCTTCGAGTATAGGTTTGGCAGTGATTGAGACGATTGAAAAAACAGGAGAACACTAAGTTCACTTTCAAGGTGTGCTTCGGCAACCAAAAAATTCTCTGTCCGTGTTCCCTTTGTGTTAATCATGGGAACAGCAAGCCCTACAAGTCTCACAGCGTTGCAGGTTTACCTGGAATTGATAAATCCCGCAGGTAACTGTACCGCTATTGGGACGGTTATTTACACCAGGGAGTAGGGGGGAAGAGAAAAAAGCAAGCTTGTTTTTTTCTTCATTGATGACGAATCAGGGGTATGACTCTACACAGGAAATTGGCTGATTAAACGCCATTGATGGAGAGTAGGCAAAATATTTTTTACAGTACATAATTACTACAATCAGAAATATATTTTTTTAATAAAGAAGACCGCTGTATCTTTTGTGTGTTTTCTCTGAATAAATATTCCTTAATGAAGTTTTGTAAATAAATAGTTTTGTGAAGTTTAAAAGTATTGAAACTGATGCGTTATTTCTGACCCTAAGGATTGTAGGATTTGGTTATCTGATTTCAAGACTCTATCGTTTATCAGTATGCCTGTCTCTGCTACTCTATCCCAACTGGTTGAAGTTCTTTTAGCCAATCCTGTTAACATATCTACATCTGCTTTAGCTCAATTAGGCATTGGTATGCAAACAGATACCAGAATTTTGCAGCCTGGTGAAGTGTTTATCGCTTTACGAGGGGAAAAATTTGATGGACATAATTTTGTGGAGATAGCGATCGCTAAAGGTGCGATCGCAGCTATTGTAGATTACGAATATGAAAACCCTGGATTTCCCGTATTGCAGGTAAAAGACACCCTCAAGGCATATCAGCAAATTGCTAGTTGGTGGCGTGATTCCTTTACTATGCCGGTGATTGGGGTAACGGGTTCGGTGGGTAAAACCACAACCAAGGAAATAATCGCCGCAGTTTTAGCCACTCAGGGACGAGTTCACAAAACCTATGGGAATTTCAATAACGAAATTGGTGTCCCGAAAACTTTGTTAGAACTGAGTGCAGAAGATGATTTCGCTGTGATAGAAATGGCAATGCGAGGGAGAGGACAAATTGCCGAACTGACGCAAATCGCGAAACCAACAATTGGAGTAATTACCAATGTGGGAACGGCACATATTGAGTTGCTTGGTTCAGAATTAGCCATAGCTGAGGCGAAATGCGAATTATTGGCAGAAATGCCTAGTCATAGTGTGGCGATTCTGAATTATGATAATCCTTTATTAATGGAGACAGCGGCAAGATTTTGGCAGGGGAAAGTGATTAGTTATGGCTTTTCTGGTGGGGATATTCAAGGGAAGTTAATTGATAACGAAGTGGTAGAAGTGGCAGGAATGCGTTTACCTTTACTCTTACCTGGTCGTCATAATGCTAGTAATTTTTTAGCGGCTTTAGCAGTAGCCCAGGTATTAGAAATTGATTGGAAATCTCTACAAGCTGGGGTAGTGGTGAATATGCCTGATGGGCGATCGCAACGATTTACCTTAGCTAATGATATTTTAATTTTAGATGAAACCTACAATGCTGCCCCAGAAGCGATGTTAGCAGCGTTGCAATTGCTGGCAGATACCCCCGGAAAGCGGAAAATAGCTGTTTTAGGGGCAATGAAGGAATTGGGGGCAAGATCCCCAGAACTGCATCAACAAGTTGGCGAAATGGTGCAGAATTTGCAGTTAGACGGTTTGCTGGTTTTGGTAGATGGACAAGATGCGGAAACTATCGCTAAAAGCGCTTTTGGTATACCTTCTGAGTGTTTTGCTACCCATGCCGATTTGGTAGCGAGATTGAAGAATTATATGCAGGAGGGCGATCGCTTATTATTTAAAGCAGCCCATTCCGTCGGATTAGATCAAGTCGTCAATCAGTTGCGGGTAGATTTTCCTACTTAGAGGTTGTTTGAAAAGTTTTTCGTGTGGTATTTAACACTTGTAGATCCCCCTTAAATCCTCCTTAAAAAAAGGGACTTTGATGAATTTAGCCCACTTTTTAATGGGGTTGGGGGGATCTGAAAATATGTGATACACAATGAGGGACTTTTCAAACTTCCTCTTAAAACTAATTTATGCACCTTCAACAATAGCTATTTCCTCATCAGTTAATTCATAGAGTTCATAAACTAATTGATTGATTTGTCTATCAGTAGATTTAATTTGTTGTTGAATTCTTTTTTTAGCTGGGGGTGTTTGTGCTTCATTTAGTTGTTGATGGAGGGAAAGCATTTGTTCAACAAGTTGATTTATGCGTTCATAATTTTTTATATCTTTTGAATTAGAAAAATCAATTAATCGAATTGGTAATTGTTCAATGAAATGAGTAAAGTAACGAAAAAAACCTCCTCGCATTGTGGTACTAATATTTTTGAGGTAAAAATCCAATAATTTACTATTTAGTAATCCTAAAATATATTGAATTGATTCTTGCACATTACTCTTAAGTGTAATTCCATAACCACTGGTAAAAGCATAATCTCCTTTTTCATCCCAAGCAAAAGAAGATTTATTTGCAATGTCAGGAACTAATATTTTAGGCCTTTTCATAAGTTCAATATTTTTAGGATAAATATAAGCATACCAACTTGAACCAAGCATTTTTCCTTTTTCTCTATTTTCCAAGAATTGTTTATTTTGCATTAGGTAATCAAAAGTTAAAGGAAAGTTAGTCTGCAATTTATCTTCATTAATAAGACAAACACTTCCATTAATTAACTCATAAGGAATAATCAATAATTTACAAGAATATAGCAGTTGATATGGCTTGATTTCCTTACCTTGTAAAAAAAGCGATGTCAAATTAGATTCAATTGTGAACGTTTTACTTAAAGCTTTAGAATATACTTGTAATAACTTATCTTCTTGAGAAATTAAATCTAAAACATATATTTCATTCGCACTAGTTCTGATACCTTGAGAAATATTATTTTTTAGCTGACTTAAATTAACAAATCTAGAAGTTTTAAATTTATCAAATAAAACAGAATTTTTGATTTTACTAAAGTCCCAATTGCTATCAGTAATAGATTCATTGAAAATCCATGTTTCTTCCGTAGTACCATCAATAATCCATTGAAATAAATCCTTCACTTGAATAAAAGTTAATTCTGATTTTTTCGTTTTAGATAAGAAAAACAAACAAGTATAAGTAGAAACTTTTGGAAACACTTGTTGATCTCCAAAGTGGACAATATTTTCAAGATATTTACCTTCAGAAATTAACTTTCTTAAAGATTCTCCATATTGTGCATTAAAAAACTTATGAGGTAAAATAAAACCTAATCGTCCATCTTTTTTTAATAAATCTAATCCTTTCTCTACAAAGACAACATAAATATCATAATTTCCCTTACTAGCAGAAATATATTGATTTTTATAAAACTCAACTTCTAGAGAAGCCCATTCTTTTAAAGCTTGAATTCTAATATAAGGAGGATTACCGATAACCACATCAAATCCCCCTCGTTTCATAATTGTGGAAAAAGCTTCTTCCCAGTCAAAAATATTAATTCGATAAGCTGTATCTTCATCTAATAAATTAAGCTGAATGTTTTGATAAAACTTCCCATCTATCAAAGAATTACCACATTGAATATTATTATCTAAATCCGGTAAAGCCCTTTCTTTTAATAACTCTAACTGCTTCGTGATTGTTTCTCCAGACTCACCTTCTAATACCTTTAATAACAAAGATAACTTCGTTGTTTCCACTGCTTGTTGATCAATATCAACTCCGTAGATATGAGTTAATAAAATTCGTTTTCTTTCAGTTGAAGTTAAACGCCAACTATCACCCGTAATTTGATATACTTTATTTTTATATTTTTTGAGATTTTGCAGATACTGTTGCAAATACCAATCTAATAAAAATTGATAAGCTACAATTAAAAAAGAACCTGAACCACAAGCTGGATCAATAATTGTAATTTCTTGGATTTTTTCTGGTTTCTTACCCTCTAAAATCTTGCCAATAGTTTGTTTAATAATATAATCGACAATATAACTAGGAGTGTAATAAACACCTCCTGCTTTTCTCACTTCTGGTTTCTCTTCGACAACAGCTTGACGACTGGCTGATAAAGTAATAATTTTACCTAAAAATTGCTCATAAACCTGTCCTAGAATTTCTACAGGAATCACAGAAAACTCATAGGGACTTTCAGGAGGATAGAGTTTTCTAATAATTGGTTTTAAAGTAGTATCCTCAATTTTAAGTTTGAGGGTAAAATCGTCTGGATTATCCCGTCCTTTTTCAGTTTGAAAATGAAATAAACCAGAATTATAACGATAGTCTGCATTAATAAATAAACGCCCTAATTCCTGATAAATATTTTCTAATCTTAATAGATTAAATAATTGTTCATAAATTTCAATTCCTCTATCTTCACAAATACGTAAAAAGACGATTCTATTAATTGTCATCTGTACTGCAAAGTTTAACTCTCGTTGTGTAATTTGCAGATTTCGCCAAGCAATATTAGCAGCTAAATTTTCTCGCCAAGTTTCGATTTCCTGTAAAAATGCTTTGTCAACAGTAATTCCAGCTTTAACTTTAGTTTCAGCAAACTTTTCTAAAGAACCATTTAATACAGCTTCCTTAGAAAAAAGACTATAAATTTCTTCCCATTTTTCTATATATTCTGTATATTTAAAATGTTTAATTCTGGCTATTGATGCTGGATCATTTTTATTCGGCATAATTCGACAATCATAAACCGAAAATTCTTCAAAATCTGTTAAAATACTCAAAGATAATTTTGCTGACCATCCATAACGTCTAACTTGAAAAGCAGCACTAATATCTTTACCAACATTGACAGATGGTTTTTTAGCTTCAATAAAAAACTTTCTCACTCCACCTATGCGAAAACTATAATCCGGGGCTTTTGCCTTTTTTGCATCACTAATTTTTAAAGTATCTTCATGAACAACATCTTTATAAATATCAGAAGCTAGTCTTTCATTTCTGATATCCCATCCTAATGCTGCAAAAAATGGATCTATAAATTCAATTCTAGTTTGTGTTTCATTTAAACTACCAGAACGATATAAATCTATTTGTTGGTGAAAATGTTCAACAAGTTGAATAATGCTAGATGGTGCGTTCATAAATTTAAATCCTCTGTATTTTTTTGTAGCAAGTTTCTAGAATAACTCTTCCTTTACCAAATTTGCTAATTTATCCGCAGCACCACCTTCACCTCTCACACTTCGTAATTTATCGCGCATAGCCGCCAATTTTTCGGGATTTTCTAAAAAGTCTAAAACCATTTCTCCAACTTCTTGCGGTTTAAGTTTTCCCAAAAGTTCTGGGACTATTTCTTCCTGCGCCCAAATATTTGGCCAAGATAATAAACCTATGCGTTTGAGGAAAAACCAATTAATCAATTTAGCAAAATTTGTACCCACTCCCGGTAAATTAGCTAACAACCCCGGTAAACCATCCCACGAACGCATAGAATCCATTTGTTGAGTTGGTAATAAAACAATCATTGGCACACCTAAAGCACCAAGTTCAGCGGTATTTGCACCAACTGTAGTTAAGCAAAGAGAACATTGGGATAATAATTGATATGCTGGGTTTTCTTGGTATAATTCAACAGTTAAACCTGTTGCTGTTTTTAATATTGGCTTACCTTGTTCGGGAATAATTAAAGCTGTACTATTAGTACCAAAAATTTCCATAAAAGGGTTTTTTTGAGGGTTTGCAAAACTAGCTAAAGTTTGTAAATCTAAAGTGGGCGCAACAGGAAGTACGAACTTAGTTTGAGGTCTTTTTGTATGGATATATTCAGCAATAGCTAAGGTTAAAGGTATGCCTTGGGTTAATTTTGCAGCTTTTGAACCTGGTAAAAGCCCAATCATTTCAATTTTAGATTCTTGATTTTGGATTTTGGATTTGAGGTGATCTTGTGCCGCTGCTTCTAACATCAAATCACCGACAACGGTAAATTTATGAGCATATTTAGGTGAAACCTTTTCTGCAACTCTCGCTGTCATTATCCCAAAACGGTCGATTAAATTGTGCCAACGGGCTTCCCATTCAGCGTAAACTACTGTTTTATACCCCAACTTTTTACCAATGATAATGGGGAAAATTTGATCACCACCGAGAAATACGACTACACCTTTACCTCTCCAGTCCCAACTTTCTGCGGTTTTTCCCCAAAGTAGAAATTTCCAAAAATGTTCTGCGGCTTGGACTCTATCAACTTCTGGGTAAGAAAGTGCGATCGCTCTCTCTTTTCCACTAGCATGGGGACAAGGTGATAAAATTACAGAAATTCTGACATCATCTCTGTTATCACCCAGTTTTTCTCTTAACGCTTTTACTACCGGACGCACCCAGGTTGTGACTTCCCCTGGACCATTGGAGAGAATAAGGATATCTATTGGTGTATTCATATTTAAGAAGATAATTAATTGATTCTAAAAATAAGATTATACTGATGATCAGGCAAGAAACAAATATGCAATTACGTTATTTTTAAGACTAAAGCGATAATTGATGTATCTATGTAGGAGGTAGTATGACTAAACAGAAAATTCTCCAAGAAGGACAATCTTACACCTTTCGATCTTATTTTGAACTACCTTATGATATAGAAGAAATTCTAGCTGAGTTAGGTTACTCATTTATTAAAAAAGCGATTACTCTACCAAAGACTGCAAACTTATTAAAAAATATTGCAGAACTTAAAGATAAAATTACATCTTTCTTACCATTAGTCAGCTTAAATAATGAAACAGCTAGACGAGAAACTTTAGTTTCACCTCTTCTCTTAGAGGTTATTACTTATTGTCAATGTCAGATGAAAATAGAGTATGCAATTAATGTTAACAATTGGTTAAAAGGAAATCTAGATTACCTATTACGTTCTCACCAAAGTTTATTAGTCATTGAAGCTAAAAATGATGATTTGACAAGAGGATTTACTCAACTTGCAGTGGAATTAATTGCTTTATCAGAGATTGAAGAAAACAAATCTGTATTGTATGGTTCTGTGACTACTGGAGAAATTTGGCGGTTTGGTAAATTAGATCGTCAACAAAAACAAATTACTCAAGATATGACACTTTTGAGAATCCCTGATGATATTGAAGAAATAGGTCACATATTAGTTGGTATTTTGGAAATGGAAGATTAAAAAACCAAAAAAGACTTGTTCTGAGATATCCAGATTAATAACGTTCATGAATTGATTTGCATTCCCAAAATAGTCGAGATCCAAAAGTCAAAAATTGCTCATTTGGCATCAATAATTACCAATAAGCAAGCCCAGAATCATCCTCTAAATCTAGTTTTAAAACCAGTTAGTAATCACCTTTAAACTCCTAGTTATTTATTAAATAAATTTACATAAAACTGGGTTTAGAAAAATGATATTGTAAATTAATATTTTTGGAAAAATATGTATGAAAAGTCAAAATTGGCAAGGTTATCGAGTTATCGCGTGGGTAGGACAAGCTGTATTAGCAATCTTTGTCCTAGCGGCAGCAGTTCAAGGTAAGTGGTTCAATGCCTTAAGTCTATCATTTTTCCTGATTGTAGCCTTTATATTTGTGATCAAAGATGATAAATTGCCTACCTTGTTTGATTTTTTGTTTGTCTTGGCTGCATTGCTAAATGCTACTGGTTGGGTATGGGATTTATTTGGTAAGCCTGGTCCTTATGATGAAATTGTTCATGCTTATACGACTTTTGCAATTACCCTAGCACTAAGTTTTTTAGTCTATAGTTCAATGTTTAGTTTATTTCGGAATCATGTACTCTTGTATCTAATCACAATTACCAGTTTTGGAATTGCTATTGGTGCTTTATGGGAAGTTGTCGAATGGTCTGCTGGTAAAATTCTCGACACTCAAGTAATTGAAAGTTTAGATGACACAATTATTGATTTAATTATGGACTCTCTTGGGGCTGCATTTGCTGCGCTAATTAGTCTTTGGGCATTGAGAAAGCGGATAAATCGAAATCAAGAGGCAAACAATTTTTAACATTTACGCACATCAAAAAATATTACATCATTTTGATGGCGTAACGTAATTCATCAACAAGATCCCCTGCTTTTTTAAGAAGTCGAGGATCTGTTTTTTTTCTATAGAATTTGTTTTAATCAGCACCTTCAATAGGTGCAAAACCTTGACGTTGGATGTTTTCTGTTACCGTTTTCGGTTCTAGAAATTGCAAAAGATAATCAGGTCCTCCAGCTTTTGAACCAACACCAGAAAGTTTAAAACCACCAAACGGTTGACGGGAAACTATCGCCCCGGTAATATTCCGGTTAATGTATAAATTCCCAACTTCAAAATCTGTTTGTGCTTGTTCAATGTGGGAAGGTGTGCGGGAATAAAGTCCACCAGTTAAAGCGTAATTTGTGCCATTCGCAACTTCTAAAGCTTCTGCAAAATCTTTAACCCGAATTACTGCTAACACGGGACCAAATATTTCCTGTTGTGCAATTATCCCATTTGCAGGTACTTCCGAAAAAATCACGGGACCGATAAAATAACCTTGGCTTGGTGCGGGTAATTCCAAAGCGACTTTTGCCTCGTCTTTCCCTTTTTGAATATACTCCAAAATGCGTGATTGCGAATTAGCATCAATCACTGGACCAACTTGGGTACTTGGTAATTCCGTTTCACCGATATTCAAAGATTTCGTTGCTTCCACCAATCTTTCCACAAAAGCATCATAAATTGGTTCAAGCACAATCACCCGTGAACAAGCAGAACATTTTTGGCCACTATAACCAAAAGCAGACTGCACAACTCCCACAACAGCTTGGTCTAAATCAGCACTTTCATCGACAATAATTGCATTTTTCCCTCCCATTTCCGCAATTACTTTCTTCATATGCTTTTGACCAGGTTTGAGAATTGCAGCTTCTGCGTAAATTCTACAGCCTACTTCTTGAGAACCAGTAAAAGCAATTACATGAGTATCAGGATGATTGACTAAATAAGCACCAACTTGAGAACCTTTCCCAGGAACGTATTGAAAAACACCTTTTGGTATTCCCGCTTCTATTAAAATTTCTGTGAATTTCGCAGTAATTACAGAAGAGGTTTCCGCAGGTTTGAGTAAGGTGCAATTCCCGGAAACTAAAGCAGCAACAGTCATTCCGCAAGCAATCGCCAAAGGAAAATTCCAGGGAGAAATCACGACAGCGATGCCTTTCGGCTGGTAAATATAACGATTATTTTCCCCCGAAACGTCATAAATTACACCTTTATCAAGCCGTTCCATTTCCTCAGCGTAATAAAGACAAAAATCAATTGCTTCCGAAACTTCCGCGTCAGCTTCTTTAACAGGTTTTCCTACTTCTAAAACTATCCACGCTGAAAGTTCAGCGCGTCGTTGTTCCATTAATTCCCCAGCTTTTCGCAAAATATCAGCACGTTGTTTAACTGGGGTTTTCTTCCAAGCAGGAAAAGCAGATTTAGCAAACTTCATTGCTTCCTCAGCTTGTTCAACACTCAGAAGTCCAATTTTCCCAACCACCTGACTAAAATTAGAAGGATTAAGAGAATCAACAAACGTCGTCGTATTTACATATTCCCCATTCAAAAAAGGTAAATAAGTTTTCCCCAACTCTTGACGCACACCCTCAAAAGCTAAACTTGATTTACTCCTTTTCTCCTCCTCAGCAAAATCAGTATCCGCAACACCAACAAAACTTGTATTTTCTTCTTTGCGACTTTGCGCCTTTGCGTGAGATAAAATCGGAGGTGCTAACAACTCCTCAACCGGACGATTTTCCAGATTTTGCCGTAAAAACGAACTATTCGCCGTATTTTCCAATAATCGCCGGATTAAATAAGCCATTCCGGGGAGAAGTTCACCGTAGGGACAATAAACCCGCACACGATAACCTTTATCTACTAAGGCTTTGGCTATTTTATCACCCATGCCGTAGAGGACTTGCATTTCAAAGCGACGACGGGGAACTTGGAGAGTTTCTGCTATGGCTATGGCGCGAGATTGCGATCGCACGTTATGACTTCCAATGGCAGAATAGACATACTCGTGATTTTCTAACAATATCTGCGTAATTGTCTCAAAATTCGCATCTGTAGCCGCTTTATCATTATAAACCGGTTGTGGCCAATGCTTTTGAGCAGCTTTGATAGTTTCCTGATCCCAATACGCACCTTTCACCAAACGAACAGTTAGAGGATAACCCCGTTGTTTTAACCAAGCAATGATATCTTTTGCATCTTGTTCACTATCGCGCAGATATGCCTGAATAGTCATGCCAATATCAGTACGTTGGCGAAATTCCTCTTCTAGCAAAAGTTTTTTGAGAATATTGAAAGTAATATCCTTATACGCATACTGTTCCATATCAAAATGGACGGCTGCACCCAACTCCTTCGCCCGACGTAGTAAAATACGAATGCGATCGCTCACCCGTTCCTCACTACCTTCAGCATCCAAAGGATCAAACTGAGAATAAAACGCCGTTAACTTGACAGAAACTTGCACCTTGGGGATACTTTCACCATCAGCTTCATCAATAGCCGGAATTTTCGTCCATTTTTGCGAAGCCTCCACCAATTGCTGCATTAACTCCAAGTATCTTTCTAAATAAGACTGCGCTTCCGCTTCCGTAATTACCGCTTCACCCAGTAAATCAATAGTGAAAGCCATCTTATCCTTCCGCAGTCTTTCAACCGTTTTGATGACTTGTTTAATATTTTCCCCAGAAATATATTTATGTGCCAGAGTTTGCACAGCAGTTCCCACAGTTGTCGCTGCAACCTGTCCCGGCATAGAATCAGGATTAGCAAAATTGAGCATACCCTTCAAAGCTGCGGGTAATTCTACAGACTCATCTCCCAAATATTCTTGCAAATGAGACGCAATTTCTGATTTACTATGTAAAGCAGGTAGAGTGTCGATGAAGCGAAAAAGTTGCACCCGTAAACCACGATTACTCATAGCCCAATCGAGTAACTTATCATCCCAACGCATTTGATCCCGTAAAGCAGCCAAAAAAGAGCGATTTTCCTGAGTAGCCGCAAGAACCTGTTTAGCGATTTCTTGGGTTTTTGCTTCGTAACTACTGTTTTCTACGTGTAATACCACTGAAATTAAACTCCTTATTTAAGATTATCTATGGAAGCCGGTGATAGGTAACAGTTGACGGGTGACAGTTGACAGTTGACAGAAAAAAGATAAATATGCTCGGAATTACCAATCACCCATTACCAATTACCAATTACCCATTCCCCATTGTGACGTTTTCATCATTTAGTAGCCACAAAGGTCACATTTTTGTGGAGAATCTCTAATCATCGTGTAAAAATGTATTACAGTGCTGCCCGTAAAGTAGCCAACCCCAGTTTACAAACCTTCTTAAAGTAGTAGTTTTAGATGTGGTTGTATTGAATGTCTGGAAAAACTTGGCCTTAGCATCTTTAGGGATAGCTATAGTCTGCTTGGTAGGTTGCACAAAAAAGCCGACAAATCAACAATTGGAAGTATGGCGTAAAGAAGCGGTTACGCGCAATAAGCAAATTCTGGCAGATAACGACAAAAATAGCCAACAGAGTGACTGGAATTTAGTTATTCAGGGTGAGACAACAACTGGTAAACCTGTAACCTTAAATTGGCAGCAGATACAAGATTTAGCTCAGTCCAATGTGAATACAGTTGATGCAAATAACATTGTTAACCCAAATCAGGTATTTAAGTTTCGTGGCATAGCTGTAGACACACTATTACAAAAGTTTGGTATTCAACCAGGAGTAACTGAAGTAACTTTCGTCTCTTACGACGCTTATCAAGTCACAATCAAAATAGAAGACTTGCTGACTTACCCAATCATTTTAGCACTTACCAGAAATAATCAACAAATTCAGCGTAGTCAAGGAGGCCCGATTTATTTAGTCTTTCCTTATACCCAGCATCAGGAACTCAAACAAAAATATGATGAAGGTATGTGGGCATTTTACGTCACCGATATCATAGTTGGTACAGAAAAAGCCTTAGTGCGAGTGGGTCAGCGTGAATTTAATTTAGCAGACCTTGATAAATTACCTCAAGTTACCCTGACACAAAAAGTTGGTTATCGAGTCTGGTGGCCAAGTAACAAAGTTACGCTACAAGGTGTCAGAGTGCGCGATGTTTTATCCTTAGCTGGTGTTAACTTAACCCCAAATGGATCTGTTGCTATAAGTGGAAAACCAGCCGTTTACCGTAAAACGACAGAAGCAATAAATTTAACTGCTAGAGAAGTGCGCGACTGTGATATTCTCTTAGCTACCAGATGGGGTAACGACAACAAACCAATTTCATCAAAAATGGGTGGCCCAGTGACTCTAGCTTTCGGTGATAACTGTCAAGCAGAAACCAAGCAACTCAAATGGGTGACTTTTGTAGAAGAGTTGACTGTAAAGCCATGAAATCTTTCGTTTTACGTTCTTCAATTCGTACCCAGATCATGGCTTCTACCACCCTACTGATTGTCGCTTTAATTGGTGCGATAGTTACGGTTTGGGCAAAAAGTGAAAGTACTCTTTACCACCAAGAAAAATTAAATGATGCTAAAAGTCTTTCTAAAGTATTAAGTTCTACCTATGCCAACGAAGTATCAGATGAGAATTGGAGTCAAATTCGTTTAAATATAGATTTGCTGTTGAGGGAAAATGAGGATTTCATCTATGTCTTAGTATCTGATTCCAATCAGAAAAATCAGATTGCTGCTGCTTCCCCTAACGAATTTCAAAACAATTATATTCCTGATATTGTACCCCTCAGTGTCACCAATGCTGCCATAAATTCTTCCGAAAAAACTCACGTTATCGAAACATTTATTCTCCGAGATATTTATTTTGCTGATAAGTTGCGGTCTAAACGTGGTGAAAAGGTGATGGAAGTATCATCAGATATTCAGACACTATCTGGTAGAAAACTTGGCAAATTAAGAATAGGTATATCCTTACGAAAAGTAAATCGTGCTGTTACCAATGCAGTCAATCAGGCTTTGATAGTGGGTTTTGTCGGACTAAACGTAGGCTGGATATGTGCATATTTCTTAGCACAGCATTTAAGTGATCCGGTACGCCGTTTACAAACTAGTGTTGCTAAAATCGCCGGCGGAGATTTACAGCATCGCGCAGATATTCATTCTCGTGCAGATGAAATTGGCGCTTTAGCAACTTCTGTAAATGAAATGTCTGCTGCATTGCAGATATCATTTAGCAAGTTACAAAAAACGTTAGATTCTTTTGAAAGATTTGTTCCCAATAAGTTTATCTCAGTCATTGCTCCCCAAGGAATAGAAAATATTGAAGTAGGTGCAGCTTCAACAAGGAGAATGACGATTTTATTCTGTGATATTCGCGGTTACACCTCAATGTCTGAAGCAATGGAACCTATAGAAATCTTTAGGTTTTTGAACGACTATTTGGCTTGTATGGGAAAAGCCATAGATGAAGCAGGGGGATTTATTGATAAATATATTGGTGATGCTATTATGGCGCTATTTGACGATGGGAATACAGACTGCGCTTTACAAGCCGCAATTTTAATGCAACAGGCTTTAGATAAATTTAATGATGAGCGAAGTATGCAGACAGGACAAACTAGTTTACCAAGAATTAGTGTTGGCATTGGTATTCATCGTGGTACAGTAGTTATGGGTACAGTGGGCTTTACCTCTCGCATTGATTCTACTGTCATCGGTGATGCAGTTAATGTTGCCTCCCGGATTGAGGGGCTAACTAAGCAATATGGATGCAATATTCTCATCACAGAATCAGTAGTTAGAAACTTATCTTGTCCTGAATCTTTTTCTTTGAGACTAATAGATAAATCCGTGAAAGTCAAAGGCAAAGATGAAGCAATATCTATTTATGAAGTAAAAGTGTAATTCGTAATTAAAGGCGCAGGGAAACTAAAATTTTATGGATAGTACACAACTAGCACAATATTTAGAAGCGACGGGCGGAATTTCTAAACCTTGGTTATTGCTGCAACTAAGGATCAAAAAACTACAAGAACGAAGAGATACAATATCAACACAGATATATGAGCAAGAATTAGCAGATATTCTCCAAGATTTGATGAATTTGGGCGAATGGTGGCGCGGCATTGAGGATCAGGTGTTTTAGGGAATAGGTGACAAGTAATACTTCCTTCTCAGTGTAAGATTAGCTATCTTCTTCCTTCTTTACTTCGCGTACTTTGCGTCTTTCTGGTTCATTCAGTATTCTTTTGATGAGAAGGGAGTAGAGGAGATGGGTAGCCGAGAAGAGGTTTCTTATTGCTTTTTCTCCTGAACTTCTGAACTTCTGAACTCCTGAACTTCTTCTATATAGTGCCTAAATTATGTCATGATGATAGCCTATGTGTGTCGCAGATTGAGAACGGTGTAATTAGGCATGGATTATCGGGATGCAGGCGTTGATGTTGAAGCGGGTAGAGCTTTTGTAGATCAAATTCGCAATTTGGTTCACAGCACCTTTCGACCGGAAGTAATTGGGGGATTAGGTGGCTTTGGTGGCTGCTTTCAACTCCCTACAGGTTACAAGGAACCCGTTTTGGTATCTGGGACAGATGGTGTCGGTACAAAGCTAAAAATAGCCCAAATTCTCAACCGCCATGATACAGTAGGGATTGATTTGGTGGGGATGTGTGTTAATGATGTGCTGACATCGGGAGCCGAACCACTGTTTTTCTTAGATTATGTGGCAACTGGTAAGTTAGACAAAGAGCAGTTAACTCAAGTGGTAGCAGGGATAGCTACTGGTTGTAAATTGGCTGGTTCTGCTTTGTTGGGAGGAGAAACGGCAGAAATGCCTGGTTTTTACCAAGTTGGTGAATATGATTTGGCTGGTTTCTGTGTGGGAATTGTGGAAAAAAGCCGGATGCTAGATGGTTCTCAAGTACAAGTTGGGGATGTGGCTATAGGTTTAGCCAGCACTGGGGTTCATAGCAATGGTTTGAGTTTGGTCAGAAAAATTGTCAGCAACGGGGGCTTTTCTTGGGATGACAACCCAGATTTATTAAATGGGGAAACTATCGGTGAGACTTTCCTCACACCTACCCGAATTTATGTTAAACCTGTTTTAGCGGCGTTGAAAGCTGGGTTAGAAGTTCACGCTATGGCTCACATTACTGGTGGGGGTTTACCAGAAAATTTACCTAGATGTCTGGGAACAGGCCAAGCAATTAAAATTAATCCCAATAGTTGGACTATTCCCTCTATGTTTCAGTGGTTAGCGGAGGCTGGCTCTGTGGGCGCTGAAGCTATGTATAATACATTTAATATGGGGATTGGATTTGTGGTGATACTACCACCCCAGCAAGTGGAACAAGCAATTAACCATTTTCAATCACAGGATATTCCTGCTTATGCAATTGGTGAGGTGGTGACTGGAGCCGGAGAGCTAGTAAATCTTTTTGGTTAGGATATAAAAATTACATCTAATATCAAGAATGATTTTAGGCTTGATCTAGCGAATATCTGCCCCCAAACTATGATTTTGGCGAGAATTTGCCTTTGAGTGCATCTCCGTATTTACGAAAACTTAGGCAAATTTTTAGACTCTCTTTATAGAAGTAATCAAAAATACTCATGACCATAAGCGTTGAGATTTGCTAACGTAGTCTTAACAAATCTCAAAAATTAATTGCTGTAGCCAATAAAGTAGCGGCCAACACCAGTGTATATTGATTTTTCATTTAACAGTCTGGCGTGTTGGTGTCTTAAGAATTATATATTGTTGTTCAGAGGGGGTTATGGTTGTAAATTGTGTCAAGACTAGTGCTTCCACAGAACTTTTAAGACAAGTATTCCAGAGTATTGATGCCCAAAGTTGTCCTAATTTATTCAACTTTCATATGCACACGGTAAACTCGGATGGCAGATTGCAGCCGAGTGGATTGATGGAGCAAGCGATCGCAATTGGGTTAAAAGGACTAGCGATTACTGACCATCATACTATTGCTGGTTATCAAGCGGCACAAGCTTGGTTGGAAGACTGGAAGTGGACTCATCCCGATGCACATACTCCTCATCTGTGGAGTGGTGTAGAAATTAATGCCAATTTGTTGGATATAGAAGTTCATATTTTGGCTTATGCTTTTGAGCCAGAAAGCTTTAGTCTCAATCCTTATTTGCAAAAAAAAGCAACTGTAGGTAAACAGTATCAAGCTGCTAATGTGATATCGGCTATTCATGATGCTGGTGGATTAGCTGTACTTGCTCATCCAGCCCGGTATAAGCGATCGCACTTTGACTTGATTCCTGCTGCTGTGGAAAATGGAATTGACGGTGTTGAGGCTTTTTATGCTTACAACAACCCCAATCCTTGGACACCTAGTCCTGTTGTATCCGAAGAAGTGCAACTTTTAGCGGCAGAATTCAGTTTATTTAATACTTGTGGTACTGATACACATGGTTTAAATCTGCTGCAACGTTTATAAAGCTAAACTTATCTTTTTTATACTCCTGGTTAATTTAGCCAGGGGATAAATACTACCTTCATGGTGCTAACGTTGATGAAATTCAACTTGTTTTTCTAGGATTTTGACATCATAGTTCCCAAAAAAATCGTGTCCCAGTAGCCCAATCATAGCTTTGGGTGCGATCGCAACTCTGGCATTCTTCACAACAGCACCACTAACGGCAATTGTTGGGATATTACCAGTTTTGAACTCAACTATACTACCATCGGCAATACTGGCTTTTACTGTTCCTGAAGGTTGAATTTTCAGGGCTGTAGCCATTCCTTGAGTAATCAAAATACCACTCGCACCCGTATCAACAACCATTTCAAAGACTTGATTACCGTTAAAATTAACATCTATAATTGGAGTCTGACCGCTACGACGCTTAATTGGAACTCGAAAAACCTTGGGAGTTGATGGTGGTGTCATCCCACAGAGTTCTCCGAGACTAAGAGTTTTACCTGATGATGTCACCATAAAACAACCACCGGGATCATTAGCTTTGGCTACAGATGGTACTGTTAAAAACATCATCCCCGATAAAGCAGCAATTCCTAACGTTTGAACAGCTTTCATTATTTGTAGTTGCCCTAAATTGTTCGAGAATCTTCTAAGTCTAGAATAATCGACAATCTTGATTATACCTACAGCAAAATCTCTGAGAGGGTGTTTGAAAAGTACATCAAAACAGCGAAAAAACTCAAGGGAAGTAACAGACGACAATTCATGGCAGAAGTCGTCAAAGGTTTGGGAATAGGTGGACAGATTTTAGCAGAACGGGAATTAGGATGGAATTCCACAGGTGTTAAACTCACAACAGAAGCTATGGCAGAAATTGAAACACAGATTCACCGTCTCCCCATTACCCATTACCCATTACCCATTACCCATTACCCATTACCCATTACCCATTACCTATTACCCATTACCCATTACCCATTACCCATTACCCATTACCTATTAAGATTTTCAAAAATAGCTTTGTTTTGCAACCAGTCTTTGCCTATCTGGATACTGATATCAGAGCTAATATTACCAGTGCTTTCTACCCGGACTTCACCAAATCCTAAAGTATTACGAATTGATTCAGCACTGTCACTATCTCCTTGTTGAGCGACAATATGAGTAATGTCTAGAGGTTCACCCCAAGGTTTAGAAATGAAGACATTACGATAACCAGCTTTTTCCAATCCTCTAATTAAGGGACTGATCTGAGAGTAATCGCCACCTGTACTATCTTGAATTGCGATGCGTAAACGAGCTGGTTCAGTTATTTGTGATTCCAGGGATGTAGATTCTAAACCGAAGTTTTGAACCATAACTTTGGTAATAGCAGTTTTATTTGGCAACCAATAACTAGCTTCATACTCACTTCTTTCGCTAAAACGACCAGGCAACATTAACATCTGCATATTAGAACGATTAGTCCGTGAACCAAAACCAACTAATGCTACTAATTCTTCAATTGTTAAATTAGTGTCGATATTATCTTTAACTACATTTAGAATTTGAGGTAATTGAGTGAGTGTGGTGGGATTGAGAGTTTGTTCAATTAAGGCACGCAATACCATCTGCTGGCGCTGAATTCGGCCAATATCTCCTAGTTCATCATGACGAAAACGGAGTAATTGTAATGCTTGATTACCGCCAAGGTGTTGTTTACCCGCTTTTAAATTAATATATAAATGCTGGGAATCATCCTGATATTTCATATCCTTGGGAACATAAACTGTTACCCCACCCAAAGCATCAATCAGTTTGCCAACGCCTAAAACGTTAATGCGGACATAACGATCAATTCCCACTCCACCCAAAAGGTTGCTGACGGTTTTAGCAGTTAAAGCTGGCCCACCATCGACATTAGCGGCGTTAATTTTTTTCACGCCATACCCTTCAACTTCTGTTCGGGTATCTCTGGGAACGGAAAGCATGACTATCTTTTTGCTCTCTGGATCAAATTTGAGCAAAAGCATAACATCAGCAAGACCATCAAAAGAATTTATCTGAGGCAGATACCTGAGTTCTTTGCTTTCACTAGGTGGGTTTTGGACATCTGGGGGTAGTACGCTCATGCCCATAACAAGGATATTGACAGGGCGAGTTAATTGAGAAAATTGGAATCCATCACCAGAAATGCGATCGCCATCAAACACCGCAGCTTCCTTTGCACTTAACTGGGCTTGCTGTAACGGTGTACTCTCCCAAGAAACCGCCAACAATGCCCCTGCCATACCTGACACCAATGCAATTCCACCCATACCCACAGCGAACCATAGCCACCGCCCAGATTTGGATTTACGATGGTTTTTGCCTCTGGATTTGGCTTTGCCTGATCTTTTATCTTCTGCTGATGTTCTTTGACTAGTCACAGATTCCCTCACACTGACTGATAAAATACCGTAAATTTGCCGACTCAATATATGTAAATAAATCAGACTATGACAGATAAATCTTAATTAATAGTGCTGACTTTTTTCCTCAGGTAGATACTACAAGACCTATACCCGGATTTCTATTTATTTGTTGCTAATCCGGAGATGTTTCTGGAAGTATGGCAATAATAAACCACATTTGACCATATGCCTTGTTAGATTAACTGTCAAGAGCAGTAATTTTCGTAAAAACCATGACTAGCTAATCACTTAAGAAAATTAAGAATCTAGTAGAGTATGGCAAAAATAACTTTCCAGTGAAAAAAGTTTAAAAGCTGAATCAGCTTTTTCTCTTCTGCCTTGTTGTACTAGTACTTACGTAGTATTCGCTGGGACAAACTACTCAATCCTGGTAATCGGTAAGATTTCCCTTGGATAATACGTAAAATTAACCAAATACTCAGCAAAAAATAACCGGATGTGAAAAAACTATTAAGTATCAAAAAACGTAGTGTCAAAAAATCAGAAGTTGCCGCCCCAGTTGTGAAAAATAAGTACCCTAACATCCATGTAAAACCTAAGGTAATGGACAGACGACTGACAGCTAGTTGTTCCCGGTTGCCCTGACGGTGATAGAGAGTCCAGAGGGAGGGGAAAAATCCTAGCACTGGAATCAAATATAGAAGTAGTAATTTTTTCGAGGCAACCTTCTCATCAGCCGTGGGGTAATTGTCAATTGGTGGTAGATTGTCCATTGTGGTTGGTCTAATCATAAACTAGAGGAATAAATAAGACTCATTTAGTTAGAGATAATAGTCTGTAAAGAAGAATTTACCTTAGTTCTATACCCAATCATCTGAAAATGCAGACACGCAAGCTAATCGACTGGTGGCAAAAATTTACACCAATAGCTCGAATCGGGGCGATCGCACTATTCGCTCCCCTATTAGTTCTTAATGGTTTGGCTATATTGGCAATTTTCAATTACTTCCACTCTTTAATAGCTATTTTAGTTGGAGCCTCTGTTTTAGCATTTCTGCTCAACTACCCGGTGAGTTGGATGGAACACCACGGCGCAAGACGAGAACAAGTTGCTATTTTAGTATTTTTATTAGCTTTATCCATTTTATTGGCACTGGGTGTCACTCTCTTTCCTCTAGCACTAGCCCAAGCCCAACAGCTAGTAGCCCGCTTACCAGAGTTGATTGACTCCGGGCGATCGCAGTTAATGATTTTAAACGAAAAAGCCGAGACTATGGGCTTACCAATTAATCTTGATGCGATCGTCGTCCAAATTAACGATCGCGTCAAGGGACAATTGCAAGCGATCGCTGGGCAAGTTTTAAATCTAGCCGTAGTCACCTTTACCAGCCTGCTAGACATCCTGCTGACAATGGTTTTAACCTTTTATCTATTGCAGCATGGTGGTGAACTCTGGCAAAGCCTAGTAGAATGGCTACCTGCTAAATTTCGTGAACCTTTTTCCCGAACAGTACGCCTGAGCTTTCAAAACTTCTTTATCACCCAGTTAATTTTATCCACCTGTATGGCTTCGGCCCTCATTCCCATCTTTTTGTGGTTAAAAGTACCTTATGGGTTGTTATTTGGCTTAACTATTGGCATCATGGCTCTCATTCCCTTTGGTGGTTCTGTGGGCATCGCCATGACAACTTTGTTGGTATCCCTGCAAGATTTTTGGATGGGTACGAGAGTCCTATTAGCCGCAGTCATAGTCCAGCAAATTCTCGAAAATATCATTGCACCCCGGATTTTAGGTAGTTTTACAGGTTTAAATCCGGTTTGGATTCTCATTTCTGTCTTGACTGGAGCGAGGATTGGCGGACTTTTGGGCGTAATTGTGGCGGTTCCTTGCGCTGTTGTCATCAAAACAGTAATTAGTGCCGTCCGTCCTCCGATCATCATTCATAATGATACAGAAAACTCCTCTCCTGGGGAAATAGTTGCACCCATGATATCAGAAGAATCTGCAAAAACTGAACCTACAACTCCTCTCAGTATTTCTGATAGTGTAGCGTGGCGTAAACCATAGGAACTCTACCCTAGTCCAAGCAGTTAGAAAACAAGAGGCAGAAACAAAAAAACATCAAAAGGAATTTTTGTCTTTGGTAAATTGAGACTCTGTATCAGTTAAACGAGATTTAGTGATGAAATTGTTATTACTATCAACTTGAGAATAGCCTAATACACTTAACAGTACAACACTGGCTGCTGCTAAAACGTAGCGTCTACCCAAACTAACGGCGTAACGTCTTTGTAAAAAGTTTTCCTGTACAGCATTAAACTTCTGTCTGTTCATCTGCTACCTCATTTATTTTTTCAGCCGTCGATCAACTTAGACGCTCCTGATGTGTCAGATTTTCACTATCGCATCTAATAACAGATAACCAGCTGATGGTTACAGTTTTAGTAACGGATATAGGACTTACGCGAACAAATAGGGGTATGGATTTCAGGGATTTAAATCTGGGTTTTTGACAATTTTTGAGCGATCACCGTAGGCATCGCTATCTATATAAACTTCATCCCCAAAAGCCAGAAACAACCAAATATCGTTCATTCACAAGATGGTTAATTTGTACAGTGCGTAAGTCCTAGGATATTAAGGAAGTTATCAGGATGTAGACAAACTTAAATTTATTAGTAAACTCAGGAAACAGGGAACCAGGGAATAATCTGTGTCACATTATTCTGTATGAGTACTGACAGTAGAGGTTAAAGTATATTAAAATACGCTATAATAACAGAAAAACCCTCTTGACAGATGAAAAGCGTAACCCAGTTGGTTCAAATACGGTCAATTTGCAAACCGCGCTTAATGAGGTGTTTCATGTCCACTGTTAGTCTGAAGAAGATTATTCACAAAAAAGAGTTATCGTCGCTGCTTCATAACTTAGTATACCAACTAAATATTGCCGTTGAGATTGAACTCATAGACGGCACTAAACTGATCAGCATTGGGAAGCAAATTGCCGAAAATAGATATCCAATTGAGGTGTCAGGAAAAATTATTGGTTGGGTTATTGGGGGAGAAAAGACAATCTTAGTGGCAACTTTACTCTCAGTTCTGGCAAAACAGGAAACAGAGAAGAAAGAACTCGCTAAAGAATTGCTGGAAAGATATCAAGAAATTGATTTATTTGAGGATATATCAACTCAACTGACAACAAGTTTAGACACCCAACAGATTGCCCAACTTGTACTTCAGGAAATGAGTCAATTGATTGAATCATCTGCGGGGATGATCTTGCTCCTCAGTTCAGATGCAACTGCATTTGAAATTATTGCTGAATTTGGCGTATTTTTTGTTAACAGTCAGCCGCAACCGGGTCAGGGAATTATTGGTCATGTTGTGCAATCTGGTCGGGCAGAACTCATCAATAATGTGCAAACTGATCCGCGATTAGGAGGGCAGAACAACAACATGAACTCCTTGATTTGTGTGCCATTGAGAGCCAAGGCACGGGTACTGGGAGCGATCGCTATTGGCACCATCAAACCCGACGCATACAAAGCAGAACATCTCAAACTGGTGAGTATCTTTGCCTCACAAAGTGCGATCGCCATTGAAAAAGCTTTACTTTACCAGCAAAGTTGTCAAGCGGCTGTTGCAGCCAAAGCCCAAACACAAAAGCTTCAGCAAGCTCTACATGAGTTGCAAATGGCACAAACCCAGCTAATCCAAAGCGAAAAAATGTCAAGTTTAGGACAACTCGTAGCTGGAGTTGCCCACGAAATCAATAACCCCCTCAACTTCATTTGCGGCAATTTAAGATATGTTGCCGAATACGCCAAAAACTTATTAAATTTGCTACAAGACTATCAGCAATTTTTACCTGTTGCTCCTCTAGAATTGCAATCAAATTTAGAAACTATAGATTTAGAATTTATTATCCAGGATCTACCAAAACTGCTGGATTCGATGAAATTGGGTACTGATCGCATTGTGGAAATTGTCCAATCTCTGAAAAATTTCTCCCGTCATGACGAAGCCCAAATGAAAACCGTCAACATCCATGATGGTATTGATGGGACATTGATGATTCTTCGCCATCGTCTCAAAGCAGCTATTTACAATTCTGAAATTGAAATCGTTAAAAACTATGCAAAACTTCCCCTGATTGAATGTTACCCCGGACAATTAAATCAGGTGTTTATGAACATCCTGTCTAATGCAATAGATGCCCTGGAGACAGGAATGGACAATGGAGAAATAACCACTATTCCTCAAATCAAGATTATGACAGAAGTCCTCGATCAGGAGTCGGTGGTAATTCGCATTGCTGACAACGGCATGGGTATGAAAGAGGAGGTATTGCATCGAATCTATGACCCCTTCTTCACCACAAAAGAAGTAGGCAAAGGAACAGGGTTAGGCATGGCAATCAGCCACCAAATTGTTGTGGATAGACACCGAGGAATTCTCAAATGTCGTTCTCAACCGGGTAAAGGGACAGAATTCTGGATTCAAATTCCGGTGAATTGTGCAATGAATGCTAGTCCTCAAGAGCATGATGGTAATATTTCTGCCCCAGACCCGACAATAGAGACTTCACTACCTATTAGCAATGAATTATCCCCCACTCCTGATGCAAATGGATTCTTTGCTTCAACAACTCCAATACTCAAACCAACGGATTTACTTATACGTCATGCTCAATTAATCCGGCGACTTTTACAGCAAAATACAGATATTAGCACTTCATCACCTGACCAAATTTACCAAATGTTCCAACAGTACCCAATTTCATTAAAGCTTTATGCCACCTTGTTGGCCTATTTGCCTACTGCTAACCCTACCCATATTGACCAATAAATAAATCTCAATATTGAATCGAGTTCACGTTTTCACAACAACATCTATAGAAATCTTTTATGTTAAGAAACTCTCAATTCCTCAAAATCTCTCATCCAGAAATCCTCAGGCGATTCCTGATCACATTTTTGCCGCTGTCTGTCCTGCTTGGGGTTGTATTGCGAATCATTCACCAAGCAGAAAGTAAAGCTGAACGGATTGCAATCTCCATCAATGAAACCCGTAACGTTGACTTGCAAGCGAAAACGGCTGCCAATGACTTCAATTTAATCCAGTCAGACTTGATGTTTCTGGCTACTCAGAATGAGTTACAGTCAATGCTCAATCCAGCTGTAAGTCCAACTGAAATACTGAAATTGAAACAAGCGATCGCTCAAGAGTATCTTTCCATTTCTCAACACAAGCAACTCTACGACCAGATTCGTTTTATGGATGTAACTGGTAAAGAAGTTGTCAGAGTCAACTTTAACAAAGGTCAACCTAGCGTTGTCCCTGAAGAAAAACTGCAAGTCCAGGCAAAACGCTACTACTTCAAAGACACTATTCCCCTCAAATCAGAGGAAGTCTTTGTTTCACCGCTGGATCTCAATATTGAGCGAGGCCAGATTGAACAACCACTTAAGCCAATGATCCGGTTTGGCACACCTGTCTTTGATGCCCAAGGGCAGAAACGAGGAATTGTCATGTTGAATTATCTGGGTGAAAAATTCATCTACAACTTGAAAAAAGAAAACTCAACAACCTTAGGTGAAACGTTGCTACTCAATGCTGATGGTTATTGGCTAAAGGGACCAAAGCCAGAAAATGAGTGGGGCTTCATGTACGCAGACCGTAAAGACCAGACTTTTGCCACAGCATACCCTCATATCTGGGAGCGAATCAACACCCAGGATTCAGGACAATTACACACAACTGATGGGTTATTCACCTTTAAAACCCTATATCCGCTACTGGCAGTACAGGGGGCTAAATCCAGTACAGGGGCGACCCGCGCTTTCGATTCCAGTCAAGGCACGGTGGATGCCAAGTCTTACCGTTGGAAGATTGTCACTTATATTCCTGATACTGTGTTGAATGCGCGATCGCACAGATCCTTTTATCAACTCCTACTTTTATACATTGTTTTGAGTGGGTTAATCGGGGTAGGAGTATGGTTATTAACCTTATCTCGCTTACGAAGGCAACAGACAGACACAGAACTGCAATCAACATTCGCTGACCTGACTGCTATTATTGACAATCTAGCCGATGGGCTACTTGTAACCAACACTACTGGAAATATTACACGCTTCAACCCTGCTTTGCTAAAAATGTTCCAACTGGGAGACATTGACCTCAAAGGAAAAGACTGTCGAGAAATTTCTCAAGCTGAAATTGCTGATTTAGTACAACAGACCTGCAAACAGCAGCAAGAAATATTCACCGCTGAGGTCAATCTAGCAGAAGACAAGGTCGGTCAAGCTCTAGCCACCACAATTTTCAAACAAGCGTCTGGGAATGAGGCAGCGGTGTGGCTAGGCTCAGTCATCCTCATTCGAGATGTAACAGCGGAAAAAGAAATCGACAAGATGAAAACCGACTTCATCTCCACAGTTTCCCACGAATTAAGGACACCACTAACAT
>NZ_JAYGGY010000006.1:0-100147 GCF_034931625.1 Anabaena cylindrica UHCC 0172 | reverse complement strand
TACGTTACGGTCAGTATGACATAAGTCCAAGTTTGACCCGTTTGCAGTATATCAATGCGTAAGTTCTACTTTTCTAGGATTTATCGTTAAACAAACCCAACAAAGGGCCAAGAATTGCCCCAAAGACAAAACCACCTGCATGAGCCCAATAAGCGATTCCTCCGCTTTCCATACCGATATTAGTAGGTGTTTCTAAACTCGCAATTCCGTAAAAAGCTTGTTGGATAAACCAAAATCCTAAAAAGAAATACGCAGGAACCCGGAAAGTTGGGAAGAAAATACCTAAGGGAAGCACGGTGAGAATTTCCGCTTGGGGAAAACGAATAATGTATGCACCCATTACGCCGGCTATAGCTCCACTTGCACCCAATGACGGAATGCTAGAATTTTGAGAAAAGTACCATTGTGTTAATGATGCCAAAACACCGCAAGACAAATAGAAGAGTAAATATTTAATTCCACCTAACTTTTCTTCAACATTGTTACCAAAAACCCAGAGAAACAACATATTACCACCTAGGTGCAAAATACCACCGTGGAGAAATTGAGCAGTAATTAAAGTTACCCATTCTGGTATAGGTTGGTTTACCGAAATACCTGCAAAGCTTAAACTGAGTTCTTGCGGAACTACAGCAGCCCAGTGTAAAAACACATTTAATGCTTGAGGAGAAAGACTTGCTTGATAGAGAAAAGCAAGGATATTGATAGCAATTAGCGCATAAGTTACATAAGGCGTAATGTGTATTGGATTGTCGTCTTTAAGGGGAACCACTAGATTTATTCCTGATTTTTGAGCAACTAGCTTTAAAATAACGAATTTTGCCAGTAATTGCTTCTACCTGTTGGATGGATTAGGAGTTTAAGACTTGCAAGCATATTTAAAGAAAAATACTTTAATCCCTAATAGGGATTGTTATCCTCTGATTAAACACTTAGTTTTAATTCAGAGGATTGGGGGAGCAAACTATGATTACAGTGAGTATTTTTCAATCCCTAATAGGGATTTACTCTTAGAGGTTTCGTTCAGAAGTTTCTAAGGTGATATATTTGCTCTCTTATTAAAAAGAATACAACCTCCTCAAAAAAAAGTCAACGTTATACTAACTGTTATCTGTTGATTATTTTCAGAGCAGTATGTTAGCATTATGCCTATGCAATAAACGCCACACTGAACTCTATTTTGGTGTTCAGAGGGCGTTTTTTTAAACACTAAATCTAAAAACAGCTAAGTGCTTGCCGGCGTAGCTGTTTCAGATTCTAATATCAACAGGAGGATTTATCATGCCTATGCATTTTAACTCAAATTCTGAGTATCTGCACTTGAATACTAATGAATCTCAGGATCACTATTTTAGTGAGAATATAGCGAGAATCCAGGTTATTTTGCCAGAATTGATTAGTCTGGTTAAGTGGCTCATATTCAGCATTGAGGATTTACACAGCGAAAATCAACAATTACGAGATGAGAGGGAATGGTTGCTTCAAGAAGTCAATCGTGAGCATCCAGATTGTCTCTCAAAAGCTGACTCCTTAGAGTATGAAGAATCAGCAGAGAGGCTGAGAAGTCACTAAAGAGTGAAATAGAGTGAGTATGATCGCCTTAATTACTTGCCGGCGATCGCACTTCCCCACCTTTAAACTAAGACTATCAGCACAACTCCCCAAAATTGGAGGTCTAGCTATGGTACAGCAACTCACACCAGGAACCGCGCCAGACATCATCTACCCAGACAGCGACGGAAAACCAATGGCAGATAATACTAAACAATTTCGCTGGATTGTCACTATTAAAGAAAACTTAGAAAATTAATTTTAATTAACCGCAGAGGCGCAGAGAACGCAGAGAAGGATGAAGATACCATTTATTAGCTAATCTTGCACCGGGAAGGGAATCATTATCTCTTCTTAGGAGGTGCATGGAGTTAATTGAGGCAATTATAAGCGATAATTTACAGAGGCTCACTGTTTTAAGAAGTTATTTTATGTACATAACCACTAATAGAATTGGAAAAATTACCAGCATTATTGAAAAACGCCGCCCACTAATTGATAAAATTCAAGTTGTTGAGGCAAATCTACATTCTCTTTTTTCAAAATTAGATCATCTAGAAAGCTATCGTCATTACTTGCTAAAAGCAGTTGATGATAAAAATGTTTATGGACGTTTGCAAGAAATTGATTTGGCAACAATTCAAAATACTATTGCAGATGAACTCAATAAATTAGGTAAACTGAAAATGCGCTTTTGTCGTGACACCCTTAACATTGGGGTAGTTGGACGCGCAAGACAAGGAAAAAGTCGCTTATTACAAAGTTTAACAGGGTTGAGTACTGCTGAAATTCCTGATGGTGACAGACAACATTGTACTGGGGTAAGAAGTACTATTCACCATAATTTGAATGTGGATACTTATGGTGAGGTTTGGTTTCATTCTGAACGATCTTTTTTAGATGAAGTAATCAGTCCTTACTATCAAAAACTAAATTTAGGTAATACACCAATCACAATTGAAGAATTTGCTGCCAATCCCATTCCAGCCTTACCGCAAAACCTGCCGGGATATGCTGAACCAGGTGCAATGTATGAACATTTAACCAGATATCACACACATTTAGAAAAATATCGTCACCTGTTAAGAGAAACTTTACCTCGGCGGATTTCTAGAAATGAAATTCGGGAATATGTAGCTCAAGATACTGCTGATGGACAAAGGGTATTTTTTAATTATTTAGCAGTGCGAGAGGTGAAAATAATTTGTAATTTTCCTAATGCTGATGTGGGACAAATTGCTTTAGTAGATATGCCTGGTTTGGGTGATACAGGTGTTGGCGATGAAGAAAGATTAATGAAGACTTTGGGACAAGATGTAGATGCAGTTTTATTTGTGAGAATGCCCAAATCATCTGGTGATTATTGGGCAGATGTGGATGTGCGACTTTATGACACTTCTCGCGCAGCATTGATTGATTTGCCCATTGATTTGTGGTCTTTTATAGTGCTTAATCAAACTAGTGCTAATTCAAATGGCGATAACTCTAATAATTGTCAAGATTTGGCAGAAAGTTTTACAGATAAACACATCAAAGTTGTTAATTGTTTAATTGCAAATTGCGCCGATCATGAAGCAGCGAATCAAGTTTTAGATACGGTTCTTAATTATTTAGTTGTGAATATTGAGTCTTTAGATCAGCAATATGGAGCATCTTGTCAAGAGCGATTAATACGCTTGCAAAATTCAGTTGATGCTGAGTTAGAAAAAGCGCGTTATGTTTTGGGAGAAACGACTCAACAAGATAACTGGTTTCCTTTATTTGAGCAATTATTTAATCAACTTTGGAGCGATTTAACTAGTGGGTTGGAAAAATTGCTCAGACAACTGAGAAAACAAAGAAACGCTGACGATATTGATTTTAAGCAGCAGGTTGAGAATGCGATTCAAGCTTGTCGCCATGATACTGGTATTCCTAGCCTAGAGCAAATCGAGAGAAGGCGCGATCGCATTGGTGGCTATCCAAACGCCTACTACGAGTATCTGAACGAGATTCGGGCGCACTTATCGCAAAATTTCCTATTGCTAGATGAGGCTTTAAAGCGATCGCTCTCCCAAGTTAAAGCTTTAGTATTCCTCCTACCAAGTTAATAACTTTCTCTATAATGTTGAATAAATCTTTCGGTTCATATCGCTCTCTCAATAAAAAGCGATTCACACTATCATGTGAAACGTCTCCTAATATCTCTGCTAACCTACTGCACCCCCCAAACTTTGGCTCTGACAGTAAAAATAAGGTGTATATATCTAGATTGCATTGCGCTGTGGCTGGTTTCGTGATTTTTCTAATTGTCTGATATCTAGCAAGTAGACGACTTATATTTATCAATTCACTATTTTGTTATTCTGTCAATGCGTAACTCCTAAAATCAATGAACAAATTTAATTTTATGTTCCTTAAGAATAAAATACCTTTTGTTTTTAACAAAACAGCCCTTTTATCTTTGATTTGTTTGCCTGTAATTCATTTTTTATTAACTAAACTTATTATTAGTATTTCTTTTGATAATGGTAGCACAGTTCTTTGGCCATCATCAGGAATTTATATGGCAGGAATGTTCATTTTTGATTTTTCATTTTTACCAGCTATTTTCTTAAGTGAACTAATTGTTAATACTTGGCTTTATTACAATTATGATCATGGTAGAATAATTGCTTTTGTTATTTCTTTGACTGATACTTTAGATCCGCTAATCATATACTTATTAGTCAATAAGTTTATTCCTAATCGTAATTTTCTAGAAAAAACTCAAGACATTTTTAAATTCATAGGAATTGTATTGGGTGAATGTTTTATTACTTCTAATCTTGCGGCAGGATTTTTATATATTACTAAAGCTACTTCTTGGGATGCATATGCTATCATTTGGTGGGGATGGTGGATTAGTATTTCTTTGGCAATTTTAGTTATTACTCCTACATTATTAATATGGATTAAACCCTTTAAACACCAACAAAAACTTCCTCCATCATGGAAAATAGAATTATTTTTAATAATAGTTATAGTTGGGATAATTAGTAAATTTTCTTTTGGGTTTGGTTATCCTTTAGAATATACATTTTTACCTATTTTAATCTGGAGTGCTTTTCGTTTTCGGCTACAAGAGACTACATTAATTACACTCTTAATTAATTCTATTGCTGTATGGGGAGTAGTTAGGGGTATAGGATCTTTTCATCGTTCATCAACGATAGAATCTATGGTTTTATTACAATCTTTTATTGGGGTATTTGCCCTCACTTCTTTAGTTCTATCCGCAGCCGTTCGAGAAAATTGGTGGGCAGAATTTCGTCTTAAACAAGCTAATGAAACTTTAGAAGACAGGGTAGAAGAAAGAACTATAGAATTACAAAATACCCTCCATGAATTGAAGTTAAGTCAATCTCAAGTTATTCAAAGTGAAAAGATGTCTAGTTTGGGTCAATTGGTAGCAGGAGTTGCCCATGAAATTAATAATCCAGTTAACTTTATTCATGGCAATATTACCCATTTGAAGCAATATACTGAAGATTTATTAAAACTAATTGATATATATCAAAAAATTCATGGTAGTGATCATCCAGAAATTGAAGATTTAGAAGAAGAAATTGAATTAGAATTTTTACTAACAGATATGCCTAAAATAATTAATTCTATGGAGATAGGAACTGAACGTATTCGTGATATTGTTCTATCTTTGCGAAATTTTTCCCGGATAGATGAAGCAGAATTTAAAAGAGTTAATATACATGATGGGATTGAAAGTACTTTATTAATTTTACAATATCGCCTGAAAGCTAACTCTGAGCAACCAGAAATTCAGATTATTCGAGATTATGGTAATTTGCCAGAAGTAGAATGTTATGCCGGGCAATTAAATCAAGTTTTTATGAATATTTTAGTGAATGGGATTGATGCTGTTGGAGAAAGTAATATTAACCGAACTTTTGAAGAAATTAAGACAAATCCCAATCAGATTAGAATTAGGACTAAGGTTATAGATAAGCAATGGATAGAGATCAGAATATCTGATAATGCACAAGGAATGTCAGAGGATATTAAAAATCACATCTTTGACCCATTTTTTACTACTAAAGATATAGGTAAAGGTACAGGGATGGGAATGGCTATTAGCTATCAAATTATTACCAAAAAACATCATGGTAAATTAGAATGTTCCTCGAATATTGGCAAGGGAACTGAATTTATAATCCAAATTCCGAGTAAACAATAAGGCTCTTCATTACTTGTTATGCTAAAATAATAGAATGGATGCCAATTAACTCACATCTTGCACCTGACCAAAAACCTCAGTATTAACCGAAAATAAGAGAATAAAAGCAACATCTAAAAATCATACCTATAATTTATATACTGGAATAATAAACTACATTTATTCCTGGGGTATTTACAAATGACATATATGAAAAAAGAAATAATGTCATCTGCACAGAAACACTTGTATTTTTTTATGAAAAATGAGATAAAAGGGCGTAGAAAACATTAATCAGTAAGAAATATGGAAATCATTCTTGCCCACGCCCATAACCTAATGTACACCATTCTAGCATTGCTTCCAAATTATCTCTTTGATAACGAGTAGGCATCAATGCTAGGATTATTTCTAGCCGCAGATAGAAAACCTTTACCACATTACAGTAAAGCCAAATCTGAAAGTGCATTAAGTCGATTTTTGAATATCAGTAATTGGTCTACTCGTAAACTCATTTATCATGTCCGCCAGCAGGCGCTTGAACAAATTAATAGTCACTGTCCATTAGGACGAAAAGCATTTCTACAAGTGATTATTGACCTCACAACTTTAGAAAAATGTGGTAAATTCAAAGATTTAAATAACTTAATAAGTGTCTGTAATGGTAGGCGAGGTTTCCATATAGTAATTTTATATGGTTCTTTGGTTCTTTTTATGGAAAACCTGGGTTAAAACCATTGAAAGCTTTATTTTGTAGGCATTTCATTGAAAACATGGGCGTAATTGTTTAAAACCCTTACCCCGGAAGGGTTTTGTTATAATCAATCCTCAATCACCATAAAAGAGACGCAAGAGCCTTTTATATTTGGTAGTTGGAAAATGGCGTATCCCCTGGAATTTTCGTGTCTGGAGAGATAAAGGTACAGCCAGTCCTGCTTAGATGGCACTACGAATGGTACCTGACGGGATGACAAAAATGGTATAGAGACATTCAAATTTTGCATACTAAATTCAACTTTTTACGCGCTTCAGCTTCTCAAACTTGCTCATAAATAACCCTTTTTGGGGATGTTTTCATTTGAACAATCAAGTTCAAATAGAAGCTGAAACAACGGTAAATTAAGAGTTTTGAAAATTAAATTTACAAAACTTTACAACGTGTCCCAATTTGCCCGTATCCCGTCTGAACCCTTAAGTCTTAATTAAGTTTCGTAGTCTACAAAACTTCTAATTAACTCTTTCAAAGCTGTAGAATGTACGTGTCCCAGAGTAAAAACACCGCAACAAACAATAATTTCATATTGATTGTCTTGATACAGCACTTCCCGGTGTAAAGTAGTACCTTATTTTTTCAATGAAAATCCATTACAAATCTCTAGAAAACCCTAAATCCTCTGAAAGTGAGCGTCACTCGCTACACAATAAGAACTTTTTCGCTCCACCACTGGATGATGAGTTTTATGCCCAGAGTTACGAATTACGCAAAGCAGCTTCGACGATGACAGTCGCTGCGATTGAGTGGTTCCGCAGTCATGTAACAGGATTGGTGGAGGGAAGTTATTCGCGCTCACCCAAAAACGATACTTTGTCCGTACTTAGTATTGGCAGTGGGGAGGGTGATATCGATGTAGAAATCATACATAGCCTGCTCCCCAGCCTTAATCCACGGTGGAAGCGGTTAAAATATGTAGCACTTGAACCCAACCCTATCCATCGCGAACGCTTTCTACAACGGCTCGAAAAAGCATCTTTGGACGAGAATGTAGAGGTGTCCATACGTGAAGACTGCTTTGAACCTGGTAGGTTTGAAAGCGAAGAAAAGTACGATTTGGTTCTGTTAACCCATGTTTTATACTATTTTGACGATCCATACCAAGCAATTCAAACTGCCCTGAATCAAACGAAAGAAAGCGGACAAGTAGTTATTGTTCACCAAACAGCTACAGGTATCCCTCAAATCCAGCGCGATTATATGCTGGAAGTTAAAGGTAATCAAAATGAGATGTTCACAGCAGAGAACATTAGAAATTTACTGGATAGTCAATCTCATCTGCATCAGTTTCACCATGTCGAGGCTCGCCTAGATGTAACTGAGTGCCTCCATCGCTCGGAAACTGGCGTTAAAATTATGTCCTTTTGTATGGAATGCGATTTGCGCCAGCTTCAGGAAGCAAAATTTACCAAAATTCTACAAGCATTTTCAAGGTTGGCGGAGAGTGAGGACAGTGGGAAAGCATTTATCCGAGAACCGATTGGAGTTTTTGTCGTATCATCTCCAAGTCTCACTATCCCAGAAAGAAGTCCTGAAGACAAAGATCCGGTAATTGATTATTGGCAGCTTGCATCAAACTTTAACTGGTCAGATACTTTGTTGTCACAATACCATCAAGGAAAATCTTCATCTCTGAGATTACTGGATGTTGCCTGTGGCACAGGGCGCTGGTTGCAAGCTTTTCATCACTACATTCAACTTGATGAAAGAATTGAGAATGTTGTGTACGATTTATTAGATCCTTGTGGGAGTTCAATTTCTCAAGCGAGTCAGAAAATGCCTCCTTCCTTTGTGCAAGGTACTCATTATGTTAATACCATTCAAGGAGCCAAGCTAGAAAGTAATTCTTACGGCCTTTTGTGGTCGATGCACGGCTTTTATATGATTCCACGCCGAGATTTAGCATCTGTATTGAAAAAATGTGCTAGTTTGCTGAAGGATACGGGAATCGGATTTATTGCTTTAGCGACTCGTAAGTCTTTCTACGTTGATTTCTACGAGCAATACCTGCAAATTTTTAGAGAGGGAAAAGGAGCAAAATTTACCTCGGCTGAAGATGTCATCGAAAGTCTCTCTGAATGTGGTATTGAGCATCAAGTGCATCGGATTTTCTATGAAGAGTCAATCAAGGCTGATGACTATGCAGCCTTGGAGCATTACATCAAGAATGAGGCGACAGTTAACTCCTTTAACAAGGATAAGGAAACAGAGCAGTTATCTGAATCACACCATATTACCTTGGAAGAATTACTGTCTCATCCAGAAATGGAAAGATATCTAAACTCATTGATCAGAAACTCAGTCTATTACTTTCCTGAAGAAATCTGGCTGATTTCATTTAATAGTAGCCACTTTTAATCGATTTCTATTTTTTACCAAAGAAGGAATGAAAGCATAATTTTCATTTCTTCAAATATCTTTGCCCAGCCCAGTCGCTTTTGTTAACATAAAATGAGGAACTACCTTAATGCTCAATAAAGAATTTTACCTCGTTACCGACTCAAGCATTGCTTGTTGTTATCTTGTATCCAAGTGGATTGATAATTTTTCCGGACTACAGAACTTTAAAGGGATATTAGTAAAAGAAGAGATCCCATCAGATCAGATACAACAAGAGAAAAAATCATTTCATAAAAAATATGCTGGTCAAAAAAATATAACTGATGAAATACAGAAAAAAATCCTGGAATTATATCCAGATTTTGATGATACAGAAAAGGCGATGATCGCTATGTATGGAATACCTAAATATTCTACAATTGAATATGCTAAAACAATTTTTATAGGTAGCGATATTAATGGTGAATATGCTAGAAATTGGTTGATAGAAACCTGTAAATATTCAGTGCCATTGTTCTTTACGAGTGTTTGTCAAATCTTAAAACCATGGTGGATAGAAATAGCTAAATCGCAAGTCTTAAATGTACATTCAGCAGTTTTGCCTTATGCAAGAGGGATGTATGCTATCGAAAACTTTGCTGCTCTTAAAGATATTCACAAGTTTAGAAAAGCAGCAGGATCAACTATACATTACATTGATGCAGGTGTAGATACCGGTCCGATAATTATGGTAGAAAGGATTGTTAATCCGTTTCGCTTTAATTCTATATGGGAATTAAAAGGATATACATATATGAACGGATTTGATTTGTATATTAAAACTGCCAAACATATCCTTACTAGCAAGGAAACAATTCTAGTTGGAGTAGTTCATGACCCTAAACTAAGAGGGCCTAATTTTTATAGAAAAGACTTTACATTAGAGAAATGTAGACAGGCAGAAGAAGGTTATTTATCAATGAAAAATAGTTAACTATCTAATGAGTTCTTGGGCTGTTTTTAAGAGGGTGTTTGAAAAGTCGGTCAGAGTGTAAAAAGTGCGGCGATAGCGTAGCGTGACGACGTAGGAGTCATAGGTAAGTCAGGAAGTAGGCTTTGATGCAGGTAAAAAAATCAAAGGGCGCAAGCGATTTATGACTGTTGATACCTTGGGGTTAGTGCTGCGGGTGTTGGTAACTGCCGCCAGTGTGCCAGAGCGGTCAGGCGGAAAACAAGTACTCAAGCGCGTCAGAAAAATGGGTGACAAGGTTTCTCGCTTGATGACCATTTGGACTGTAGAGCTTCGCTCCGCCGAAGGCGTAGGCGGCTTTGATGGTCCAGCCTTCATGATCTGGGTAATGGACTTTTGTCGTTGGATTGTGCAGGTAGTGCTACGACCAGAACAAACCAAAGGCTTCCTCTTGCTCAAAAAACGTTGGGTGGTGGAGCGCACTTTCGGTTGGGTCATGGGGTGTCGCCGATTAGTCAGAGACTATGAACTTCTGCCGGAAACATCGGAGACTTTTATTTACCTTGCCATGATCCGGATCATGGTGCGGCGACTGGCATAAATTTTGACCCCTCAAAACTTTTCAAACACCCTCTAACGAATTATAGATATCTTGGCGGAATTTTTCTAGTTGTGTCAGGATTATCTCGTCAATGATTTATTTGTTACTTTCATTGACTTTACGCCAGTCAGTGTTACTGCTGACTGCTTTTCTCTAGCTTTTTAGTCCAAAGTCCAGTAAACTATATCTTCTGGAATAGCTTCATCTCCTGCACCTAAAAGCGTTAAGCAGAAACGTACCTATGCACGAAATTTTAGATCATACTGTAGTGATGTAACAATATTTATAGAATAAGTATAGTATGTGATAAATTATAGCCAGACTTGTAAATTATAGTAATCATGGGCTTTTTACTGAGAATATTCGGCTTCGGTTTGCTGATATTAGGCATCTACTTAGTAGGACAAAACATCATCTTCACAACCAACGTTTATCCTTACTGGTGGCGAGGTATAGCAGCAGACACATCCATACTTGCACTAACAATAGGAGTAATGATATTAATATTCTTCCCCAGAGGTATGAAAGAGCTAGGCTGGATACCCGTAGTTACTGGGATTATCCTTGTATTTATGAGCAGTCGAGCCATCCTCAATCCTACTAGCCTCTGGCAATTTTTTCTATCATTAATGCTAATGTCAGGAGGTTATAAAATGTTCATCACTGGACGCTTACCTCTATAAAAAACTCAAACATCCTCTCTGCGTGAATAAACAAAAAAACGCCCCCCGTTAGGAGAGCGTTTCTTATTTAACTAAATCTTAGTTATTAACCGTTGATAGCAGGTGCAGTTAAAGCAACAGGAGCAACATCACCAGCAGCCAAGTCTAAGGGGAAGTTGTGAGCGTTGCGCTCGTGCATTACTTCCATACCCAAGTTAGCGCGGTTGATTACGTCAGCCCATGTACCGATTACATGACCTTGAGAATCAATGATTGATTGGTTGAAGTTGAATCCGTTCAAGTTGAACGCCATTGTGCTAATACCCAAAGCGGTAAACCAGATACCGATTACAGGCCAAGCAGCTAGGAAGAAGTGAAGTGAACGGCTGTTGTTGAAGGATGCGTATTGGAAAATCAAGCGACCGAAGTAACCGTGTGCTGCAACGATGTTGTAGGTTTCTTCTTCTTGACCAAATTTGTAACCGTAGTTTTGTGATTCGGTTTCGGTTGTTTCCCGAACCAAGGAAGATGTAACCAAAGAACCGTGCATTGCAGAGAACAAGGAACCACCGAATACACCAGCTACTCCCAACATATGGAAGGGGTGCATTAGGATGTTGTGTTCAGCTTGGAACACGATCATGAAGTTGAAGGTTCCAGAGATACCTAAAGGCATACCATCAGAGAATGAACCTTGACCGATTGGGTAGATTAGGAATACTGCGGTTGCTGCTGCAACAGGTGCAGAGAAGGCTACGCAAATCCAAGGGCGCATACCTAAGCGGTAAGAAAGTTCCCATTCACGACCGAGGTAGCAAGCTACGCCGATTAAGAAGTGGAATATTACTAGTTGGTAAGGACCGCCGTTGTACAACCACTCATCTAAGGAAGCTGCTTCCCAAATGGGGTAGAAGTGTAATCCAATTGCATTAGAAGAAGGAACAACTGCACCGGAGATGATGTTGTTTCCGTAGAGCAAAGAACCTGCAACTGGCTCGCGGATACCGTCGATGTCAACAGGAGGCGCAGCGATGAATGCAATTACGAAGCAAGCGATCGCAGATAGTAAGGTAGGAATCATCAAGACTCCGAACCAACCGATGTAGATGCGATTTTCAGTGCTGGTGATCCATTCGCAGAATTTGTCCCATACGTTAGCGCTTTGGCGCTGTTGAATAGCTGTAGTCATGTGTCTATAATTGCGTTTGAGTTATGTATGTTTTGGTAGGTGTTTCTACCTCATGAACTTATATTAAGACAATGATTGAGATTTGTAAACCCCCTGCTAACAAAATTTTTTGAGAAACCTGTAAAATCTGATGTTACTTAGAAGCTACACAGACTAATCAGTAATAGTTTCAGGAATTTTGCTAGGTTGTAAATATCTACTCAAAAACGTTACATTTATGCCCCCATCTAGTTCAAACATCGTTACATATAGTCCGGCTTACACAATTGTCCCTACCTATGAATGCTTTAATCGCTGTTCCTACTGCAACTTTCGGACAGATCCTGGTCAAAGTCCTTGGCTAACTCTGGCAGAAGCACAAGGCATTTTAGAACAACTGCAAAGTCAGAATGTATGTGAAATCCTCATCCTCAGTGGTGAAGTTCATCCTCATTCTGCAAGGCGTGAGGCTTGGTTGCAGCGAATTTATAACTTGTGTGAATTAGCACTAGAAATGGGATTTTTACCACATACCAACGCTGGTCCCCTCAGCTTTGAAGAGATGCAAAAACTAAAATCTGTAAATGTTTCCATGGGGTTGATGTTGGAACAATTAACACCAAAATTACTAAATACCGTCCATCGTCACGCGCCCAGTAAAATACCAGAAGTGCGATCGCAACAATTACAATGGGCAGGAGAGTTGCAAATTCCCTTTACTACAGGGTTACTTTTAGGAATTGGCGAAACCGAGAATGATTGGTGGGAAACTTTAGCAGCTATTTCTGAGTTACATCAACGCTACCACCATATACAAGAAGTAATTTTGCAACCCCACAGTCCAGGAAATCAGCAAAGCTTTAACGCACAAGCCTTTGACCCTCATAAATTACCAGAAGTCATCACCAAAGCCAGGGAAATTTTACCAGCAGATATTACAATTCAAATTCCGCCTAATTTAGTTAAAGATGAAAATTGGTTACTAGCGTGTTTAGATGCAGGTGCGCGAGACTTAGGGGGAATAAGTCCCAAAGATGAAGTTAACCCTGATTATCCCCACTTACAAGAACAGACATTACAAGCAATTTTAAAACCTGCGGGGTGGGAACTAATACCACGTTTACCAGTTTATCCCCAGTTTCATAACTGGTTGACTGAAAAATTCGCAAAGTTAATTATCTTCCTTCTTCTTCCCTCTTCCTTCGCGTCCTTCTCTTCGAGACACTTCGTGAACGCGCCTTCGCGGTTCATTTAATCCATATTTTCTTAGTTTTTTTTGTAAAACCTTTCGGTAGAATAATCATCTATTTACAATTTTGTAATCTAAAGGAAACTGGGGAATTATGGCGCGTCTAGCCCTGCTGAGTGTATCTAACAAAACTGGTATAATTGACCTAGCTCGCAGCTTAGTAGAAGAATTTGGCTTTGATATTATCAGCAGTGGGGGAACAGCCAAAACCCTGAAAGATACTGGAATTCCAGTCACAAAAGTTTCTGATTACACAGGTTCACCGGAAATTTTAGGCGGTCGGGTAAAAACTCTCCATCCCCGTATTCATGGCGGTATTTTAGCACGGCGGGATGTAGCGCAAGACGTGACTGATTTAGAAACTAATCAAATTCGTCCTATTGATTTAGTTGTTGTTAATCTTTATCCCTTCGAGGAAACGATCGCTCGACCAGGTGTAACATTAGCTGAAGCAGTAGAGCAAATTGATATCGGTGGACCAGCTATGTTAAGGGCATCATCGAAAAATTATGCTCATCTCACAGTATTATGCAATCCTGACCAATATCACGAGTATTTGCAAGAATTACGCCAAAATGGAGAATCTTCTTTAGCGTTTCGCCAAAAGTGCGCTTTGAAAGGATTTTCACATACTGCTAGTTATGATAACGCCATAGCTTCTTACCTTGCTGGTACACAAGCAGAAGAATTACCCCAACAATATACTGTCTCTGGTCAACAACTCCAATCTCTGCGCTATGGAGAAAACCCCCACCAACCCGCAGCTTGGTATCAAACGGGAACCACAGCCACAGGTTGGGCTGCTGCAACTAAACTGCAAGGGAAGGAACTCAGCTACAATAATTTAGTAGATTTGGAAGCTGCACGGCGAATAATTGCCGAATTTACCGAAAGTCCCGCAGCTACCGTTATCAAACATACTAATCCCTGTGGAACTGCTGAGGCTGATTCAATTTTTGCAGCTTATCAAAAAGCTTTCAATGCTGATTCTACATCGGCTTTTGGGGGAATTGTAGCTTTAAACCGTGCTATTGATGCAGCGACAGCGACGGAATTAACAAAGACCTTTTTAGAATGCGTGGTTGCACCTGGTTGTGACGAGGAAGCGCAGGAAATTCTCACTAAAAAAGGCAACGTCCGAGTCTTGATTTTACCAGATTTATTAACGGGTCCGAAAGAAACAGTAAAAGCGATCGCTGGCGGGTTCCTGGTGCAAACCGCTGATGATATGGTTGCAGATACAAGTAAATGGCAAATTGTCACCGAACGTCAACCCACACCCAGCGAGTTAGCAGAATTATTGTTTGCTTGGAAAGTTTGTAAACACGTTAAATCAAATGCTATTGTTGTGGCGAACGATCGCACAACTTTAGGCATAGGTGCAGGTCAAATGAACCGTGTTGGTTCGACAAAAATAGCCTTAGAACAAGCTGGAGAAAAAACTCAAGGTGCATTTCTCGCTAGTGATGGCTTTTTCCCCTTCGATGATAGCGTCAGAACCGCCGCCGCCGCAGGAATTACAGCCATTGTCCAACCAGGCGGAAGTATGCGCGATAAAGATTCCATCAAAGCTGCTAACGAATTGGGTTTATTAATGGTTTTGACTGGCATTCGCCACTTTCTACACTAAGTATTTATATGTAGATTCTTTGCTGTCAAATAACTCAATTGTAGAATTGTCACGCAATTTACTTGCCATTCTCTAACTTCAGTGATATAGTTATGTGGTGTGAGGAGCAATGTTAAATATAAAAAGCGCTTGGGGTGGAAACACGGTAACACTCCCAGGCGCTTTTTATTGGGCGTGTAAAAAATTACTTCCTGGTGCAGTTGTGAAAGTGGCACTTAAGATACTTGTTTTTTAATTCAGCAATGATAATTTAACCCTTGTGTGAGAAGTAAGTTGAAACAAAAAATGCTTGGGGTGGAAACACGGCAACACTCCCAGGCATTTTTATTTTCCTCTCAACTTAGATATTTAATCAAACACTTGCTATTTAATTCAACCAGTGATATGGTTATATGGTGTGAGGAGCAAGTTTAAAAGAAAAGCGTTTGGGGTGGAAACACGGTAACACTCCCAGACGCTTTTTGATTGGAGTTAGAAGTGGAAACTCAACGAATAAATCAACAAATTCAATTCATCATTGAAATTGATAAACTGAAACAAGTTTTACGACAAACTCTTCTTACCGATGCTTCAAGAAGAGAAAATAGTGCAGAACATTCTTGGCATTTAGCGGTGATGGCCATAACTTTAGCAGAATATGCTCCACCAGAAGTTGATATATTTTGTGCCATCAAAATGTTGCTCATTCATGATTTAGTGGAAATTGATGCAGGTGATACTTTTTGCTATGATGTGCAGGGTAATCACAACAAAGCGGAACGAGAAACAGAGGCAGCATTAAGATTATTTGGACTTTTACCAGAAGTACAAGGAAAAGAACTACGTTTACTTTGGGAAGAGTTTGAAGCAGTCGCAACCCCAACCGCTAAATTTGCTGCTGCCCTAGACAGAATCCAGCCTTTATTGCATAATCAGCAAACTCAGGGTGGAACTTGGCGCATTCATGGAATTACACGAGATCAAGTTATGAAGCGGATAGCACCAGTAGAGACAGGTGCGCCGGCACTTTGGCCATTTATTTTGCAGGTAATTGAGGATTGTATCCAAGCGGGATATCTTAAACCCTCTTCAAACTAGGTTGTGTCAAAATTGCTTCCCATTCAGTTTCAGAAAGCGGTTTTACTTCTATCTGCATATTAAAACAATCACAAGCCGCAATAATCAAAGCTTCTATCAATGTTTCTTGATTAAGATTTTGAGGAAGTTGGACTGGGGTAAAAGCATCTTTCCCAAATACTTGTTTAAATAAATCTGCGTCTGGGTTTAACTGAATAGAACCATGTTGCAAAATCGCTTCACCTCGTCGCAGTTGGGCGCTACCAATCAGTTTACTACCATCTGCTAAAATTAAATCTGCTCCAGTTGCAGTCCCAAAACAGTTGGGGTTGTGGATATAACCGCGCCCAGCTTGACCATAATTTAAATCTACTCCAAGCGATCGCCATCCGGCAATCAAAAACTCACAAATCTTCCCATACACCTGGAGACGATTTCCCATCATTCCCGATGTCACTACAGCATAAGTTAAATCACCTTGGTGTAGCACAGCCCTACCACCACTAGGACGACGCACCAAATCCAGTTTTTCACCTTGCCAATTTAAATTTTGCCAATATTCAGGATATTGTTTTTGATGATATCCTAGAGAAATTGCGGCTGGCGACCAAGTATAAAACCGCAGAGTTGAAGGATTATTTCCCGACTCGTGCTGTTCTAACAACCAATGGTCAATTGCCATTTGTAAATTACCAGTAGTTGCTATTAAAGGAATTAGTCGCCAAGCCTGCTTATTTTGCATCCGATGCAGGAGACTCAAATCTAAATGTACCTATGCTAGGCCATACTCAGCTACTAAAGCCTCATCATTATTATCCGCAATGGTAGCAACTATGGTAATTATACGGGAAACTTCGCTAGGTGACAACTCTGCTAAAGTCCGTGATGAAATTACAACCACTTGATTGTCGATAATTCCAAACCGAGCTTCAAAGGTACTAGTAAAGTTCAATTCTAACAAATAACGCATCAATTTGGGTTCATCTTTCGCGGGTAAATTTAATACCGCAGACCAAACTGTAATTGTATCTTCATCACTCGAACCCGTGAGTTGTACAAATACTTCTACACTGCCATATTTAAATTTCCATAGATACGCACCCTCTGGTGTGTGGCTAACCATAGCGCTGTTATCTTGTTCCAACGTGCCAATCACGCTTTCAATTACTTGTACATGATTAAGAGCAGTTGTTTCACTAATGAGTTCATCAATGAATTCATCGGGAGTTAGGGTTTCTTGGTAGCTTGTCATACAGACTTATTCCTCAAATATGGTTACTGCTTTAATGTACAGTAGGGAACTCTTAACAGGGAGAATAATCACACATTAACTTTTTTTTGCTGCTCTTTAGTTCCCAAACATGAATAATTTGGTATAAAAAGAATATATAATCGTAAGTTCTAATTACTTGTCATATAACTTTAACTACTGCTGAATTTTAACATCTTATGCAGCAAATAATTCCTGTAACTACTTCCCCTCCTCCTTCAGTTATACAAACTAGTGTGCGAAAAATCGGGATTAATCCAAATCATTGGTACGTAGTGGCACGCAGTAGTGAAGTTACTAGTAAACCTCTAAGTGTGATAATTTGGAAACAAGCGATCGCACTCTATAGAGATCATACCGGAAAAATCCACGCCTTAGAAGACAGATGTCCCCATCGTCAAGTTCAACTTAGTCACGGGCAAGTCATCAGCAATGAATTAGAATGTAGTTATCATGGTTGGCGCTTTAATAGTAGTGGTGAATGTGTAGCAGTTCCCTACCTAGCCGCAAACCAAAAATTACCAACTTGCAAAATTCGCCATTATCCAGTCAAAGAACAAGATGGTTTTATTTGGTTATTTCCCTCAGATATAGAACCATCTATAGAACCAATGGGTTTACCAGAATGGGAACATTTAAATTATATCGCTACAGTTTCCGTAATTAATACTCAAGCCCATTATTCCTATTTAATTGAAAACTTGATGGATATGTATCACGGTCATTTACATCAAGATTTGCAAGCTTGGGCAGAAGCAGCATTACAAAATATAGATGAGGATAAAAATCGTGTTAATGCCCATTATACAGCCCAAAGCTATTATAAAATAGATAAAATTTGGTCGATATCACAATTATTTTTTCCAGCATTGCGACGCTTACATCCTGAACCCTTAGATGTCAGTTATATTTATCCCCATTGGGTATCTACCTTGGGTAATGATTTTAAAATTTACTGTTTATTATGTCCTGTAAATGAGACACAGACAAAAGCCTATTTAATTCACTTCACATCACTTAACGCCTTTTGGAGACTACACAAATTACCCTTATGGTTTCGACGGTTTATCAAAAATAGCTTATTTGGTGCAGCCCAAAAATTACTTGACAGTTTGGTAAGACAAGATATAAAAATGATTGAAGAAGAACAGCAAGCTTATTTACAGAATCCAAAAATACGGAATTATGAATTAAATCGAGCCTTAGTGAGTGTGCAAAGGTTGATGAATACTCAAATTGAGAAATAGGTTAGGTAATGGGTAATTGGTGATCAAATACCCGACTTCATCCTGTTCGTGTTTACGTAGTGTGACGTAGGCATAGCGTGGTGTAAGCCATATCAGACAGTTTCCCTAACTAGCAACTTAACCCTCGATTGTATGACTTGATATAACCGTTTCCTTAAGTAGTGCTGAGTTTTGCTAAAATATCGGTAAACGGCAACAATCGCTGCTAAATCAGCGTCTCCCTTTATAGATACTCAAATATTGATGCTTTGAAGATTGTATTTCATTCTTCAAATTTTTATTGTCACATTGTGTAATTAATGGTTATTAATTTGTATTTTTACAAAAATAACCATTTAAATAATCATCTCATAGGAAATTTTTTCATGCTGAATGTTAAAACCTTGTCTAACCTGAATAACAACATCAATCACAAGCAACTTGCTACTTTTTTGATGTTAACTGCGATGTTATCTTTGAGCAGTGGAATTACTCTTATTAATAGTGCAGTAGCTGTTCCAAATCCCATTAATGTACAGCATAGAGCCATCAAAAATAGTAAAATACAATCTGTACCAATTCCTGCTAATGAGTTACCACCACCTTTAGATAGAGGTATGGTATTTCGGGAAATTTCTAGTGGTGGGATAACTGGTAGAACCTACCAAACTATTTTACTCAATGATGGGCTTTTGATGCGTGTGCGAATTGGTGATGCCAATGATTCAGAACGTAGTGTCCGCCGTGTTTCTTTGCAACAGGTAAAACAGTTTGAAAAGTTGCTAAATCAAAATAACATTACTAAATTCAAAAATCTCAGTTATCCTGCACCTAGTGGTGCTGCTGACTATATTACCTACACTCTCACCAGCCAAAAAGGTACATTTCAGTACAATGATATTTCTCAAACTGGACTGCCAAATAAATTACAGTCTGTTGTCTCCGCTTGGAATAAACTGAAAAATAAAGCTCAATAAGACAATATTGCAGTTCAGTTAAAAAAATTATGGTGGGTAATGCTCACCATAAGGAAAAATTTATTTTTACAAATTATTGATGACTACTATATCTAGTAATTTGTAGATATCTAATCTAATTCTCTGCGACCTTCTAAAGCTCTAGCCAGTGTCACCTCATCAGCATACTCTAAATCACCACCCACAGGTAAACCAAAAGCAATACGAGTTACTTTGGTAAATGGTTTGAGTAGCTGACCTATATATAATGTTGTTGTTTCCCCTTCCACACTGGGACTAATTGCCATAATTACTTCTTGCGGCTTTTGTTGACTGACTCTCCGCACTAAAGGTTGGACTGTCAACTGTTCTGGGCCAATACCGTCCATTGGGGAAATTACTCCACCTAAAACGTGATACTTGCCTTTAAACTCACGGGTTTTTTCCAGTGCAATCACATCGCGGGAATCTGCAACTACACAAATAATTTTATTATCTCGGTTGGAGTTGCGACAAATTTCACATACAGGTTCAGATGAGAGATGATAGCAGACTTGACACAAGCCTATCTGTTTTTTTGCATCAATCATTGCCTGTGCTAAGGCTTCTACTTCTGTCTCTGGACGCTTCAAAATATGCAACGCTAGACGCTGGGCGGATTTGGGGCCAACTCCGGGAAGGCGTTGTAGTTGTTCAATTAACCGGGCTAAAGGGCGTGCGTAAACCGTGGCTTTGTCTCCAGAGTGTTTTTACCTTTATTATGATGACATTTTTAGGGGTATTTTGGAGCAGGGTTTAACGACACTTTCTAGTTTAAGATTACCTATATTCTGGCGCTATTTACGTCCTTATCCCAAAAAGATAGGCTAGAGCTACCCCTCGCTCTGTCCTTAAAATTTAGGTGTGCGATGCCTGCGGTGAGCAAGGCGATTGTACCGAGCGTTGTACCGTAGGCGATCGCAAAATCAAACCATCTAATCAGCTAAACTGTCACCATTTCCGGCTGTTTTTGAGACAGATTGCCAAAGAAGTCGTAATGATCCAACGCTTCCAAAATGCCCCAGGCATAATTACCTTGAGCAAAGTAAATCTGTTGATAACCGCGCAGCTTTTCAATTTCTTGGCTGTAATTCCCCACTACAACCCCTAAAGTGTTACCACCAAGCATGGTTTCATCATTACCTGATGCCCCTGCCACCAAGAAACGTTGCACAGGTAAACCCCATTTCAAAGCCACATAGCGAATCGCATCTCCCTTAGAAGCGCGAATAGGAACTAAATCCAGATACATATTGTGGCTGTAAACCCCTTTCACTGGCAGCTGATGACGACGCAAATGGCGGATAATTTCTCGGTAATTAGGCGCTTTGGCTTCATCAACAAAGTAGCTGATCTTAAACTTGCGTTGAGCTTCTTCGGGCTGCAATTCCACACCAGGGATATTCTTCATAGCAGCCCGAATTGCTTCCGCTTGCCATTGATAACCGATGTGTTTTTGCCAACTTGTATCTGTAACTATCTGCGGACCATAGTAAATTTCACTACCTGCTGATGTGATTAACAAATCAGGCAGAGGAAATCTCCATTCTTCCAACATACTCAGAGTACTTTCTAGAGTCCTTCCTGTGGCAATACCAACACCAGTTGTATTTCCTTCACTACGAATGCGCTGAATCAATGTTTCCAGGGCTTCTTTGTCACCCAACAGCGTATTATCAATTTCACTCACGAGGAAACGATCAGCGGTTGGTAGACGGTTAGTATCTGGTACATTCCATTCTGGATGATCAGCCGCAGGAGATGCGGGCAGAGGACTGAGCAGAGATTGAACTCGTCGTTGGGGAAATAGACGAATTCTTTCTAAATATTTCTCCACATGACTATTCCAGGAGAAATGTTGGCGGACATTAACTAAACCGTTGCTAGACCAGGATTGCCATTGTTCCTTATCTGTCAACGCTTTGCGGAGGGCATCTTGTATTTCTTTAATATTCAGGGGATCAATCAGCAACCCATTTTCACAAGCTGCCAGAATATCCCGTGGTCCGCCGTCAGCAGTGGCAATAATGGGTACACCACAAGCACTTGCTTCAATCAGGGTGAGTCCAAATGGCTCTGTTAAGGCAGGATTAATGAATACCCCTTGTGTTTTAGCTGTCAGCCGATATAAATCTGGCACATCGTCAGCATTATGGTGTTTAGGATAAGCAATGTGACCATAGAGATCGTAGCGATCTATTAATTGCAATATCTCGATAAATACCTGACGTGGACCCGATTCCATTGTCATGATGTCGTCCCTTTTTCCCAGGACTATGACTAGGTTTGCCAGTTTCCGCAACTCAGGATCTTCACCATAAGCCTTAATCAGACTACTGACGTTTTTACGAATAGCGGGACGGGAAATCGCCATGATGATTGGCTTTTGCGGATCTTTGAGAAACCGATCCAATTCCTTTTGAATCGGTGGGTTGTGCCAATCATCACCAGGTAGGTAAAATCGATCTAAGTCTACACCAGGAGGAATCACCACCATTCTTTCTGGTTGATAGCGATCGTACAAACTATACTGCTGCTCAACTTCTTGATTAGTACTAGCTATAACTAGAGCTGCACCACCAAGTGTAATTTCTTCAGCCTCGATTCTTTTACTAATGTGAAAATGATCTTCAATCATTTCCTGTTTAGTTCCCTGTTCTAGTAATTTTTGCTGTTTAACTCTTCCCAGGGAGTGACCAGTATGTACAAGAGGTGTTCCTAACCAACCTGCAACCCGACTACCAACATATCCTGCATCAGCGTAGTGTGTATGAATTACATTCGGTATTCTGCCAACTTTGCGAATGTGTCTGAGTAATTCATCTGCAAAGGTATCTAAATGCTGCCAGAGAACTTCTTTGCGGAGATAGCGACGTGGCCCGCAAGCAAGACGAATAATTTGGGCTTTATCTGAGAGAATTTCTAGTGGTTGAGCATAGTCGAGGCTAACTTTTGGATCATTCACCAATCGAGTGACTAAATCAACTCTTTCTACCTGTGGATTTTTGGCCAATGTGGTGGCAAGTTCTACTGCATATTTTGTTTGTCCACCTGTGTCAGCATCTCTTCCTAATTCTAGATTATGACCTCTAATTAAACCGTGAACACTAACTAGCAAAATGTACAACCCTTGGCTGTTTGACATCTTGTCTTCCTCCATAATTGACTGTATAGCAGGCTATATCCAGCCTTTTTATACCAAATGGACTTGACTGTTATAGGCGAAACGTCCATCATCCAGACAAGTTGAGCAGTTTTACACCCTTGTGAAGCATGAATTAAAATGAGTAACTCTTAGGGTTTTAAACTCGTAACTAAATCATGGCTCAACCTTGATAGCTACATTAGTATATTAACACGCTTGGTATAATATTTAAATAAATAGGCAGTGCAACTGCGGAAAAGATATTTGGAAGTATAATCTTAATTAAAATTACATCACAAACAAAAAACACCCTCCTTAAGGAGAGTGTTTTTCGTTTAACTAAATCTTAGTTATTAACCGTTGATAGCAGGTGCAGTTAAAGCAACAGGAGCAACATCACCAGCAGCCAAGTCTAAGGGGAAGTTGTGAGCGTTGCGCTCGTGCATTACTTCCATACCCAAGTTAGCGCGGTTGATTACGTCAGCCCATGTACCGATTACATGACCTTGAGAATCAATGATTGATTGGTTGAAGTTGAATCCGTTCAAGTTGAACGCCATTGTGCTAATACCCAAAGCGGTAAACCAGATACCGATTACAGGCCAAGCAGCTAGGAAGAAGTGAAGTGAACGGCTGTTGTTGAAGGATGCGTATTGGAAAATCAAGCGACCGAAGTAACCGTGTGCTGCAACGATGTTGTAGGTTTCTTCTTCTTGACCAAATTTGTAACCGTAGTTTTGTGATTCGGTTTCGGTTGTTTCCCGAACCAAGGAAGATGTAACCAAAGAACCGTGCATTGCAGAGAACAAGGAACCACCGAAGACACCAGCTACTCCCAACATATGGAAGGGGTGCATTAGGATGTTATGTTCTGCTTGGAACACAATCATGAAGTTGAAGGTTCCGGAGATACCCAAAGGCATACCGTCTGAGAATGAACCTTGTCCTAGTGGGTAGATCAAGAATACTGCGGTAGCAGATGCCAAAGGCGCGGAGTAAGCTACACAAATCCAAGGACGCATACCTAAGCGGTAAGACAATTCCCACTGACGACCTAAGTAGCAAGCGCAACCGATCAAGAAGTGGAAAATTACCAATTGGTAAGGACCGCCGTTGTACAACCACTCATCTAAGGAAGCTGCTTCCCAGATTGGGTAGAAGTGCAAACCGATCGCATTAGAGGAGGGAACAACTGCACCAGAGATGATGTTGTTTCCGTAGATCAAAGAACCTGCAACTGGCTCACGGATACCGTCGATGTCAACGGGAGGCGCAGCGATGAAGGCGATGATGAAGCAGGTAGTAGCGGCTAACAGGGTAGGAATCATCAATACTCCGAACCAACCGATATAGATGCGGTTTTCGGTGCTGGTGATCCACTCGCAGAAGCGATCCCATACGTTAGCGGTTGAACGCTGTTGAATGGTTGTGGTCATTTTATAAGTGCTTTATGTTTTTATGATGTGTGATAGGTTTTTTTGCCTATCTGTATTCAACATTAAAGGCTAAGTTGCGTTTTGTAAAGATAATTAGAATTAGTATTCGTTATATCAGTTATATGTTTTACTAATGTATTTAGATTTACAGAATGATTTGTGTGGGTAGGATGCCCACACTACAAAAGTTATAGATGATTTCAGATGTGAAAATCAACCAGGAGGCCAGGACATAGGACGACGGCCTAGTATATGTATATGTAGGTGATAGACTGTTTGACCGCCATCAGCACCAGTATTCATAACTACGCGATAACCGTTTTCTAATCCAGCTTGTGCTGCGACTTTCTGGACTGTTAATAAAAGATGTCCTAATAAAGCTTGATCTTCTGGTTCGGCTGTAGCGAGGTTAACTATAGGTTTTTTGGGAATGACGAGGATATGAACTGGTGCTTGGGGGTTAACGTCTGTGAAAGCTAAAGCCAAGTCATCCTCATAAACGATATTTGCGGGAATTTCTTTACGGATAATTTTGCTGAAAATGGTGTCTTTGGTATTATTCATGGAGTTTTGCCTATTCATCTGCTAGAGATTTTAGGCGATGGTAGCCATCACATGGTCTTATTTATGAATTGGAGATGAATTGGAGTGCGATCTAAATTTTGGACTATACCAGTAAGGCTTTGGGAGTCTGGTTGCGATTTCAGATATAATACTGTCAATTTAGTACTTGTCTTAACTCAGTATAAAGTTTTACATACTAACTGTACCATCAAGCAACTGTAATCATGAAAGCATTTCTCTTCGTTACTGATTTAGATGACACACTAGTGGGTAATAAAAAATCTTTAGACTTTTTAGAACAATTGAACGAAGAATTAATAAATCATCGCAAAACATATGGAAGCAAGATTGTTTATGCCACAGGACGATCACTAAATCTATACCAGCAGTTGGTAAAGACACAAAAACTTTTAGAACCCGATGCTTTAATTACTGCTGTCGGAACTGAAATATACTTCAACTCTAATTACAAAACTCCCGATTTAAAATGGTCTAGTAAATTATCAATTGGCTGGAATCGTGATTTGGTAGAGAAAATAGCTGCAAAGTTTGAAGATCTAGTTCTTCAACAAGCATCTGAACAACTTCCTTTTAAAGTTAGTTATCTTGTGAAGGAAGAAGCTGCCAAAAAAGTTATCCCTCAACTCGATGATTTACTAAAAAAGGAAAATATTAAATTTAATTTAATCTACAGTGGCAACTTTAGTGGCAGCGAAAACCTGGAAAGTAAAAACCTGGATATTTTGCCTTTTGATACCGATAAAGGTTTAGCAATGAAGTATTTACAAAACGAATGGGGATATTCTCCTCACGAAACAGTTGTTTGTGGTGATTCAGGTAATGATATTGCCTTATTCAGTAGAGGAGAAGAAAGAGGTATTATTGTGGGAAATGCCCTTTCAGAATTACGTGAATGGTATACAGCGAACAAAACTGACTATCACTATTTGGCAAAAGCATTCTATGCTGAAGGTATTTTGGAGGGTTTGCGTCATTTTAAGTTTATTTAGGTTTTGCTGATAGCGTAGCGTCATCCATACAAAGAAAAAACCTTTATAAATGAAGGCATTCAGGGGTTTAAAAGGGAAATCGGAGGCAATACAATCTAAGGTGGGGAAATCCCAACCTTACAGGTTTTGCAATTTACTGACTGGATCTAACTGAAGTACATACCGCTATAACTTCATATCGGTTTAGTGAAAATAGTCAACAAAACTGGACTTAATAAATAGTAGTGACCTAAACACAAAAGTCCAGCAATAGAACCCAGTTGTTCACGCTGTTCTTGACTGTAGAATTTAATTCCAGTCGGAGAATTAGTCATTAATTGAAATGCTGAATTATTCTTAGCCGTTATATCAACTAAATAAAACCTTCCCCCAGGAGAAAGTACCCGTGCTATTTCACTTAAAACTTTTTCTGGTTGAGGATAATGCAAGAAACTGATAGTATTGAAAACGGCATCAAATTGACCTTCAGTAAAAGGTAGTGATTCCGCATTACCTTCCAGATAAATTAACCGGGGACGATGACGATTATTTTGTCTAGCTAATCGCACCATTTGGGGAGATAAATCTAAACCTGTACCCCGCAATTCAGGAAATTGACTTGCTAATCTATCTAGTAATCTTCCAGTTCCACACCCTAAATCAAGTACATTTGCATTTGCTGACAATTCAATCTTTGAAAGCAATCTTTTATGAATAGCTTGATAAATAAAAGAGGGGAAAGTCCAATCATAACTGGATGCCCAACGGTCAAAAAGTTGTTTTTTGTTAGTTATAATGTTATTCATTATTTTTAATTTATTGGTCTTTAGTTCATTATAACCTTATACAAAAAAGCAAAGGCACAAAGCTTTGTTTGCACCTTTGCGCGAAATAGAACTTAGAATCTATAACCAGTCTCGATAAGCCGAAATTTCATTGATGGGAATTTCAAAGGGTTTACCTTTACCAAAGGGCGGATAAACTCGAATTTTTGCGTCCTTGGTAAACCGTTCTAGCCTATTACCCAATTGGGGAATATTGCTGACTATATGCCAGTAAGATACTATATCTGGGCAGTCAATTATCAGCATGAGGGTGGTGGTATTGGTTGTCATATACCACTGACAATTAGATAATAGAACTTGGGTGATGCGATCGCACGCGAGATAGTAGCACCTCCCAATAGATTGCTCAAGTTCTAAATGTAGCATTCCATCCTGTTTCGTCACCTCAATAGGAGGTAAATCATCAGGAGGAAGCAAGGAAAGTTTAGACATAATTTCGCACCTCTTGATTGTAGCGCTGCAAACTTTCTCGATTTTTTTGCAGAGACAATGATGAAGGTTTGAGCGCTATTGTGCCGAGATTCAATTCATCCTGAAATTTCTTGATTCGGTGGCGACAGGTTTCGACATCGCCGATAATCGAATTTTCGAGCAAATAATCTTCCTCAAAACAGATATTTGTCCGATCAAATGGTTTCTGTGGCTGGGGACTATTCTGCATTACTTGAGTGGAATTGGCGATCATTTTTTTGCTAAATTTACGAATGAAAGGTAAGGCTTCACTCACAGCTTCATCGGTGGTTTTAGCAACAAAAAAGAACCGTGCTAATAGAAATTTATCTGCACCACTGGAGTTTAATTGCCGATATTTGCTGACTGTATTCTTCAATCTTGTTAGGGAAAAGGGCGGTCCTCCCATTAAACCGAAGGAATTTTGGGCAGCATATTCAATCGTATCATCATCACCACTGGCAATATAGACGGGAATTGGTTTCTGTAGCGGCTGGGGATAGACCGTCAAGCGATCGCACTGATAGAATTGTCCATTAAATGACACGTCAGTTTCATATAATAGCTTTTGAATGAGTGCGATCGCTTCCACCATCCTCACACGAGATTCAGACATCAATACGCCAAAATGCTTATTCTGTTCAGGGAAAGGGCCACCTTTAGCCACTCCAAAAGCCAATCTACCACTACAAAGATTATCCAAAGTAGCAATATCCTCAGCCACCCGAATCGGGTTATGAAATGGCAATAATACAGCCCCCGTCCCTAAGCGAATAGTTGACGTAACACCCGCCAAATGTGCCATTAACAGCAAAAGTGACGGGCTGAGATTCGATTCATTAAAATGATGTTCACTCACCCAGGCTTCATCAAAACCCAAGTTTTCCGCCTCTTTCACCAATAAAACCTGCTCAAAGATAGCGCGACGGGCATCTTGGTGATGATTTTCGTAATTGCAGAAAAGTCCTGTTTTCATTTTTGACGATATTTTAAGCAGCCACTAAATGCAACTCCAACCATAAACGCGGTTCGGATTGTTTAAGCTTTGACATTGGGTCGCGTAGTAATCGCTTGGCATTCATGCAAACCACCTGAATCAGTCCCATATTACTTGCTACTTCTCTGAGTATTACTTGTTGCGCTTTGATATAGGGCATCATGTCTTCGGCACAATAAATCCCTATATATTGAAAGCGTTTAGCAGGTCGTCCCCAGAAGCCAGTAATCACTTTTACATGACACCTTTCTAGTAGTTTTCCAGTATTAGGGTAATAAAGGTTAACGACTCTTGTGAATTCTTTAGCTAGGATATCTTCAGCAATCATTTGACTGATATTTCTGTAGCGTCCATCACTACCATTTAGCATAACATAAATTTGTCAATTAAACCTGACAAAACACCAATTTAAATTTATTTTTTGGAAAATTTCTCAAAAAAAAGAGGGATACTTTTATGAAAGTACCACCTCTATATAATGACCATATATAATAAATTCAAAATTTTGAAATAGCAAAAATAAATTTTGAACTTTACTTAGCGAGAATTGCGTTCAGCAACTAAAACATCAGCTATGATATCTGGAATATTTTTTAAATCCAGATATCCCTCAGAACCAGAAATAGGAGAACTAAATGTATAATTGGGGTCACAAGTTCCTGTATCATAAACTTGGATAAACCACTTATCAGGAAAACCTTCAACACCCAATTCCACAATGTACCAAAACTCACCTGTTAATCGCGAGTTAAAGATAGTAAACCAATCTCGATAATTTTCTGAGATGTTCCAATCTGCCAAGATGAACTCTAGCGCTATTTGTCCAGCATCAGTTGAAGTCAATAACATTGTTACTCCTGATGTGCAACCTCATTGGAAACTTCAGGATATAACCCCAATTGTTTAGCTAACTCTTTGGCTACAAAAAACAAAAATTGAGCGCCATCTTGATTTCCTTCATGGGCAAACATAGTAGCTACTTGTAGCATTGAATGTACTAACCCAGAATCAACCAATTCCGGCTGAGATTCTAAAATTTCTGGTTCCTGACCATTAGGACATTGCAACAGTTCATCAATCAAATTAAAATACTGTGTTTGGCGTTCGTCTGTCATGATAATTTAGTTTATGGTGGATGAGAAAACTGAAAATTATTGCTCAATACTCTGTTGCCAAAGTCTTTCTAACATTTCGACTTGTGCTTTGAGAACAGCAGTACGATAGACAAGATACCTGTCATAAACAATAATGCCTAAGCCAATGCAAATAGGTGTAACCAAAACCAACCATTGCAAAATTGTAGCGATTTTATACTGTTCCACTAGAATTTGCAGTTGCACAAAAAAATTACGTTTGGATAATTTTTTGTTAGCTGGAGAGTGGGGAGTATTTATGCTCTCTGGCTGGAGAAATGCAGGTTCAGAACCTTTATTAATATTGGTGACTTGACAAGATAAATTCTGTGTCTTAACTAACTCTATATGTCGTCCCCAAATTAAATTAAAGACGATTATCCCTGGAGAAAGCACTGCTAAAGTAACCAAACCTACTGTTAGCACATTTAAAATTTTTAATTTCATCTTCGCTCTCCCTTGCTAGGTAGCTATTCACCCAGTAAGAAAATATAGTTTATGCTTTATTGCTGCACCTTCCTTTTGCCAATTCTCAAACAAGCATCAAGTATTAGATTCTAAATATACATTTAGTAGATGACACCCAATTATTTAAAAACATCTCAAATAATTTAAAAATTATCTGTGAATCTCAAACTGCAAATCTAAACTTGGCAGATTTATGAATCACCACTATTTGTGCAAAATACTCATAAATTATTACTAAGCAAGTGAAAATTTAAAAATCCCAAATACACTCCATTTAGTATTGACTAATACTGACAGGATTTAACCGCTTTTGAATAGAGATTTCTATCAAACTAGGGTTAAGAAGTCCCCCCTAGTTCTCTAGACTTTCATCTAGGAATTTCGGGGGGTAGAGGGGAATCTCTGCGTAAATCCTACTAACGTTTATAGCAGTCACCTCTCTTCAACACAGTTTACCCCAGCCGAATTAAGATTATTAAAATCATTAACATAGTACTCAAAGCTTATAAAACTGATCCAGTAAGACTTTAAAAAAATATTTGGGGTAGAGGTGCTAGTGTTTTCAGGAGGAGGTACTAGCATTTATCAGATAGGGGACGGGGATTTTTGTACTCAACTTAATGCTTTAGTAGCCGATGTTTGAGAATATTTAATGGTGATTATTAGTCCTAAAATCTTGTACTCAAATAACAATATATCCTGACAAAGTAGACCTGAATTAAAAATAAACCAAACAACTCAAAAAAACAATTAAATTTCTTAAATTCTATGATCTGACCTTGACATGACTAAATTATTCTGACTTATATAGCCTTGGAAATCACACCTAATTTCAAAATAATTGATACAAGTTTAGTAGCAAATATTCAGCCTTCTAGCGCTGTATGCAATTATGCTATTTACTTAAAACCCAGTTATCATAACTATTTCTGGCAAAATAATATTTAATTAACTAACTGTTACTTAACTACAAAATAAATAAGTAAAAACATATTATTATAAGCAAAGACGGAAAAGTAATATTTAGAATATTAGGAGTTAATAAATGCGAATTGCTAAAGACGTAACAGAACTTATTGGCAAAACCCCTTTAATTCAGCTGAACAAAATTCCCCAAGCTGAGGGAGTAGTTGCCAGAATAGTTGTCAAACTAGAAAGCATGAACCCAGCAGCTTCAGTCAAAGACCGTATTGGTTTGAGTATGGTACTTTCAGCCGAAGCAGATGGTTTAATTACCCCAGGAAAAACCGTTTTAGTTGAACCAACTTCAGGAAATACAGGAATAGCTTTAGCAATGGTAGCTGCGGCTCGTGGTTACAAATTGATTTTAACAATGCCAGAAACCATGAGCCAAGAAAGACGCTCAATGTTGCGTGCTTATGGTGCAACTTTGGAGTTGACACCAGGCCCCCAAGGAATGCGGGGAGCAATTAGCAAAGCTGAGGAAATTGTGGCTAACACTCCCAATACCTTCATGCTGCAACAATTTTGCAACCCAGCTAACCCCAAAGTTCACCGAGAAACGACAGCTGAGGAAATTTGGGCGGATACTGATGGGGAAGCAGATATCTTAATTGCTGGGGTAGGAACTGGGGGAACGATTACTGGTATTGCAGAGATACTTAAACAGCGCAAACCGAGTTTTCAAGTGATTGCGGTTGAACCTAGCAACAGTCCCGTTCTTTCTGGAGGTGAACCCGGCTCCCATAAAATCCAAGGTATTGGTGCGGGATTTGTGCCAGATGTGTTGCGTCAAGAATTGATTGATGAGGTGATTCGTGTCAGTGATGATCAAGCAATGTCCTATGGTAGAAGATTAGCTAAAGAAGAAGGTTTATTATCAGGGATATCATCTGGTGCGGCTTTGTGTGCGGCTATTCAAGTAGGTAAACGCCCAGAAAATGCAGGTAAGTTAATTGTCATGATTCAGCCTTCTTTTGGTGAACGCTACCTGAGTACGGCGATGTTTCAAGAATTAAAAAATTAAATATGTGTGGGTTGAATGCCCTGTAGAGACGTTCCCTGGAATGTCTCTACAATATTGCACCTGTTAAGAAATTGCTGTCCCAAAAGCTATCCTCAGTCCCCAAAATACGATTAAAATTGCGATCGCTAACCAGTCACCTCTTTTCAATCGTAATTCTTGCCATTTGACTCGATGCTCATTTGGACTGGTAAAACCCCTGACCATCATTGCATTTGCCATTTGATCAGCACGCAAAAGCAGATTTTCTAAAAGTCGCTCAATCACAATTAACCAAACTTTAGCTCCTCCTTTTAATCCTAGCTTTTTCCAATTAATTGCTCTCGTCATCACAGAACGAATGAGATTTTGGACTTCTTCTAAAACTAAAGGAATAAACCGCAAAGATAAAGTGAGAGTTAACATCAGTTCTGTAACTGGGATTTTAAACCTCCGCAAGGGTTGCATTAAGCTTTCCATTCCCGAAGTGATTTCTTCTGGTGCGGTTGTTAACAAATATAAATTAGTGCTGTAAATTAAGGTAAAAACTATTGTACTCAGGCTAATTGCTAAATCTATAGAACGGCGATTTACTTTAATTGGTCCTTTGTGAAATAATACATAGTTATATTCTTGATTACCTCTGGCTTGCTCTAAATTCACTTGGCGATTCTGAGCATTTGCTGGCTGAGTTAAAACTTTTTCATTAGCTGGTAAGCGTGATTGATAATTTATAGCTAGTCCATCAGGACTCATAGAACCGAGAACCAACACCATAAATGATAACACCAGCAGCCAGCCCATTTGTTGCCGCCATACTCGCAGCGGAATTTTGGCAAATAAGGTAAAAATAATTAATAATGCCACCAACAACACCCGCCAATAGTTGTTAGCTACAACATAGCTGGTGAGAAAGCTTAACAACCAAACTAACTTGACTCGCGGATCTAGCCTATGTAGCCAAGTTTCTGGTTGTTCTAAGTATAGTCCAAGGGGGAGCGATCGCAGTAAATCCATTCTTTAGTCATTGGTCATTGGTCATTGGTCATTGGTCATAAGTAATGAGCAAATGACCAGTGAATACTATTTTACGCGAGTTGCTCGGTTGAGATTGCCAATTTCTGCATCTCGGACTTTTTTACTCCGCCAAAATACGCGAATTGGAGTTCCATCAAATCCTAATTGTTTGCGGAACTGTCTTTCAATGTAACGGCGATAATTGTCATTAAAGCGTTGAGCATCGTTGACAAATAAAGCAAAAGTTGGGGGTTGGCTACTTACTTGTGTGCCGTAATAGATTTTACCTTGACGACCGCCCCGTGAAGTTGGTGGAGAATGCCAGCTAATTGCATCTGTGAGGACTTCATTAACTACGGAGGTGGTGACACGGCGTTTGTGTGCTTCCGCTGCCTTATTCACCAATTCTAAAATCTTTTCTACCCGTTGTCCGGTTGTGGCACTGACAAAAATTATGTCTGCCCATTCGGTAAAATGTAAACGTGTTTCTAGGGTTTTTTCGTAGTCGTAGATAGTGTAAGAATCTTTTTCGACTGCATCCCACTTGTTAACTACGATAATGCAAGCCCGACCTTCTTCCAGAATTCGTCCTGCTAATTTTTGGTCTTGTTCTGTAGCACCATCTTCAGCATCTAAAACTAATAAAACCACATCGGCGCGGCGAATTGCTTTAAAAGCGCGGTTAATGCTAAAAAATTCCGTACCGTATTCTATATGTTTCTTTTTGCGAATACCAGCGGTGTCAATTAAGCGGTAGGTTTGCCCGTTCCGTTCAATTTCCGTGTCAATTGTATCACGAGTTGTCCCGGAAATAGGACTAACGATCGCTCTTTCTTCGCCTACAAAAGCATTCAGTAAGCTGGATTTGCCTACATTGGGACGACCGATAATGGCGACTTTAATCACATTATCTTCAGGGACATCCTTGACATCAGGGACGTGCTTAATTAATTCATCCAGGATTTCCCCAGTACCGCTACCATGAATTGCCGAAATCGGGAAAGGTTCACCTAAACCCAGTTCCCAAAATTCACTAGCTTGAATTAAGCCCTGATCTGGTGATTCACATTTGTTGACAGCCAAGAAAATTGGTACGGTTTGTTGACGTAACCAATCAGCAATTTCTTGATCTGCGGGCATGGGGCCTGTTTGCCCATCCACTACAAAAATCGCTGCACAGGCTTCTGAGAGCGCCATTAATGCCTGTTGGCGAATTAGGGGGAGAAATTCGGTATCATCGTTAAAGACTAAACCGCCTGTGTCTACTACTGAAAATTCGCGATCGCTCCAAAATGCTGGACGATAAGTGCGATCGCGTGTCACACCCGATTCATCGTGGACAATCGCTGCTTGATCACCAGCGAGACGATTAACCAGAGTGGATTTGCCCACATTTGGGCGACCGATAATTGCAACAATTGGCAGTGCCATAAACTAGAGTTCTTCGTGCTGAGTGTTGTAGATGTGCTGAGTTTTATCTCTACGTTCTTCACCCAGCACTGTTTTAGAGAACTACTAATCATATCACATTTTTCAGTATTTTCCAGATTAAGTCTTTATTTAATTTTTTATATTTTCAGATCATTAGCCGCCAAATTTAAATAAGGAGCGCAACAGAAAATCCGGTAGTTCACATCAAATATGCATCTTCAGTGAACCGTTGTAGAAACGTTCGATGCCTGGGGATTCTCTTCTCTACAATTGAGGATATAATTATACTCATGTAGTTCATGAGTGTAGTTCATGAGCGATCGCTCACACAGAAAGCCCCAGGAGCAACAAGCCAAATAAACGACTAATATTGAGTCGCAGCTTTTTCAGCATTCTTTAAATCCTCATTGCGTTGATTACTAACTTACAATCAATCATTCGCAAATTTTCCGTTACTTTGACACAGTATTTTCATATCACCAGCTTCAAATCTTGATCAATAACGACCAAATTCTAGGCTAAGAATGTAGCAATGAACCATGTTTAAAGATATATGGCGGTTGTCCATCCGTAAATTATTTATAATTTTTAAATTAGTAACTATTACATTGATTACTGCGACTATTACTGTAGGTATAAGTTTGCTGATCAACCCCAGCGGGTTTGAGCATCTGTTAGGAATTCAACAATTAAAATCTGAAAGTGCTAGAGCAACTCATGGCCAGATCATCAGTCCATCTACACAAGCCATGACTCCTACAAATGAGGAAAATTTAATACCAAAAGCATTTCAGGGCATAGTTGTTTATGAAGCGAAACTGAAAGCCAAGGAGAAAGTTATCGCCTTAACTTTTGATGATGGGCCCAGCCCAAAAAATACGGCACAGATTTTAGAAATTCTCAAGCAAAATAATATTAAAGCCACCTTTTTTATGATTGGGGAAATGGTGAAATATTTTCCCCAAGTTGCCAAGCAGGTAGCGGCTGATGGTCATGCCATTGGTAATCACACATGGCATCATTGGTATCGCCGAATGAATGTAGCTACTGCGGCTAGTGAAATTGATCGCACAGCAGAAATTATCTACAAAACTACAGGACAGAAAACAACTATGTTTCGTCCGCCCGGAGGCTTTCTGAATAATGGACTAGCCCAATACGCCAAAAATCATAAATATGTTGTGATGATGTGGTCAGAAGAGTCGGGAGACGCTGAACGTCATTCGCCTCAAGTGCCAATGCTGATTAAAAATGTGTTGAAAAATGCCAAATCAGGTGCAATTGTCCTAATCCACGATGGTGGCGGCAACCGGATCAAATCTGTCAAGGCTTTACCAGCAATTATCACTGGTCTCAAGGCTCAAGGCTATCAATTTGTGACGATTCCTGAACTGCTGGAAATGCAATCTGAAGAGCAAAAGAACCAACCACCAAATTCCCAGCCAGTAATGTAGCGATTATCCATGACAAATGATGAGTCTTTTGAAGATGCTCTAACTGGTTCTACAATTCACCTGCGGCGAGGAGTAGATTTGCAAGTTAGCTATAGTCCTGGCATGATTCCGTCAATAGTCTTTATTCATGGCGGAATGGGTAATCGGTTTAATTTTAGAGCGCAATATGAGTTTGCTCAAACTCAAGGTTGGGAGATTCTTGCCTATGATTTAGCAGGACATGGACAGTCTAGTCGTTACTCTCGTTATTCTATTGGGCGACATTGCCGGGATTTACAGCGATTGTTGCACAAGTTTGGTATTGAGTCGCCTATATTATGCTGTCATAGTTATGGCGTTCCCATTGGTTTAGAATTTGCCCAACACCATAAAATTAGTGCAATGATTGCCATTGCTGGTGGTAGTCACGATTTAGCGCCTTGGTGGGAAATCCCTTTGACAAAGTTACAGGCTTGGGGTGGTAGATATCTTTATTATTTACCAGGGGTGCAAGTATTGAATAACTTTCTCTCCACTTCTTATCGGCATAGTGTCATGGAGCGATTTTTTGCCGAAAACCCCGTCCCCACTGATTTTGATGCTTACAAAGCCTTAAAAATTTTTTGGGACTATAACTTTTTTACTCGTCACCCGTTACCGCAGCATTTGCATATCCCAACTTTAGTAATTACTGCGGGAAAAGACCCCATGTTTAGCCAAGAAATGGGAGATGAGTTGGCGAGTCACTTTATGAACGGTACTCATTTACATTTTGCCAATGCGGGACATTTGGTTATGGCCGAGTGTGCAGAATTAGTTAATTATGCGATCGCAAATTGGTTAAAACAACAAGTCAATCCTTAATTTATAAATTATGAAGTCCAAAAAAATTCTACTACTAATTTCAGTATTCACTTTAGTGGGCTGTAATTACTCCCAAGGTTTCGCTATACCACCACAAACAACAACTTCCCTCCTCCCTTCACAACCAAATGCCAACGCCTTAGCTACTTCCCTCACCTACAAAATTGAAAGCTACGATAGCCAAATAATACCCGGAAAACGCACTTATGGTGTTTCTTTACCGCCTGGTTATGAACAAAATCCGCAACAACGTTATCCGGTAATTTTTCTCCTCCACGGTGGCCACGGTGAACCTATTGATTGGTTTAGTGATAAAAAAGGACAAGCCCTTAAAACCCTGGAAAAACTATATACTACAGATAAATTACCACTCAGTATAATTATCACGCCTGATGGTAACAACAAACGCGGTTCTAGTCCTTATTGGGACCCCCAATATATTGATGGATCTAATGGCAAAGTTGCCACAGCAGTAGGCTATGAATTAGTGAAAGTCGTGCAAAGTCGCTATCGCACATTACCCAATCCCGATTTTTGGGCGATAGGTGGATTATCTTCTGGTGGTTGGGGCGCTATGAATGTGGGATTACACAACTGGCAAAACTTCTCAATTTTATTTAGTCATAGTGGTTATTTTCAAGATCAGAGCGGCGCACAAAATAGCCCTATAGCTTATATCAAAACTCTTTCTCCCCAAGCCAAAAAAAGTCTGCGAATTTATCTAGATTCAGGCAGATCAGATACCGAAGAAATTGATCATGCTAAAGAATTTGTTCAAGTTCTTAACCAACAAAAAGTTTATAACCTATTTCGGCAGTTTCCTGGTGGCCATACTTGGCAATACTGGCAGGAACATTTAGCAGATTCTCTGACTTTTGTCGGTGAGCAATTTCGGAATGCTAAAATCGCACACGCTGCTGATCATATTGGCGTTCACCATCCGCCAAACCAACAACATTATTAGTATTTTCTCAAGGCAGTACACTTAAACTTTGCTAAAAATTAGCATATTATATTTAATTGGAGATAAATTTATATGAAAATTTCTAAAATTTTGATTACTTTGGCAGGAGCGATCGCTATTCTTAGCGGTACAGCATATTACTATGTTTTTATTTTAGGTGCGCCACAACTAGATCCACCCCAAGAGCAAGCAGATACAGACTTAAAATTTCAGTTAGAAAGCTTCAATTCAAAAGCTATGGGTACAGTTCGTCAATATGGCGCGATTTTGCCCCCTCACTATAGCAAAAATCCCCAAAACCGCTATCCAGTTATCTTCTTATTACACGGTGGTCATGATGATGCCCGCGCCTATGCTGATAAATATGCCATCATGAATGTACTGCATGAATTGTATAAAACTGGCAAATTACCGCCATCAATTATTATTACACCAGATGGTAATGACAATCGGGGTTCTAGTCCTTTATATGATCCCGATTATTATGATGGGGCTAATGGCAACATTGGCACTTTGATTGGTTCGGAATTAGTCCGGGTTGTCAAGTCACGTTATCGTACCCTAGAAAAACCAGAATTTTGGGCGTTGGGAGGTCTATCTTCTGGTGGGTGGGGAGCATTTAATATTGGGTTACGCCATCTCAACAAGTTCAATATTTTATTTAGTCATAGCGGTTATTTTACAGATGATAGTAGTCCCCAAAATAGCCCACAAAAAATAGTACAACAACTATCTGTTGCTGATAGGAAGCGATTGCGTATATATCTGGATGCAGGTTTAAATGATTCTGATTTTTTGGCTGCTACTAAAACTTTCCACCAAACATTAGACAAGTTAGGTATTGCTAATGTGTTCTATGGTTTTCCTGGAGGTCATGGTTTATCTGGTGCAGATATTGGCTGGAATTACTTTCATAAACATTTACAAGATTCTCTTTCTTATGTGGGAGAACAGTTTAAAACATTTAAAAAATCAGGACTTTAAAAATCTGTTTATTGTTACTGAATTATCGAGTCTAATGTTTTTTACAAAGGATATTAAGAGTGACACTAGCGTAATTTCTGAAAATAATTCAACTCAAATTAATATAGATAATATCTACTAATTGAAAATAACTAATGACTCATAACTTAAAAACTCGAATTGGACTTTGGAGTGTAACAATCCTAACAGGTTTAGTAGGAGTGGTAAATGTTTTATCAGCAGTTACACCTAATCTATATGGACGTAATCATTGGTTAAGAGAATTTTTACCCTTTGAAATTCGTGCTACTGGGCATATTTTTGCAGCTTTAACTGGCTTCGTTTTGCTAACACTTGCTACTAACTTATTACGCCGCAAGCGAGTTGCTTGGTTGCTGACAATTTGTTTACTAGTTGTTTCTATTTTTAGCCATTTAATCAAAGGTTTAGATTACGAAGAGAGTATATTATCTGGAATTTTATTGGTGCAATTATTTTTAATGCGCCATGTTTTTACAGCCCAATCAGACCGCCCTTCCATTGCTAGAGGTGTGCGGGTATTAATAGGTGCTTTGCTTTTTACTCTGGCATACGGGACAGTCGGATTTTATTTATTAGATGGCAAGTTTACTGAAAATTTTAATTGGAAAGATGCCATACTTCAGACTTTGGCAATGTTTTTCACTGAGGATAATTTAGGACTGCAACCAAAAACTAAATTTGGTGGATTCTTTGCTGATTCTATTTATATTATTGCTGTCAGCACGATGACTTTTGCAGTGGTGATGCTATTACAGCCAGTATTTTTGCAGAAATCTGCAAATTCTGTAGACCGACAAAAAGCTAAGGAAATTGTTGAGCAATATGGTTGCTGTTCTTTAGCAGCCTTTACACTTTTAAGCGATAAAAGTTACTTTTTTAGTCCTTCAGGTAAAAGTGTCATTGCTTATGTGCCTAAAGGTAGAGGTGCGATCGCTTTAGGAGACCCTATTGGATCTATTGAAGACCGCCCTGAGGTGATTGTGGGTTTTCAGCAGTTTTGCCAGCGGAATGACTGGTATCCTGCCTTTTATCAAACTTTACCCGACGAGCTAGACATCTACATTTCTCTAGGATTCAGGATACTCAAGATTGGTGAAGAAGCGATCGTTGACTTGAAAAATTTTACTTTACAAGGCAAAGCTGGTAAAAACTTTCGACCATCAATTAATCGGCTAACGAAACTCGGATATCAAGTCAGTTTTTATCAACCACCAATCACCCATGAATTGTTACACCAACTTAAACCTGTCAGTGATGAATGGCTAAAAATGGCGCAGGGTTCGGAAAAACGCTTTTCTTTAGGTTGGTTTGACGAAGCTTATCTACGTGATTGTGAAATTGCTGTTGTGCATAATTCTACTGGTAACGTGGTGGCTTTTACAAACGTTTTGCCAGAATATCAATTAAATGAAATCACTATTGACATGATGCGCCATCGTTCCGACATTGAAAATGGCATGATGGACTTTTTATTTATTTCCCTGCTCCAGCATTTCAAAGAAGCAGGTTATGATACTTTTAATTTTGGTCTTTCTGCCCTTGCTGGAGTTGGTGAAAATTTAGAGTCACGCCGCTTAGAAAAAGTTCTACATTATCTTTACGAACATTTAAACGGCTTTTACAACTTCCAAGGTTTGCACGCCTATAAAGACAAATTTCACCCCACTTGGGAACCGCGCTATTTGGTATACCATAGTTTAGCAGCCTTACCAGATATAGTTGTGGCTTTGATTCGTGCTGATTCAGGCGATCGCCTCCTCGATTATTTCAAACCTGGAGCCTAATCGATTACACTTTAAACCAACGGCAATCAACCGCAACCAATATGCAAAAAAAGCCTTTACGCGCCCGTGTTAGTACAGAAGAATATAAATTATTACAGCATTTGCGCGATCGCAAACCCGCACAAAACCCACCTAAGTTTCCGGGAACGTTGGGCGACAGGTTGGCTGATAAAGTAGTTGATACTGTTGGTTCTTGGCGATTTATTATCATTCAAAGTACTTTGCTTTTACTATGGATTATTTTTAACGTAACAGCTTACGTTAACCATTGGGATCCATATCCATTTATATTACTGAACCTAATGTTATCCTTTCAAGCAGCTTATACTGCACCTATCATCATGATGAGTCAGACCCGTCAAGCTACCATTGATCGCCAAGATGCAAAATATGACTACGAAGTAAATAAGAAAGCAGAATTAGAAATTGAATTGCTACACGACAAAATGAATCTGTTGCGGGAAGATGAAATTTTTGAAATTACGCGACTTCTAAAAGCACATCAGGAACAGTTGCATTTGATAGAAAGTAAGTTATCAGAAATTTCTGCACGTATAATTGATAATTAATAGGACTTACTTCAAGCATTGCATTATGCTGTTTGTTCCGTTTCCGTCTCTACCTTCTGCCCAATTTTTGGTTCTGTACCCGCAATTAATCGCTCAATATTACTGCGGTGACGGACAATTACATATAAACCCCCAGCGATACCAAGTAAAATATAGGGTAAAGGTTGATGGAAAATTACCATCAGAATAGAAACAACAACAGCACCAGCAATAGAACTTAAAGACACAATTCTAGATACTGCACAAACAACAGCAAAAACTCCTATGGTTGATAATCCAACCTGCCAACTTAAGGCTAACAAAATCCCCACACCAGTAGCTACAGATTTACCCCCAGAAAAGCTGAGAAAGATTGATTTACTATGCCCTAAAATGGCAGCTAATCCTGCTAAAGTTCCTAACCAAGGTTGCCATAGTTCTACATTTAATGTTGATGGAATTAAATTTTGACTAGGTGCTAGATTGAATAAAGTATCAACGAGATTGATTGCTAAAACTCCCTTCAAACAATCAATTAATAACACAAAAGCCCCTGGAACTTTCCCTAAAGTTCTCAATACATTTGTTGCACCTGTTGAACCAGATCCAACTTCCCGAATATCAATACCTTTTAACAGCTTCCCGGCAATATACCCAGTAGGGAAAGAACCCAATAGGTAAGCTAATAAAACAACAGCACCACAAAAACTTAACCAAATAGCCATAATAATTCAAAAAGTAAAATTCTAAATAATTTGTAATTATTTGGTCACTAGTCTAGATTAAAATATCTTGACTAATGACCAATCACTAATGACCAATCACCAAATTAAAATTCGTCATCAAAATCCCGATTTCTCATGTTTTTTGGGTCAGGTGCAAAAGCTAACCACAAAGGAAATTGTAACAGCCCTAAGCTAATTTGCTCCTCTGAATCATCAATGATAATTAAAGGCAATTGATTGGCTTTAACTAATCGGTCTGCTTTTTGGGCTAAAGCTGTAGGTGCTTCAAACAAAACTACACCTCTGTCGGGTCCAAAATCTGGGCGACCAATTCCCAAACAATCTTGTAAACCGCGTCGCCATTCACCTAAACGTTCCGGTGTATTCGCTAAAATTAGAGTGCGTGTGCGATCGCCATGTAATTTGTGTAATATGGAAATCGCCGCCGATGCAATCAAGATATTCTGCAAGCGGCTACCCATTGTCCGTAAAGCACCCCGTCCCCCCAAGGTGAAAAACCAATTAGAAACTCGTTCTGCATGAATTGGTTCAAAGGTGCGTCGCAACTGCCACACAGCACCATAATAATCGGGTTGGTTGCGGTATTGGTCAATTAAACGGCGAATTTGTTTGGTTGTATCTTGAAACTGTTGTTGGGCAAGTTGCAATGTAGGTGGCTGTTGTTCAACAGGTTTAGCCTCTTTCGCCGCTGGTTTTTCTCGTTCCCTCACAGCCGGAACCAATTGCAATTGCTCTGCTGCTGATGCTAAATCTTGTAAACTACCTGTGAGATAGTCTTTAAAACCCTGTACCCGAATTGCCAAATCTTGAGATGTTCCCGCAAAGGTAGTTCGCATTTCATTGCGAATCCGTTCTTGACGGCGTTCTAGTTGTTCTACAGAAATTTGCAACGCTTGTTTACGTTGTTCTAACAGCACTAAGGACTCTTGCACCATTTTCGAGAGTGCCGTTTGGGTTTCACTTACTTGTCCCTGAAGGGTTTTGTAAGTAGCTTGCAATTGGGATATTTCCGCTTTTAGTGACGCTTCAGTTGCTTGTAAATCGGCTACTCGTTGCCCTACTTGTGCATATAGTGAATTAAGCTCTGGTTCTGAATCCAGCACCCCATTTTCTATTGCTAATTGTGGCACTAACTCGCTTTTAGATTCTGCTGTGAAATCTTCGGGTTCTGTATTAGCAATGGATGATGGAAAAGACACATCATCTGTTTGTGGTTCATCTGCTGACGTTGGTGCTTCTGTTTCCTGTATTGACTCAGAAGATATAATTTCTGGGTTTTCACCTGTAGGACTTTGTTCTGGCGTTTCTTCCCACCATTCATCAATTGGTTTTGGGGTTTGAGATTCCTCTGGGTTCATAAACAATAGTCAATTCCTATGATGCGAATAAATAGCTTTGAGAAATATACAATCTTAAAGCACTAAATACGTGGACAACGCTGTTCTAAGCAAGATTTTAGGGCGTTGGGGTCAAATAAAATCGGTAGAAAGTGAATGCTCTTAATTTCTTTAAAGTAAAACAAGATGGGAACTCTATTCCAGAAAATTCGCCAGTTTTGCCATTCTTGGTAAGGAAATCGCCGAATTAATTTTTCCCCTCGGTAAATATCAAAATCGGTGGCGGTAAATTGACAACGCAGTGTTACAGCCTGCAACATCAAAAATAAACCCATCACTGTAAATACTCCTCCTACCCAAGGTTGTACTAGCAGTAAGGGAATGGCTGCAAGCACCAAGATGACAGGGATATTGTAACTTGGCTTGAGTTCCACGGTCGAGGTAGAATTAGGCGCTAATGAACTGGTCACAATTTTTTCTCCTGCTTTGTCAGTAGATATTAGTCATTAGTCATTAGTCATTGGTCATTAGTCATTGGTCATTAGTCATTGGTCATTGGTTATTGGTTATTGGTTATTGGTTATTGGTTATTGGTTATTGGGAAGAGATTATAAATAATTTTCTCCCTGCCCCCTGCCTCCTTCACATCCCTTGTGTTAATCCACTACCAGGCCCCTGAAACATTAACCAAGAAAGAAAGAAGTTGCTAACAAAAATAATCAGCAAGGCGGTAACAACAGCTGTTGTGGTTGATTGTCCCACACCTTTAGCTCCTCCTGTTGTGGTTAAACCCCAACTACAGCCGATGATGGCTATTAAAACACCAAAGCAACTGGCTTTAATCATCGCACTACAGATATCCCAGATACCCAGAAAGTTACGGGCTGAGTCTAAAAATACTGTATCTGAGAGATTGTAAATGTTGGTGGCAATGATCAATCCCCCAAACATCCCGGTGACTAAAGATAGCAGGGTTAAGATGGGCAGCATTAATAAACAAGCTAGGAGTCTGGGAATCACGAGGTAATCAATGGGGTCTGTTTTTAACATTAACAGGGCATCAATTTGTTCTGTAACTCGCATTGTCCCAATTTCTGCTGCAAAGGCAGAACCAACTCGTCCCGCCAAAATCACTGCTGTTAGCACTGGTGTGAGTTCTCTTGTCAAGGCTACTGCTAAAACTCCGCCAACTATGTTTCCTGCACCAAAGTTGATAAATTCTCTCGCTACTTGAATAGTAAATACTGCACCTACGAAAATGGCTGTGATTAAGGCGATAAATAGGGAATCTGGCCCAACTGCGGCTAATTGCTCTAGGGTGTTGCGCCTATGGATTTTGCCCTTGAGGAGGTGAATTATTATTTGTCCACCCAAAAAAATCGCTGCCAGCAATCGCTGACTCCATGCTCCTAAACTGAATTTGGATATAGTCTGGCTCAATGTTCTTTAGCTAACTCGGTAACTGCTTTAAGAATAGCGAAAGTCATAGCTCATTTTTCATGAATTTTTTTGTCTCTCTTCTTTTCGGTTCAAACGTTAACTTACTTTAAATACTTTCTCATAAAATTAAGCTATTATCTAAGCGTAATGCAATGTATCCTAATGCGATTTTTGTAGATAAAAGTTCGATAAATCAAGGATTTTGGAGTTTATAAGCTATTTAATTAGCGGCAGTTTTTTATGAAAATGCTTGGTTTCTCTTTTAATGAAAACTTAAGATTTTTGACATATTGAATGTTCAGGAGCGATCGCACTTATTGTAGAAGATGACGTGCAGTTATTCAGCCATCGTCTAAATTACTTCCGGAGCTTGCCTGATCATGAGCATACTTGCTAATTTTCTCAGATCTCTCGTACTCACCACTGTTTTCAGTTTTATCGCGCCTATTTTCTTCGTCGGCGGTACACTGGTCTTTTTATGCCTTTCTGGTTACATCCCAGGCTTACAAGGCATAACTGAGAATATCCCCGATCAGATTTTGCATTTTCTCGCCACCTTTGGTACTGGTAGTCCCCTTAATGGTCTGTTTGTCATTAGTCTGACTTGCGCTTTTGTTGGCGGTCTGTTTGATATCTATGCTTATTACCGCTGTCAAATTCTCCGCATTGATTCCTAAATATCGATCTCTCTTTCTGATGTCTTTAGATAACTTACAGCCCAGTTAAGCTTTACTAAAAATATCCTCCTAGCTGTTTGTAACTCTAGTTATCTTTAGTACGACCAAGTATTTATATTCATATCCAAACTAGTCTTTAGCAACTCGTGGCTAATGACCAGGCTTTGCTGTCAGACTGCAATTACCTCACACCACAGCTTTAATGTGTGATTGTGTCTAACCACTGCAAATATTTATTAGAGAAATATGTGTTTGAATACATATTCCTTTACGAAGAAATATAGCAAAAATCTAGCCAATAAAACTATACGCAAAATCTAAAATTTTCCTTAAGATTTTAAATAGTCTTATGCCTACTCACCTTTCTTAACAGATTGAGGGAGGTCGTCTGACCGCTAGGCATCTTATATTAAGTCTATTAATAGGTGATTGGATTGCTCATGGTTTGGCCTTTTAAGCCCAGATTTCGTAAACAAATTGCTCGGATTGAAATTACTGGTGCGATCGCCAGTGCTACACGCAAACGGGTATTAGAAGCTCTGAAAACAGTAGAGGAAAAGAAGTTTCCAGCTTTACTGTTACGCATAGATAGTCCTGGCGGGACAGTAGGAGATTCCCAAGAAATCTACAGCGCCTTAAGACGGTTGCAGAAAAAAACCAAAATTGTCGCCAGCTTTGGCAATATTTCGGCTTCTGGCGGCGTTTACATCGGGATGGGAGCAGAACACATTGTGGCTAACCCAGGCACGATTACAGGCAGTATCGGTGTGATTCTGCGGGGAAATAACCTAGAACGCCTCCTAGAAAAAATTGGTGTTTCCTTTAAGGTGATTAAGTCTGGCCCCTACAAAGACATTTTGTCTTTTGATCGGGAACTGACAGAAGCAGAGGAGAACATTCTGCAACAATTGATTGATGTCAGTTATCAGCAGTTTGTACAAACCGTCGCCGAAGGACGTTCTTTGGATGTAGAAACTGTGAAAACCTTCGCTGATGGCCGCATCTTCACCGGAGAGCAAGCCTTAGAATTGGGCGTTGTAGACCGCTTGGGAACAGAAGAAGATGCACGTCGTTGGACGGCCGAATTAGTCGGACTTGATCCAGAAAAAACTCCTTGCTATACGCTAGAAGAACGTAAACCATTGTTGAGTCGAATTCTACCTGGGAGTCGTCTGAAGAAATCAGGAATTGCGGCTGGAATTGATTGGCTCGAATTTGAAATGTCTACAAGTGGTTTACCCTTGTGGTTGTATAGACCGTAAATTAATTGTCAATAGTCACTAGTTGATAGTCTTTGCGCTAATGACTAATGACTAATGACTAATGACTAATGACCAAGGACTAAAATTTAGGAGGATTTTGGAAGTGGAATGGCAAATGCGAGCGATTCGTGGTGCAACAACCGTTGCAGATAATAGCGTGGAAGCAATCCGAGAAGCGGTGACAGAACTGCTTGATGAACTGGAACAACGGAACGAACTCCAACCAACAGAAATGATCAGCGTTACTTTTTCTGTCACACGGGATTTAGATGCTATTTTCCCAGCCGCGATCGCTCGCAGTCGTCCTTTATGGGATAGTGTGGCTATGTTAGATGTCCAGCAAATGCACGTTGAGGGCAGTTTACAGCGTTGCATTCGGTTTTTAATTCACGCCTATTTACCAACTTCCGCCCCCATTCACCACATTTATTTACGTCAAGCGGCAAAATTGCGCCCAGACTGGGGTTTATCACAAACGTTACAAACCTCACAGCCAGTAATTAAAACAAAAGCTTAAAATCAGCAGGTCAATAATGTTATGTAAAAGTTAGCGCCAAATGAGCTATTACAGTGGTGACGCGGCAGCTCAACCTGCTGCTATTGGTGGGAGTATTTTCACTCATCGAGGAACTGGTATTTGCGTGAAGTTAGATGCTTTTTTGAATATTCTCTCTAAAGGTGAAGAGCCGCTTGTCATTGTCACCAGTGAAGGTTTTTTTACGAAAATATATAAATATGTGACTGCGTATAAGGGTTTTGTGTTTTTCACAGAATCCTTAGATAAATTGCAATTTGGTAGCAATATTGAGGTGATTTACGCCCAGAGTTTAGGGACGGATATTTGATAAAATAAATAAATTATTTACATCTTCCCACTTTCCCGATGTATTCCATAATTTGTCAAAGGTTTCATTCTCAGCCGCAGCTAGGCAAGGTGGCATAATAAAATCTTTAATTTCGTTAATTAATTCACCAAATGAATTCGGTGTATCTACTATTTTTAATTTATTTTTAAACGCTTGCCACTGTTTTTGCTTATCCGAATCATTAGCAAACTCTTCAGTTAAAGCTAAAGGTTCTTTGACTGGTATTTCTGTTTTCCGTCTCTGAAAAGTGTTGATGAATGCTTGACGAAGTAAGTCTCCTTTAAATTTAAAATTCTGACAAAGAAACCAAATATCATAAAAATCTTTGATCCGACTATTTCTTATCCCCAGAGAAACCATTGCTTGAAACTTTTCAGCAACTACTGTTTCACGAGGATATATTCGTAAGCGTGCTTTTGGCGCATCTAAAATAGGTTCTATTTCTACTTCTTCAGCATCTGGCGTAACAGCATCACCAAATCCTATATCTACTTGAATAGTAATTTCAATTTTAACTAATTTCCCTTTTAATTTAATTCTGACTCCTTCATACTCCTGATCTTCTTTGATTAATTCTCCTTTAACTGACTCTGGTAAAAAGATAATTCCATCTTCTTCACAGTGAATTGCACAAACCTCTTGATAAACATTTACTAAATATTCAATTTCATTATTGCCAAAACACAGTAAATCTAAATCTTTTGTTGCTCTGTGAGGTTCTCCATTCCACACTTTAAAAAGAGTAGCACCTTTTAAAATATACTGTTTTTGATATGGAGATTGACTGAGCCTGTATAACAACCTTTCTCCAACATAGCGCGTTAATAAATAATTATAATCTTCACCTCTTTTTTTAGCTAAAGTCAATAATTTAGCTTGGATAGATGCTGCAATATTAATAGGCTTTTTCGATATCATGTGAGTGATTCTAGATAAGGACGCATTACATTATGTACTCGGCAAATTTTGGCATAATGCCAGATTTCGTCCATTGAAAATTTTCTTTTTTGCAAACATTCGCGCAATGCTTCCAAAGCAACATCAAGACCGATTTTGTTACGAAATTTAAAACAATCAGCAACTGTTTTTGGCAAAGAATATATACTAACTGGCACGCCTTCTATGATATGTTCTTCAATTCCCTCTTCTAGAGATTTACCAGACATATAAACGATTCTTAGTGGTAGAAGATTATCTTTAGGAGGACGAGATTTTTGAGGAATTGCTAGCCAAACTTCAAAAGGTGCTTGTGTAGTTATCTGATAAAAACTGAGCGCAGATAGAAGACAAACTACTCCATTAGGAACTCTTTTTGCAGTTTCAACTAGGGTGTGATTTGCTGTAATTTCTGCATCTGCTAAAGTGTAAACTCCACGAGCAGAACGTACAAGTATTCCTTGGTTTTCCAGGCGTTTCAAATACTCTCTGTGAATACCTTTTGCTGCGATGTCTTTTGCTCTAATTACACCTGTTTGAGAAGCGTAACTCAGTATTTGATCTGTTTTCGACATAATTACATAGTTTACTTACCTGTCATTTTACATTTGTGATGAATTGCAGTTAGTACTTATCAAATACCTACATTTTGTCACAAATGCTTGCCAAATCTATGAGTCAAGGAAAATACTTAACCTTTACTTAACCTTGTCAGACGCAACTTAATCTGCTGAAAGTCTTTGAATACAAGTATTTTGATGTTTAAAGCTATAAATGTAAAAAATTTTATAATTTGATTGAATTTTTAGTGAACTTGTGTTAAGCTGTGTAATAGCTGAGACTAACTCAGTTTTATGAACTACTACAAAAAATACATTATTTTGAATAAATTGAATAACTGTAAGCTCGTTGCTCTGACATTGGGTTTAATTGGCCTTGACTTTGCTCTTGTACAGGAGGATTGTCATCTTCCCTATGTGTAAAGAGTTCTGCCCACTACTTTAGATTGTCTATGTTCAGGCTGATGATTCCAAGCAACCCTCTGAATTCTGAGAAGAAATTGGAAGGCAAAGGCAAAAGATAAACAACACTTGATCCTTAGCATATTTGAACGGCTGAGGGTAGTCAAAACTTGACGGATAAATTATTTGATAATCTATAATTTGTTATAATATATGCCAAAAAAAATTAGACAGCTTAAGCAAATGCTTGTCCAGGCTGGTTTTACAGAACTACCAGGAAAAGGAAGTCATACTAACTGGATACATCCCCTATATTATGGAAAGGTAACGATTTCAGGCAAAGACGGAGCAGATGCTAAACGCTACCAAGAAAAGGAAGTAAAACAGGCAATTGAGTCAATAGTGGATAAGAAAGAAGATGAATAAACTCAAGTACCAAATGATAATTCAGTGGTCTGAGGAAGATAATTGCTTCTTAGTAGGATTCCCTGACTTTCCAGGACAACGCTGGCGCACTCATGGGGATACTTACGAGTTAGCAGTAACGAATGGAATTGAAGCCTTAGACTCTCTCATTATTGCTTACGAAGCTGCGGGTGATCCGCTTCCAGAACCAACAGTTTGTCAAGCAGCATAGGCAAGAATTGGAGTAAAATAACCCAACCAGCGTTATTGGGTTATTTTACCTGGTTTTTGGGCTGATTAAATCATATTATTACGTATAATTACTGTTATTGCCAAGCCAATAGTTTGTATATTATAGTCCCAGCGTTGGTATGAAATACAAAATCGGGCGATCCTTGGTTACAGAATCCTTAGATAAATTGCAATTTGGTAGCAATATTGAGGTGATTTACGCGCAGAGTTTAGGGACGGATATTTGATTGATAAAATAAATCAGAAAGCATTCTAGTAAGTAGAAAAATTATGGATGAAGTAGTTAGAAAGGTTGCCGCTTTGGGCTTGCCTGGTGTGTTACTTGTAGTTACAATGGCTACTACTGGTCTTGTAGGGGCTGCTGCTATCACAACAGCTTTAGCAACACTTGGTGGTCCATTTGGTATGTTAGGTGGTATTGGTTTACTGGGAATAGCAGCATTGGTTTCTGATGCTCTAGGTAAATATGGTATAGAAGCAATACTTATTGCAGTTTATAATGAGCGTCGCAAACAAGAGTCTATAGAAAAGCTGTGTAGAGAAATTGATGGTTTAGCTATTTCTAGCGACCTAAAACGCAAGCTAAAAGAAATTGTTAGTGGTAATTAATTTAAGAGGGAGTGCAATAGTGAAATATGATAAATCCAAGAGTTGCAAATATTCCAAGACGTAGAATTGCAAGAACTAGATTATCAAGGAATATTCAACAATACGAAGAGTTTATGAGTGATGGCTACAACTACATCCTCAATCCAGTAAGCAAAGAATTACATATAGTGGGTCTAAGTCTAAGAAATTTTTTTGGTTCTCACAATCTTACATCCGCAAATTTAGAAGAATACTTGGGTATTTATAATCTAGACAACAATACTCCCATTCACCTTTTTCCTAATGGGACAGAAATCCTACTCTACTGGCATGATACCAATGAGTTGATCGGAAATTATATCCTGAATAAATGCAAATACTGTTTTCCACACTAGGTTTAATGAGTGTATTAGAGAGCGTTAGAACCGACAGTTTGTAACGCAGCATAGAGAAACCCTTTATACTTTGTAGAGACGTTCCATGAAACGTCTCTTTTTCAACAAATCAGTGATGAAAATGAATTCCCAGAAAAATATCATACAAGAACTCAAAAAAGTCCTTTTTCTGCAATAACCCGGAAGTTTGCAGACTACCCTTTTCATCCAGCAACGGCTTCATCATATAGTAAGCAGGTTGGTAATTATACCAAGGAATCGAAGGCCAAAGATGATGAATGAGGTGGTAATTCTGCCCCAAAATCAGGATATTGAGAACCTTACCAGGATAGACGCGGGCATTTTTCCAGCGACTTCTTTCCACAAACGGACGGTGGGGTAAATAATCAAAAAATAACCCCAATGCTATCCCCACCAAAAATGCTGGAATAAACCAAAAATTGAGAATATAGCCCAAAAAATGATATTGGACAGAAATATAAACAATAGTAATGATAATTAAACGGCTAATAAACCATTCCAGTAACTCATATTTCCGCCACAATTGCCGTTGAAAGAAAAATACCTCATGGTATAAAAATCTGACTGCAATCAACCACAATGGCCCACCTGTAGAGACATAATGATCAGGGTCATCTTTGGGATGATTGACATTACCATGATGCTGCAAATGTACCCTTGTAAAGACAGGGAATGCAAAAGCTAAAATTAAGGCGCTACCATGTCCTAACATGGCATTAATCACACGGTTGCGATGGGCTGACTGGTGACAAGCATCATGAATCACAGTCCCCGAACAATGCAAGGCCAGAGTGTTAATGCTGAAGCATAGCCAATGAGGCCATTCCCAAACCCAATAACCAAAGTTAGATAACACCAACATTGTCACCACTACAAAAAACAGCAGTAGTGTGGGATTAAAATCGCCAGGAGGTGCTAAAAGTTCTTTGGTTGGGATTGTCAGTGGCTTTTGTGCCTCCGACGTGAGCATTACTAACTCCTTCTTCATCAAATATTACGAATATACGACAAATCTTAGTAAAGAGTAAAGTTATATAAAGTTTTATATGACAAGATTTATCTGCTGTCTTTGCTGATTAGCAGATGAATGGCGTTATGATTCCAGACTAGACCTATGTATTTACTGACGATTAAGGTGTAAACAGTGCTAATGCTTTCATGGCAAAAATCTTCCTTAAAGGGGATGCCGATAAGATTAGTGTACTATATCTAGTCTATCCCGCTAATTCCTTCTCTAACTGCTGACATCATTGATATAGCAGTGACTGAAAAGGAGATGCCGCTTAATATACGATTACTTTACTTCCCAGATAGATTATTTTGAAATCAGCCCCTATGCAATTAAGAGATTCTCTGCGCCGAACCAAAATTGTTGCTACTATTGGGCCTGCTACCAGCAGTCCAGAAATGCTGAAGGCAATTATTGAAGCGGGTGCAACAACCCTGCGGCTAAACTTCTCTCACGGAACTCATGCTGACCATCAGCGTAGTATTCGCCTAATTCGGCAAACTGCGTTTGAACTCAATAGACCAGTAGCAATTCTCCAAGATTTGCAAGGGCCAAAAATTCGCTTGGGTAAGTTTGAAAATGGTTCTATAATTTTGGCGAAGGGCGATCGCTTCACTTTAACAAATCGTCCAGTCGTAGGAACCCAAGAAATCAGTTGCGTTACCTACGATTATTTAGCAGATGAAGTCCCCGTCGGTGCCAAAATCCTCCTCGATGATGGACGAGTAGAAATGGTCGTAGAAGACATCAACCAGGACAAAGGCGATTTGCATTGTTGCATTACTGTACCAGGTAAACTTTCTAATAACAAAGGTGTAAATTTTCCGGGAGTTTACTTATCAGTCAAAGCCATGACCGACAAAGACCGAGAGGATCTGATGTTCGGTTTAGACCAAGGTGTAGACTGGGTAGCACTTTCCTTTGTCCGTAACCCCCAAGACATCATCGAAATCAAAGAATTAATTTCCAGCACAGGCAAAAATGTTCCCGTAATTGCCAAAATTGAAAAGCACGAAGCCATTGAACAAATGGAAGCAGTTCTGTCTTTGTGTGACGGTGTAATGGTTGCTAGAGGTGACTTAGGGGTAGAAGTTCCAGCAGAGGATGTACCCGTGCTACAAAAGCGGTTAATTTCCACAGCCAACCGTTTGGGCATTCCCATCATTACTGCTACCCAAATGCTAGATAGCATGGTCAGCAACCCCCGTCCTACCCGTGCGGAAGTCTCCGATGTGGCAAATGCGATTTTAGACGGTACAGACGCGGTAATGCTTTCTAATGAAACTGCTGTTGGTAGTTTCCCGGTGGAAGCAGTAGCCACAATGGCCAGAATAGCAGAACGCATTGAGCAGGAAGAAACCCTCAACGCTAACTCCCGTCAGTCAAGAGATAACAGGCGTTCTATTCCCAATGCTATTAGCCAAGCAGTTAGTCAAATTGCTGAAAATTTGGGCGCAGCGGCAATTATGACTTTGACACAAACCGGTGCTACAGCTCGCAACGTTTCTAAATTTCGCCCCAAAACGCCAATTTTAGCCATCACACCCCATGTCAACGTAGCGCGACAATTGCAAATGGTCTGGGGAGTAAGACCGCTGTTAGTGCTAGAACTACCTTCCACAGGTCAGACATTCCAAGCAGCTATCAATGTTGCCCAGGAAAAAAATCTCTTAACTGAGGGTGATTTGGTAGTGATGACTGCTGGTACACTTCAGGGGGTTTCTGGGTCAACAGATTTGATTAAGGTGGAAGTAGTGACTGCCATACTAGGTCAGGGAATTGGTCTAGGACAAGGTTCTGTCAGTGGTCGAGCTAGGGTAGTTAATACTGGTATGGATGCAAGTAACTTTAACCCTGGCGATATTTTAGTGGCATCCCGTACTGGTGTGGATTTTGTCGAAGCAATCCGCAAAGCTGGGGGGATTATTACTGAAGAAGAGAGTCTCTCAAGTCATGCAGCCGTAATTGGTTTACGTCTCGGTGTACCAGTCATTGTGGGTGTGAAGGAAGCGACAAAGGTCATTAAAGATGGGGCTATTTTGACTTTGGATATGCAACGAGGTTTAGTTTACTCTGGGGCGGTGGGAACACCGTAAATAATTAAAAATTAAAACAAATAATTGTTGGTTTTTAATTTTTTTAATTTCTAAACTGTTGGTTTTTCAAATGTGACTCGGTCATAAATCTGGCGATAGGGAATTTGACTATTAGCAAATGCTAGAGTTAAGATTCTGTTTTTATCGTCAGATTCATTATAATAATTACATAACTTGTCTGAATCAGGATTTACAGGATTTTAGGATTTACAGGATTTAGATAATAATTAATAACTTGGATGAAATATATAAAACATAAATTCTCTTAAAGATATTGTTTTAAAACCTCGACTGTAGCAAGTCCGGTTTTTTCCCAACTAAATTTATTTGCTCTTTTTAGACCTTTTTGGGAAAGTTGTTTTCTCATTTCTGAATCATTGATTATTGCTTGCATTGCTGCTGTGATTTCCCTTGTGTTGTAGGGATTAATTAAAATAGCCGCATCTCCAGCTACTTCGGGAAGTGAGGAAACATTGGAGGTGATGACGGGAGTACCACAGGCCATTGCTTCCAGGACAGGAAAACCAAAGCCTTCCCACAAACTGGGGAAAACGAGTGCGATCGCTTGATTTATAATTTTTGGTAGTTCACTATAAGGTACGTAGTTGAGAAATTTGACCCGATGAGTTATACCCAGTTCTGCAACTTGCCCTTGTAATAATGGGGTATAACGTTTATCGCTAGGTCCTGCTAACCATAGTTCATAGTCTCCCTTATTAGGTAGTGCAGCAAAGGCAGTGATGAGTCTCTGCAAGTTTTTGTAAGGGTCTTGACGACCAATATATAGGAAATAATTACTGGTAGGTAGATTAAGACAACGGAAGTGAGTGCGATCGTGTGCTAGGGGAATAGGTGTTATTTTGTTGGGGGGAATTTGGTAAAAGTCGGTAATGTCTTTAGCTGTTGCTTGAGAATTACAAATAATATGTTGTGCTTGCTGAAAAACTTGGGGAGTGTAGTAACGATGGTATGGTGTTAACGGTGAGAAGGGTTTGGGAAAGCGCAATGGTATCATGTCGTGAGACATGATTATAAAACGACAGTTGCTGTAGAGGGGTGCTTCTGGTATTGGAGAGAATAAAAGTTGAGACTTAAGGTTTTTATAGATTTTTGGTAGTTGAAATTGTGTCCACATTAGACGGCGTAAATGTCCTTTAATACCGTCAGCAGGAGTAAGATTATTTGGTACTGGATAGCAGTTGAAATCAGAATATTTTTTGGCTGTTAATAGGGTAGGTTGAAGAGATTTTAAATATGGAAAAAGATTTAGAGCATAGTTGCTGATGCCTGTTGGTTGAGAAAAGAGAATGGATAAATTTATGATTAATTGATTAGAAAATGAATTATTTACTATATTCATCAAGCAATGTTTTTCTATGAATATCCTGAAACTATTTTTTCTACAATGGGAAAATAAGTGCAGTAGCAATTGATATCTCAGGTTAAAAGTATCATGTCTGCAATTGCTGTGTATAATTCAGGTAAAGTAGAGTTTTTAGTCACACCTCTTTTACAATATTGTAAAAAGTGTTTTTTAGCTAAAAATGCTGCTTCCAAGGTAGTTTTAAACAGTAAAAAAATTAGGTTTTTCGCTGTAAATATAAATCCCAATATTCACCAGGACGTGCAGTAAGGCAATCTTCAATAGTCAAAGGTTTTAGGTATGAGTCATTATCGATATACTGAATTATGAATCCTGCTAACTGAATATCTTCTAAAAAAGATTTAGCATCATAGTTGCGGTAACTACAAAATTCCATAATTATAATTATGTCTTCATGTTTTTTTATTGTCTGCTGCATCCCACGCCAAATTGCTTCTTCTGCGCCTTCTGCATCTATTTTAATTAAATCAACCCGTGGCCAATCTTGAGTTAATTCATCAATTGTTACTGTCTCGACTTCAACTATACTATCTCCTGGTTGATCAGCAGGTCTAGATATTGTTGCATCACCTAAATAACCACCGTCAGGAACTACAAGGTTAACTTTTTTGCCATTTGTATCTGAAACTGCTTTTTGCAAGACTTTAGAGTTTTTTCTAAATCCATTCACTACTAAGCTTCGCTCTACCAGAGTAGCTAATCTTGGATTGGCTTCAACAGCTACCATCTGACCTGATTCCGCCACAATATCAGCCATTATTAGCGAATAGTATCCACAATTCGCACCAATATCAAGACAATAAAAACCTTTTTTAAGTGACCGAATCATTGCTTGGGTAATCCAAGATTCCCAATACCCATTCAGACAAAGGTGAGGAGTCAAACTCATGTCTTGAGAATCAACGTAGCACATATATTTAGTTAAAACTCGACATAAAATTACCCCATTACCTAAGTACACGGTCTGGGACATTTTTCGACTATTTAATTCTAATTCTGTCCGTGTTAATGAGCCGACATCTTTTATGTTGAAATAAATTGAGTTGTTGGTAGAATCTTTTTCTAACCTAGATTTTAATTTACTATATATGCTTTTAAGCAATTTAATTTTTTCCCAAAAAACTTGTAGATGAATAGAGTTATGGTCTAATCTAGGCATATAAATGTAATTAGTAAAAACGACGAAAACTTCATTAGCAAAAACTGGAATATAAATATCTATAATTTTCTCAAGAAAAACATATTCTAGATTTTCCATCATACCTTTATGGATGATAAACCACTGAAAATCATCACATAAGTTTTCTTTGATTAAAGAATAGGAGATAACCTCTGGAACTTTTTCCTCAAATTCGTTCGGTGCTACTATTTTGTCTCCAGATTTAATACTTTTTTTGACAAAATTTAATGTATTTATCCAGTACTGATCATTATTGGGAAAATTCATATTTTTACCTAAAAAATCAAACTTTTACAAACAGTAAGTTGCTTAAATTAATTTTTTATAAGCTTCATATAGGTTTTTAGCATAATTTTCCATGCTAAACAATTTTACTCTTTCTTTACCTGCTTCTATAAGTTGGGCTTTCTTTTGAGGATTATTTATCAAATTTTCAATTCCCTGTCTAATGTTATCTGAATTATAGGGATCTACATAAAAAGCAGCATCTCCACAAACTTCTGGTAAAGAAGCTACATTAGATGTGATAACAGGACATCCTAAAGACATAGCCTCTAGCGGTGGTAGACCGAATCCTTCATATAAAGATGGAAAAACAAGACAAAAAGCACCATGATACAGATATATTAAATCTTTTTTTGATACATATTCTAGCAATTTAATTTTTCTAGCAAAACCCTTACCAAATAATGCTTCTAATTGACCAATCTCATCTTCCCATAACCATCCTTTTTTGCCAACTATAACTAACTGCATATCAGTATCTAAACAAGTATAAGCATCTATTAATCTTCCCACATTTTTTTTCGGTTCTATCGTTCCTACAAAAAGAATGTATTTTTTGTTTTTAAGTTTATATTTTTTTAAATTAATTTCTGTTGTATGATTTTCGACTAAATGTGAATTATCAATTATTGGTTGATATGTCACATGAATTTTATCTGGATTAACATCAAAACAATGTAGAATATCTGTTTTCGTATTTTCTGAAACTGTTATAATAAGTTCGGAATTTTTAATTGCATTCTTAGTTAAATTAAAAAAAGATTTTTTATCATCTAAAGTAGTATAAGGTAGTTTTAACGGGATTAGATCATGAATAGTTGTAATTTTTTTGGACTTATTTACTTTAATAGGAAGTGGATAAGTTTCATGCCAAATATCAATTTTTTTTTTAATTTTAACCCTAGTTTCTAATTGAAAGTATTTGTATAAATTATTGGCTATTCGATAACAATTATAAATATTAAATACTTTTCCCGAATTAGCTAAATAATCAAAAATAAAGTCCGCATCTCGTTTGATAACAAAATTACTAACTTGCACTTCTTTTGCTTGATAAAATCTTTGAATAGCGGCACTAATAATGCTCTTGATTTGTAAGTTGTTACCATTATATTGTTGTCTATCAAAAAATAAGGCTTCATTTAAAAGTAAATTACTACCATTACCATTAGTAGCACGACTACATAATAAATCTACATTTGCTTCTAGGGAGATAAGAGCCTTAACTAAAGTTAAACCATAAGTTTTGATTCCTGTCCCTTGGATCATTTCTAAATTATATCCATCTACTAATACATTAATTCCCTGTAAATTCATTAAAATGTTACCTTTATATTTGAATTGGCTCTAATCTTGGTTTAATATCTGATTATTTTCGTAGTTGTACAAACCATTCAAATAATAATCAACAGTTTGGGAAGCATTACCAGAAAATATTATTTTTCCCTTGTTTATCCAAATTGCCCGATGACAAGATTGCTTGACAAAACCCAAATCATGAGAAACTACTAAAATAGTCACATTATCATCCCAAAACTTATCAATCCTTTGCTTAGACTTATTTTTAAAACTCTCATCCCCTACCGATAAAACTTCATCTAATATCAAAATATCAGGCTGCACATCTGTGGCAATAGAAAAACCTAACCGTGCCACCATTCCCGAAGATAAACCCTTAACTGGCACTAAAGCATAATCCTCCAATTCTGCAAATTCCAAAATAGAATGCGCTCTTGCTTTCATCTCAGCCCTAGAAAAACCCAACAATACTCCATAAAGCAGAATATTATCCATCACAGAAATATCTGGATCGAAACCTGCTCCTAGTTCAATCAAAGGTGCAACTTGACCACGTACTCTTACTGTACCAGTAGTAGGTTGTAAAATTCCGGAAATGATCTTTAAAAGCGTGGATTTACCAGAACCGTTCGCACCTATTATACCTATTTTTTCACCTTTATCAACTACTAAATCAACATTATCTAAAACTAATTTCTTTGCAGGTTGACGATATTTACCCTCTAATATAGAAAGTAGTGTTTTCTTCAAGTCATAAGAAAACTCTTCTTGCGTCCGTCGCCACAGCGAGACATTATCCAGGCGAATTACTTCCATTTACAAACTATCAGGCTCAATACCTAACTCCCTTAATTTTTGAGCAAAAATGATAGCTTTTACTTCTGCTTCATTAGCCCGTTGATGTTCAATTTCAGCTTTTTGACGTTCAATCTCAGCTTTTTGACGTTCAATCTCAGCCTTTTGACGTTCAATCTCAGCCTTTTGACGTTCAACCTCAGCTTTTTTAATCTCTTCCAAATTTGCTTCCTCTGGTGTAGGTATCAATCTTCCTTCAACACTAAAATACCTCAATCTACCTTCAAATACTCCTAAGTATAATCCTAATTCCTGACTCCAATACCAGCCATTTTCCGAAGGAGCAATACTTTCGTATTCATTTCCTACTAATCTCCACCCTACAAATTCTAAGGTATTAGGAGAAAACCAAAAATATTCAAGAGTTCTAAATCGGTTTTGATACAACTCTTTTTTTAATCCCCTGTCTACTTTGGCTGTAGAATCAGAAAGTAGTTCAATAATCAAGTTGGGATATCTACCATCTTCTTCCCAGATTACCCAAGAAGCACGCGGACGTTTTTCTGTATCTTTGACCAGAAAAAAGTCTGGTCCCCTAAAGTCTCGGTTTTTTAATTGTTGACGGCTATAGTAAATGCTAAGATTTGCACCAATGAAGAAATCTTCTCTATCTCGCCACAACCATTCTAAGCAAGTTACTAATATTAATAGTTGTGTATAATGTAAGGAACTTTCCATCTCTGGTTCGTCGCTAAGTAATTCTGTGCAATCTGGCATTAATGCTTCTATTTCTTGTGCTGTTAAGGCCATAGATTTTATTTTGATAAGTTAATATCGTTATAGTGATTATAAACTATTAGGATCTACGCAGAGCTATAGGGAATCGCACGTAACTCTGCATTATATGCAATTGGTTTGGTGTCACTATCGGGGTAAGCAATTCCTCATCTGTTTATTGTGCTGTAATCATTTTTCAATACCGACGGTAGGTAAGTTATCTGGGTAAATTTTAATTAAAACTTAGTATTTCATTAGGCATAGGAGTGAAAATTAAATGGGCGTGGTTTGAAACCATTGTATAAACGTTCCATGTAACGTCTCTACAATCTTTGCTGGAGATGTCCATTTACAGTAAATCCATAAACTGATGTCGCCACAGATGAAAACAAGTCCATCCTAGGGACAAGATAATTATGCCACTTAGTAAAGCACCCCAAATTAAACCTAAATCTGGTGGAGAACCCGATAATGTAATTTGACGCAGACTTTCAATAATTGGTGATAAGGGATTTAAACCTAAAAATGGCTGTACCTGCTTTGGTACAATAGCTGCTGGATAAAAGACAGGGCTACTTATCCAAATCACAAAGGTGACTAATTCATAAAAGTAAGGTAAATCCCTAAAAAATACATACAAGGCACTGACTAAAAATCCAATTCCTGTGGAAACTAAGATTAGAGCTATAAATGGAAATACCAACGCTAGGACATTGACTAGACTTTTGGAATTAATCAAAGTCATAATCGCCAGTAAAGGCAATGCTCCTACTGAAAACTGAAATACGTTGGCTGCAATCATCGATATAGGAAAAACGCTGACTGGCAACCGAATTTTATTTAATAATGCGCCATTACCTACTACACTTGCCAAAGCTTGGGATGTGGAAGCTGAGAAAAAATTGATTACTACCAGTCCTGTAAATGCAGCAAGCACATAGTTCAGGATTGAGTTACCATAATACGATGCAAAAGTAGCTCCAAAAATGGCAGTGTAAAGCCCTGTCATAATTAGTGGGTTCAAGAGTGACCAATAAACGCCTAGGAAGGAACCCCGATAACGTACTTTGAGAGTCCGCACTACCAAGACGTACAGCAGTTCCCAGTAACGCTGCACTTGCAACCCAGTTAAATTGTCTTTGATAGAAATGGTCATCCTTAAGCACCACCGCAGGCCATATCCAAGTTATTACGGCATTCTATACTATTTTCAGTATTAATTTAACCGTAACCGTTCAGGCATTGAGCCTGAGGCGAGTTTAAAACCCTGTAGGCATTGCTGCGCTTACCGTGTAATATCTCGTTGTTGTAATCTCTATCTACGACACGCTCTGCCAACATAGACAAGAGAAGCAATCTTCTCACTCATTATCTTTAAATTGCCAAAATAAAGGTTGAGAAAGCTGACTATTTTGTAGTGTGAGTATTGCCTATCCTTTTTTTATTGAGAATATAAAAGATATGCATCTCGCAATTTTTCTGCTTTCTCCCTTTTTACTGCTGCTAACTCCCGTTCCACCTCAATCAATCAGCTTTATGACTAGAACTAAGTAATTTACTAGAATTCTGATGATTACTTTGATGCCAAGCCATACCAGTGATCCAACCAGCACAAATACCCTCAATGGCTTCTTGGATATATTGCCATAAAATCTGATTGGCAAGATGATGAGTAAATTTGAGACGCACAATTCTCAGTAAACATCGGTAAATCAGGAGTAGACCAAGACGTATGAGCAAAATTGCCAAAGGAAGTCTTTTATAAGCGTGTTTTAAGGCGAAGTAAGTAGTATTTTTGGCTAGAGAATACCAACAAGTAAGATGCTTTTGGTCATAACGATTATGACTAGGTTCAGGATAATGATCCACAACGCTATCACAGTAGTGAATTTCATAACCTGCCTGAATCAAGCGTAAACAAACATCAGTTTCATCTAAAAAATATTCAAAAAATTCATCATAACCATTAATCTCTTCCAGAAATTCTTTACGATAAGATGAATTTGTCCCCATTAAAGCATTGTACCAAAAACCCTCCTCTTGGTTATGGTTGATAACATCTCCAAAACGAATTGGAATTGTATTACTAATACAATCCGTAATACCTTGATGATATTGCAGAGGATAATTCAAAGTTGTCATATCTCGCACAGTGCCACCAACACCAGCACATTTATATCCATATAAAGAATAGGTTGATATTAATCTATCTAACCAGTCAGTCGGCGGAATAGCATCATCATCTATAAAAGCAATTATTTTACCCGATGATTTTTGTATACCTATATTTCTAGATATACTAATATTTTTATGACTTGATATAAATATTTTGGTACTAAAACTCAAGTTTTGTTTGATCAAATTTAGCATTTCCAAGGTATCATCATTAGATGAAGAATCTACAACAATCACTTCAAAAGGGTTATAATTAATGTGATTTAAAGATTGAATAGTTTTTTGTAAAGAAGTCGAGCGATCTGCGGTACAAATAACTATAGATATCAATAAATTTGTGTTTAACATAGTAGCGATTATTTCCAATATTGTTAATAATAAAAGTTATTTTACATTCGCTGATTTATTTACTAAAATGCTCATCTGCCAATATATTTTCATCAACCGATAAAATACTTGCAGACTGTTGAGCAGTATATTCATTAAACTGATATTTACTTGTACGTAACCTGCATCAGTGAAAAAGTAGACTTTTTTAGCTAAATTTAAGTAAAACAGTTCCGGTTGATAGCAGCTAACTATTGCCAAATCTACAGGCTTAAAAAAATAAGATATGATCCAGATATAAATCTGATGTAATGAATTTTTGGGTGGATACCAAAGAGTAATTTTTTTATTGAGTTCTAATTCCTGCCAAGCATTAACTTGAGAATTGTTGTAATAAATTGTAGATGACACTACAACTTTCAAATTATCAGTAATAATTTCAGATAGAGTATATTCTTGATATGGAAGATCATCTGCTATTTTGCCTTTAACTCCCTGGAGAAAATCTTCCAAACCCCACAAATAAATTTCCACCAAAAAAAAACGTCCAGTTAATGAATAATAAAGTAATTTTGGTAAAAGTAATCGTAGACGCTTTAATAAAAGTTGTGGGTAATATTTTTGCCAGCAATAACATAAATTACGTTCATCATAATAACTAACCCAAGGACGATGTTTAAAATCTGGTGAACAATGCCAAACAATAGATGCAGGATGAGCAGCAACAACCCAACCAGCCTGCTTTGCTCTTAAACACCATTCAACATCATCGAAGTGCAAAAAATAGTTTTCAAATACTCCAATTTGCTGGATTATTTCATGTCTAAATAATAATGATGCCGCAGCACAAACATCTACTGCTAGATAAGGTTTTCCTGCTAATATTTCTTCTGTAGATATAATAGAACAATTACCTAAATAGGTTTTTAAATGTGCTTTTTTATGATGAAAATAACTACCTATTTCTTGAATAATCTCTGGCTGTTCTGATTTTCTAATTTGAGAACCTATTAAGCCTACTTCAGAATAGTTTTGCAAAGTTTCTACTAAAGGAAACAAAGATTGATTATCTAAACGCACATCATTATCTAGTAACCAAATGTAGTTATAATTAAGTTGATTCAAAAACTCCATTCCATAAGAAAATCCACCAGAACCACCTATATTTGCACCTGTTTGGAGAACCTTAACTTGGGGATAATGTTTTTGAATATAAGATTGTGTACCATCATTTGAAGCATTATCAACAACGAAAATATCCAGATATATCCCATGCAAATCTAGTTTGTTAGTATCTTCAATTAGTAAACAAACATCTTTAATTTTATTCCAAGTGACAATGATAGCTGCGACTTTGGCAATTTTCATAAATCATTTATTAAAATCAATAATACCAATACCCATCCACTCTTCAGCAATATGACTAATTTCTAAAATTGAGGCTGACTGACAGTATGATAATTTGAGTTCATTCCAACATCTTCTAGTACCACCATCTAAATGATCATATTCGGCTGCATTAATATCATGGAAGGCGCAAACTTTTCCATAACGTCCCACATTTAAAAAATCCCTTTTCATACCATGATATGAATGATCAGCATCAATATAGACAACATCAAATTTTGAGCCTATAAAATCAGCAGATGTAGCAGGAATAGCTTTCTCCAGCGGTAAAATAGATGAAAAATATTCCCAATCTCTAAAGTTATCTTCTATATCAATACAGGCATACTTAAAATCATTGTTGAATTTAGATAAAACAGCACAGCATATAGCAGAAAATCCTCCGTACATCACTCCAATTTCTAGAAATGAAAGTGGTTTTCTATGAATACAATAAATTAAAAAATCTACTAGTTCTGTAGGAATTTGAATTGATCCATAATCAGAAGCATTGACATATTTTTGATAAGGAGAATAAAGGCTCCATCCCTGATAAGGACAGCCATAATCTTTGACTTTTTCTAACAAAAATTCTCTGTTTTTTAATTCTTCTTTTGAAGAAGATAAAATTGATTTAATGACAACTCTACCCTTTTTAAAATCATATTTCAGTGCTTTTTTATTCATGATATCTGGAATGTTTTCGACTTTCTTTTCAGAAGATAAATATTGATTTTCTGAGTCAAATTTTTGATAAAAAAGTTTTAATTTTTCATGTTCTAGCTTTAAATTCTCATAAGAAATGATTAATTTTTGGAAAGCTGTATCTCGATCACGAAGAAAAGCACGGAGAGATTTTGGTACTATTTGTGTAAATGATGTATAAAACAAATTATTTCTCCTCTAATAATTGCCTCTAATGATTGTTAGTAAACTAATAAATTTGACTAATTCTGTTTTCAAACACCGTGAGAGCCGCAGCAACAACTTGATCCATATTGTAATATTGGTATTGCGCCAATCTACCTACAAATGTTACTGTTTCTAGCTTATCTGCTTCACTTTTGTACTGCTGAAATAACTCACGATTTTCTGGACGCGGAACGGGGTAATAAGGATCTCCTTCCGCTTGTGGGTATTCGTAGTAAATAGTAGTTTTAGGATGTTTTTGTCCAGTCAGATGTTTAGATTCAACTACCCGTGTAAAATCATAATCGTTGGGATAATTGACAACAGCAACTGGTTGGAAATATTCAATATCATGAGTTTCAAACTCAAAGCGCAATGAGCGATATGGAAGTTTACCAAATTTATAATCAAAAAATTGATCGATGGGTCCAGTATAAATTAAATGATCAAATTTTAGCCATTTTTCTACTTCCTGAAAGCTAGTATTTAGCATAACTTTAATATTGGGATGTGCCAACATTTTTTCAAACATTTTCGTATAACCATGTAGCGGCATAAGCTGATACTTATCACCAAAATAGCGGTTATCTCTATTAGTTCTCACAGGAATACGAGCGCAAACTGAACCATCTAGTTCATGCGGCCAAAGGTTCCACTGTTTGTAAGTATAGTTTTTAAAAAATTTCTCATACAAATCAGTTCCTACCTTGCTAACTACAGCTTGTTCTGAGTTTTCAATTCTGTCATATCTTTCTCTAACTTGCTCATAAAAATCTTCAAGTTGTTGGCTATTAAGATTTAGTCCATACAGTTTGTTAATAGTATTCAGGTTGATGGGAATTGGATAAAAATTACCATCTACTTTAGCTAAAACTTCATGCTGATAAACTCGCCATTGAGTAAACTGTGAAAGGTGATCAATGATTTTTTTGCTGTTAGTATGGAAAATGTGCGCTCCATATTTATGAACTAATACCCCAGCATTATCGTAGAAGTCAAAAGCATTACCACCAATATGATTGCGAGTATCAATAACTAAAACTTTACGATCTAGATGTGTGGCTATACAATTTGCTAAGGTGCAGCCTGCAAAGCCAGCACCAACAATCAGAAAATCAAACATTCTATTGTACATACTTGTATTTTCGTTATTTGGGTTCTATTTCTAGATACTTTTTCCAGAAAGATTGACTGGTAAATTTAGGTAATGAGGTGATATATAGCTTTTTTAATTCTGGTAACTTGATTAGCATAACTAAGGCTAACCATAGTCCATATATCAAAACTTTAAAAAACCTGATTCTGGAAAATTTGACTATAAATCCTTCTTGAGTTTGCAAGTTGTAATATAAAACTTGTTTAGCTCGAAAAACGTTTAAAGGTCTACCATTCCAAGCCGGAACAATAGCATATCCCTTATCAGTAAATGTGTCATCTTGAAAGAAAAATCCATTTGGTAAAAGATGTCCATTAAGAGTGAGAATCCTGAAAAGTCTATGTAACTTGTTTTCAGTCTTTTCTAAACTGGTTATATATTTGCTATATATGAATGGTAACTCTGAATTCTTAGCTGTTTTTTCTGTAACCTTAGAAACTTCTTTGTGCTTATCTTCTGGTTTATTAGCAACTAGATCATCAGGACCCTTTAGAAAGTCAATTGTTGCTTTGAGAATACTCTCGGCGGTTTCATATCTATAACAAAATAGTTCTTTTAATAATGGTTTTAAGAACCATTTAATAGCTTTCACTTCACTGAAGTTTTCCTGAAAATACAGACTATTGAAAATCATACTATTTCTAAAATAATAGTATTCAATTAATGGGCTTTTTTTATTCTCAAATGGTTCATGCCAAACACATATACCATTCAAAATTATAATTTTATGTCTTATTCTTTTGCAGAATTCCACATCATCCATTCTAATAAAGAAAGGATATGGCAAGCCATGATCTTTGATAGCATTGACTGGAAAGCAAAACAACCACCAAGCGCTGTAATCAATATGTTCATCTATTTCATTGAATAAAGTAGCTTTTAATTTTCTCAAATCTATATTGGGTTTGACAGCAACAAAACCTTTATCTCTATTCCAATAAGCTCCTCTTTCATGTTGTATATATTTTTTATCTAATCTCAACATACTGCTACCAAGACAGATATCTTTCTGATTAGCTACGCTCAAAAAATTCCAGATTCTCTCCAATATTGCTGGCTCGAAAAGGATATCATCATCCATCAGAATAATATGTGAAAATTCATGTTGCTGCTGTAAAACTTCCAGCATTCCTCTAGCAAAACCGCCACTTCCTCCTGCATTTTTATTAGGTATTAAATGAATTATATGGCTATCAAATTCTTTTAAAGTATTCCCATTATCAATGATAAATACCTCTAATTTATCCTCGTATCCATTTTGTTCTAATAAATATCTTTTCAATAATTCCATGTTTTTATAAACATAGCTTTCCCTTTTATAAGTACATATAACAACTGCTAGTTTGATATTTGGATCTGACTCTGTAAAAGTAGAAAAATACCCTGCACTAATTTGGCACATATTTTCCAATGCTTCGATTTCCAGGTAGATCATTCCTGTATATGTAGATATATCGAAGTTATCTAAAACTGTTATTTCTGCGAGTTTTTCGTTGTTAATTATTTTTTGTGATAATAAGGTTTTATTTTCATCTAATCTGTCTAGATTATAAATATTAATTTTGAATGATCCTTTTACTTTGAGAGTAACTCCTATACTTCTAACCTTCGTATATTCTTTCCAAGTATCCGCAGAAAAAGCATTAAAATAGGTATCAAAGCTAACTATTCCGCTTTTTTCTAGCTCTAATATCTTATTTTCATAGTTAAATAAAACTTGAGAATTATTTCTAAAAAATAGTTCTTCAACAGTGCAAATATCAGTTTTAGGAAAAATTATATTTTGAAGATGATTCGATCTCTCTTTTTGATTAATTTGATAGATGGGGGATAATTCTAATTGATTAAGCATAGTTTATTTTTACTCAATTTTTATTTTGTTTCAAAATGTTCTTCAGTAACTGTTATGCCAAACCATAAGTTAAAATGCCAACAGAATAAACACTTAATTAAAAACTACTTATTCTGTAGTAATAGTACTTTTTGTTGCTATATTACAGATTATATTTTCTGTTGTATAGATGTATGATTTAGCTTTTTTGGTTTTGATAAAACAGCACATTTTTAGCTTAAGATAAAGCTTGTAAAACCGTATGAAAATTCTTCCCAGTAGCACCTGAAACTCGAATTGGGATAATTTTTTTGTTTAAGTAGGACTTACATACCAACTCTGAAAATCGAGATTTTTTCTATTGCTTTAACAAGGTAGAAGATGCCTAAAACCTAGTTTTTCAGCGAGTTGGAGAATCTGCTGAGTGTGTAAGTTCTATTAATACAATCAAGGGGATATAAAAGAGCTAGGAGGTTATTAAAGGAACTTACAACTAAGTTGTATAAATTCCTCCTATTCTCGTTACATCCTATAGCTATAAATCCTTCAGGATTTATACTATGTCAGCATAGATATTGAATCTAGAAACAAAACTTTACAAATCTAAATATACGCACTATTTTATTTATTTCGATTTGTATTTATTCTGGGATGATTTGACCTGCAAGATAAGATTCTACTGCACGCTCTGCTGTTCCTATAAAATTTATTTTCCCCTTCTCTAACCAAATTATCTGTTTGCAAGACTGTTTCATAAAACCCAAATCATGGGATACTACCAAAACAGTTGCTTCTGCATTCCAAAATTTCTCGATTCGTTGTTTGCATTTATTCTTGAAACTCTCATCACCTACTGATAAAACTTCATCCAGAATCAAAATATCAGGTTGTACGTCTGTAGCGATCGCAAAACCCAACCGTGCTACCATGCCGGAAGATAGACTTTTGACTGGAACTAAAGCATAATCCTGTAATTCTGCAAACTCCAAAATTGAATGCACTCTTTCTCGCATTTCTATTCTGGAAAAACCCAGTAGTACCCCATAAAGCAGGATGTTGTCTATTACAGAGATTTCTGGATCAAAGCCTGCACCTAGTTCAATTAAAGGAGCAATTTTACCCTTGACGCGCACTGTACCGATGCTAGGTTGTAAAATCCCACAAATGATTTTTAAAAGGGTTGATTTACCAGATCCATTGGCACCAATAATACCTATTTTTTCACCTTTGTCAACTGCTAAAGCAACGTGATCTAACACTAATTTTTTTGCAGGTTGGCGATATTTACCTTCTACAATAGAAAGCATAGTTTTTTTTAGATCATAAGAAAACTCTTCTTGTGTGCGTCGCCATAATGAAACATTATCTAAGCGGATTACTTCCATTTATAGTAAATCCATAAATTGATGTCGCCAAATATGAAAACAAGTCCATCCCAGGGACAAAATAATGATGCCGCTCAGTAAAGCACCCCAAATCAAACTTAAATCTGGTGGAGAGTTTGATAATGTAATTTGACGCAGACTTTCGATAATTGGTGATAGGGGATTTAAACTGAGAAAGGGCTGTACCTGCTTGGGGACGATCGCAGCTGGATAAAATATAGGGCTACTAATCCACATGACAAAGGTGACTAACTCATAGAAGTAAGGTAAGTCTCTAAAAAATACATACAAGGCACTGACTAAAAATCCAATTCCTGTGGAAACTAATACTAATGCCAAAAATGGAAATACCAACGCTAGGACATTGACTAGACTTTTGGAATTGATTAAAGTCATCACTGACAGCAATGGTAATGCTCCTACTGAAAACTGAAACACGTTTGCCGTAATCATTGATACAGGAAAAACGCTAACTGGTAGACGAATTTTGTTCAATAATGCGCCATTACCTACGACACTTGTCAAAGCTTGGGATGTAGAAGCCGAGAAAAAATTGATGACTACCAAGCCTGTGAATGCTGCTAATACGTAATTCAGGATTGAGTTACCATAATAGGATGAGAAGGTGGTTCCGAAGATAGCGGTGTATAACCCTGTCATTATTAATGGGTTCAACAACGACCAATAAACACCCAGGAAGGAACCCCGATAACGCACTTTGAGAGTCCGTGCTACCAAAACTTGCAGCAGTTCCCAATAACGCTCTACTTGTAACTTAGTGAAATTGTCTTTGATAGATAGGATCATCCTCAAGTACCATTACACACCACAGCCAAGTTATTCGCGTATTTTATATGGTTGTCAGCATTAATTTAAGCCAAACTGTCAGGATCTATTCCAAGCGATAGCGAAGCGCTCCGAAGGAATCGCAATTTCTCTGCTAGTTTATTAGCCCGTTGATGTTCACTCTCTGCCTTTTCTGCCAAAGTCGGCAACCAACCATCAGCATTATACCAACGCAGCCATAAACCTTCTGTATTTTGATAGCGTCCTTGCCATAAACCTAAACCCATTTCTATTTCTTCTAACCAAAAACGGTTTTCTGGCAACAATACGGATTCATAACGAGTGCCATTAATTTTAAAGACACGGAAATTATTTTCATAGCGGTCATAGACAACATAGTAGGGAACACGCAGAATGTGTTCATATACTTCCCACTTAGTTGGGGGTTTGTTGACTTCCCGCAAAGTTTGTCCTAAGTCTTCTTGTTCTGTTCCTGGTGAAAGTAATTCAACTACTAAAAACGGAGCAATACCTTCTTGCCATACTACATAACTTAAACGTAAATTTTCCTGTTGGTTAGCATTAGCAACCCCTAACACCATATACCAATCAGGACGCTTATACCAACCAGGATGACGGGGGTCATAATAAAGGTTTAAATCACTAGCTAGTAGCATTTCTGCTGGTGTATAATTTGCAGATTGGCAAGTTTCACTCAGTAAATCTGCTTGTATACAATGAAATTCGTCTGGCAATCCTGATTCTCCTACCAACTCACTAGGTAAATCATACATTGTCGGCATAGTTTCTTTTGGTGACAAAGGCGGATTATTTTGATACATATTCGCTTACCTTAAATTATCAGGATCGACTCCGAAGCGCTCCGAAGGAATCGCAATTTTTCTGCCAAAATTTCTACTTTCTCTCTTTCACTTGCTAACAGATATTCTGACTCAAGAGCTTGATTTTGGGCGACCTGAGCTTGTCTTTCTGCTTCCTTAAAATTAAAACTATTGAATCTCTTGTTGTAAAACCTGGACTTGTGCAAGAGATAATTCAGTAACTTCAGCAATTTGCTCTAAACTCATACCAATTCGTAATAAGTTTAAAGCTAATTTTCTGGTTGTTTCAGCTATGCCTTCTTGCCTACCTTCCTGTTTTCCTTCTAACAAAGCTTCTTGATAAACTTTAGTTTGTTTCAATTCACTTAAACCTAACATTGCTTCAATCTCCTCTCGGCTTTTTTTGGGTAATTTATAGACAATAATTGTCTCAATGAGGTTGATGATATCTCGTTTGGTATTTGTATCACTTAGTTGTTGGTTTGCTTGAGCAATTAACCGTTTTGCTAGTTCTGGTGCAGTGTCTTCGGTTTCAATTACCAGTTTAACAACTCCTACCCCTAAAGAACTCTCTCCTAACTCATCTAAATAAATGCGTTTAACTCTCTCAAGCAGCAAGATTTCGCCAAATTGTAAAGGCTGTTCTCTTTCTATGCTACGACTAGGATATATAATAACAGCCTGCCAAGGATAAGGCGGTTTGTATTGTCGCAAGTAGAGGCAAATTTCGGCAAAGAGACGATAATATAAATCATCATCTGGCTGAAACTGAACTTCAACCACATAAAATGGTTTTTTTGACTCTTTGGTAATTGGCAAAAATAAACCATCTAACCGAAAAGCCAGTTGTTTAACTTCACGGGATGTAAATTCATACACAACTGCTTCCGTGGGAGACTGGTTAATTAGTTCAAAAAAGATGCTAGGAAATGCTTGAAATAAGCTGTAGAAAATTGTGTCTGTTTTCACGGTGATTAAGTAATTTTTTTATAAATAATCTCAAAGACTATACGTGGTCGGATGCAATACAGGCAAGAGTGGGAAAACCTGCCCCTACTGGGAGATAAACTCAATAGCTGAGTGATTTCCTGATTTTTTGGGTGGGTCACTTCTAACTGAGTCCCAGATTCCGCTACACTGAGATTTGGTTTATTGGATTGTAACTAGATCATGGAAATTGGACAAAAGGTGAAGGTGTTTCGGTTGCGCGATCGCGTATCTGCTGTAATTGCTCAAAAATTAGGAAAAGTAGGCATCATCTCAGACTACAAAGTCACGGATGGTGGAATTGGCGTAGTAGTCAAGTTTGATGACAAATCCTCTACTTGGTTTTTTGAAGATGAAATTAAACTGGTATAGGGACAAAAGGCGGTTCTCCCCTACTGAGAGTATTGGTTGAGTGCTAAGTTGGAGTTGACAAGATAGGCGGTAATTGGAAATCAAGTAATGGCCTTGATACTGACATTTTTAGGCAAAAGCGGCATCGCTCGTAGCAAAATAGCGATCGCAGCGGCCAAGTTATTGGCAACACAAGGCAAACGGGTACTCCTAGCAGGACTTGCAGAGCCAACATTGCCGATTCTCTTAGGTACTTCTCTCACTTCTGACCCCCAGGAAATCACTCCCAACTTGCAAGCAGTACAGTTTCAATCATCTGTACTGCTAGAACGTAACTGGGAAGAAGCAAAAAAACTTGAGGCACAATACCTCCGCACGCCTATTTTTAAAGAGGTTTATGGTCAAGAACTGGTAGTTTTACCGGGCATGGATCACGCCTTAGCTCTTAATGCTATTCGTGAATATGATGCCAGTGGTAAATATGATGCGATTATCTACGATGGTACAGGTGATGCTTCCACCTTGCGGATGCTGGGAATGCCAGAATCCATGAGTTGGTATGTCCGGCGATTTAGGCAATTGTTTGTCAATTCTGACTTGGGCAAAACAATTACAGAATCACCCTTGATTCAACCACTAATTACCAGCTTTTTTAACGTTAATTGGACGGCAGATAACTTCGCCCAACCTACTAACCAAGCTAATAATTTTCTCGAACAAGGTAAAAGTGCGATCGCAGATCCCCAGCGTGTCGCCGCCTTTCTGGTGACAACCCCAGACCCAATTGATGTTGCAAATTCCCGTTTTCTTTGGGGTACTGCTCAACAAGTTGGTCTAACTATTGGTGGCGCTATTTTGGTATCTGCTGAGGAAAATACCAATCTATCAGCAGAATTTACACCTCTACCCATCAGCATTGTTCCCGATGTCTCCAATGGAGAATGGCAACCCCTGATAGATGCCCTACCTAACTTTGTAGAGCAAGCATTACAGGCTCCCAAACCCATTGACATCGACGTTCACAATCGTCAAGTCCGCTTATTTTTGCCTGGTTTTGACAAAAATCAAGTCAAACTCACCCAGTACGGGCCAGAAGTCACGGTAGAAGCCGGAGATCAACGGCGTAATATCTTCCTGCCCCCCGCTTTAAGTGGTAGACCCATCACTGGAGCCAAGTTTCAGAATAATTATTTGATAATTTCTTTTTAGGGATTGGGGGATTGGGTATTGGGGACTAGGGACTGGGGAAGAATCACCCTTTAACCTATTACCAATCACCCATTACCCATTACCAATCACCCATTACCATTACACCTTATGTCTGAATCTACACCTATTAACCCGAATACGAACCCATCTGAGCCATTAGACTCGGTGACAACTAATTCCAGTGAGCAAACTGCAACAAGCGATCGCAGTGCAAAAACGCGGCAACTACTGGGAATGAAAGGTGCATCACCTGGCGAAACTTCCATTTGGAAAATCCGTTTGCAATTGATGAAGCCGATTACCTGGATTCCCCTCATTTGGGGTGTAGTCTGCGGTGCGGCTTCTTCTGGTAACTACACCTGGACTCTAGAAAATGTCTTGAAGTCCGCACTTTGTATGTTGCTTTCTGGACCGTTGTTGACGGGTTACACTCAAACCATCAATGATTACTATGACCGGGAAATTGACGCTATTAATGAACCTTACCGTCCGATTCCTTCTGGAGCAATTTCTGAAAAGCAAGTAATTAGCCAAATCATTGTTTTACTCTTACTAGGATATGGGGTAGCCTACACCTTAGATTTATGGGCAGGTCATCCAGTTCCTAATGTCCTGTTGTTGTCTATTTTCGGGACATTTATTGCCTACATCTATTCTGCACCTCCGCTGAAACTCAAGCAAAACGGCTGGTTAGGAAATTATGCGTTAGGTGCAAGTTACATTGCTTTACCTTGGTGGGCTGGTCATGCATTGTTTGGTGAACTCAATTGGCGAATTGTCGTTCTCACCTTATTTTATAGCTTGGCTGGCTTAGGAATCGCTATTGTCAACGACTTCAAGAGTGTGGAGGGCGATCGTCAATTAGGATTACAATCACTACCAGTCATGTTTGGTATTCAAAATGCTGCCTTGATTTGTGTAGTCATGATTGACTTATTCCAAGGCTTAGTTGCAGCTTACCTTGTTAGTATCAATGAAAACTTGTATGCTGCCATCTTAGTATTATTAATCATTCCTCAAATCACCTTCCAGGATATGTATTTCCTCCGTGATCCCATAGCCAATGATGTCAAATATCAAGCCAGCGCCCAACCATTCTTAGTGATAGGAATGCTGATAACTGGTATAGCATTAGGTCATGCTGGCATTTAACTTAATATATCTTTAGCTAGAAGTGATCAATGAGGAGTTAGGAGTTATATTAATTTCTAACTCCTCACTTGTATTAGTAAATGCCGTGTTAAATTTTATATTTTTCCTCATTCATGGGATACAACCATTATTGATTCCAATTTGCTTTTTCATTGCTTGGACGATGATTATTTTGGTGTTTCTAAATTTATGGACAGCAACACGAGACACTGTGAAAACTGCTCAAAAAATGCACCAAATTCCCTGTCATAATTGCCAGTTTTTTACTAATAATTATCGTCTCAAATGTACGGTAAATCCTTACATTGCGAATACTGAAGAAGCAATTGGTTGTAAAGATTATCAATCAAATTAATTATTATCTATTGGTTTGTTAATTTCTGCTGATGTAACTCATAAGAGCGGAAACCGCTGTATTTAAAATTAAACCCAACTGTTGATCAATCATGAATAATCCACAAGAACCGGAAAAATACGATCAAGCAAATTTAAAATCAGCTGTCGAACAGGATTATACAAGATTGCGTGACTTACTCGCAGCAGGGAAATGGGAAGAAGCAGATGAAGAAACAGCACAGGTAATATTAGCGGTTGCGAAGCGTAAAAAGCAAGGTTGGTTAGATGTTGAGAGTATTGATAATTTTCCCTGTGAAGACCTCCGCACTATTGACCAGTTGTGGGTAAAATACAGTGATGAACGTTATGGGTTCTCTGTTCAGAAGCGTATTTATCAAGGTTTAGGTGGAACGAAAAACTACGACGAAAAAATTTGGCGAGCCTTTGGGAACAACGTAGGATGGATGGAAGGGGGCGACTGGTGGTCCTACAAAGATATTACTTTTGATAATAAAGCACGAGAAGGTCACTTCCCGCTAATGGCTTGGATGGTCTGGGCGGGGGAGTGGTTGGGTTGGGTGTGGTGTTTTCGGCTTGGAGGTTTGGGGTGGGTTGGTTTTCTCTCGCGTCAAGACTTGTAGATTTTAATCTGTAAAGGTTACAGAAAAATATTAAGTCTGAATCAGGATTTTTAGGATCAGGACAGATAATAAGTGACACAGTTACAAAACTATTCCTTGATTATCCTTAGCTTGGTTACAAGTGGCTGTAGCAAATATTGCTATCCTCACAAGTTCCTCAACTTTTACTACTAAATTCAAGGAAGATTGAATTTGGTTTTCAAAAGCCAATTTTAATCTTAACTGTGGAGACATCTGCTAAAGTTTGTCAGATCACACAGTTAGCCTTAACCTGGAATTTATTTAAAAAATAGGGATAACTTGCGGCTATGGATACTCTCGCTTTTATGAACAAGCTGGAAAATCGTTTTGGGTTTACCCTTGAAGATAAATCTATTCTCAAATCAAATGCAGATTGGGGGCTAGAAATTGCATCAGAAATGGCAGATCATTTCTATAGTTATCTAGGACGTGATCAGGAAATGAATGCTATTTTAAATGCAACCGAGGGAAGAATTCATCGTCTCCGAGAAACATTTATTCATTGGTTTCATGAAATGTTTACAGGAATAGATAATTGGGGTATTGCATATTCTAAAAGTCGTTGGCAAATTGGTATTGTTCATGTCAAGATAGGAATTCAACCCCAGCATCTAGTTCCTGCTATGGCTACTGTAGTTCATGAAGTAGGTAAAAAACTCAAGCTAGAAGGAAAATCAGAGGAATTAAAAGAGGCTTTAGGGAAAATTTGCATGATTGATTTAGCTTTTATTGAACAGTCTTATGTGGAAGTTTCTACATCTGCTGTTCTCAGAGAAACTGGTTGGTCAGCAGTTTTATTTAAACGTCTAGTTACTCATGGTGCAGAATCTATGTAATTTGATTTTTTGATTTGCTAATTTATTTCTAACAGTACCTTTAAAACTCCTTTAGTTTGCGCTTTTTCAATAGCAGCTAAACCTTCACTCAGGGGATAATAAGCATTAATTAGTGGTTCTACATCCACCTGTTTTGTTGCTAATAACTCTAATGCTGGGGTAAAGGGTCCACAACGAGAACCTATGAGGGTAATTTCATCTACCACTAATGAGGAAGCATCTAGGCTGAGATTGCCTGCATAGGTACTTTTTAGTACTAGTGTGCCACGAGGACGTAAAGCCCGACGAGCGATCGCAAATCCTTCAGGATTCCCTGTACAATCAACAGAAATATCAAAATATCTATCGGTGACGGTATCAGCTAAACCAGTTTTAATTCCTCTCGCTGCTAAATTGACTAATTTATCTTGATGTCGTCCTACTACTAATAACTCACAACCAGTTAAAGCTAAAGTTTGAGCTATCAACTGTCCTAATTTACCATCTCCCACTACTAACACTCGGTCATCTTTACATAATTGCACTTGCTGTTGAATTTCCAATGCTGCGGCTATAGGTTCAGTGAAAGTTGCAGCTTCGGTTGAGACATTTTCCGGGACTGGATGCAAGTTTTTAACAGGTAAACTAAGGTACTCAGCAAAAGCACCATTACGGTTAACAATACCTAAAACTGTGCGATTTTCACAATGTGTGGGTTGTCCCCGACGACAAAACCGACAATAACCACAAACAGCATTGATTTCACCGACAACTCTTTTATTAATTAAGTCGTCTGCACCTTGTTCTACAACACCGACAAATTCATGGCCGATAATGCCAGTATAGGGATAATAACCTCTAAGTAATTCTAAGTCTGTGTTACAAATCCCCGCACATAAAACACGGACTAAAGCCTCTCCCTCTGGTGGTTTAGGCATAGGAATATCTGTTCTGAATTGCAACTGGTTATTTTCTAGCCAAAGTCCTTTCATTTTTGTCTTAAACTAGTCCTATATATAGTTTTTTATAGGGAATTCCCCGCTAACCCTGATAGATATAGCGGTGGAAATTGGTTAAAATTTTACACCTTCTAGAAATGGTGTAAATACTGGTGCTAACTCTGAACTGCTCAGAACTAGACTAGGAAAAGAGCGATCGCTATAATCTGTTCCCGGCGATAATGGAAATGACTCAGAATTAAGCGATACCCAATCACCACCAGCAGCTTGAACTATTACCCAAGCACCTGCAATATCCCAAACTTTTGGTGTTGCTTCTAGTCCTCCCAAAACTGCACCAGTAGCGACTGTCAGAAAATTATAACTAGCAACACCTAACATCCGAATTTTACAAGGAAATCCTGGTTGAATTACTCCTGTACTGCGGGAACAAAGATTAAAAAAGTGATTTTTGCTGGGAGCATCTTGACTAGTATGAATAGGATGATGATTTAAAAATGCTCCCGTTGGTGTTGTTAAGCCTGATGAACCTGCCCAAAATCCGTGAAATGCTTGATTTAATGGTGGTGCGTAAACATAGCCAAAAATGGGCGTACCTCGATAAAGCAAACCTAGAGAAATCGACCAAATCGGAATTCCCCTAGTAAAGTTAGTTGTTCCGTCTAAAGGATCTATGACCCAACACCATTCTTTATCAGGAAAAGTCTGGTCACTTTCTTCACTCAAAATACCGTAATCTGGAAAGTTAGCAACAATAGCATCTCGAATTTCTTGATCTGCCCATTTATCAGCTTTGGTAACTAAACTACCATCAGCTTTTTGAGATGCTTGCACTTTACCAAAATCCTGCATTAATTGCTTTCCTACTCTAGTCGTAGTGGTTTCAGCAAAGTCTAAAATCGGATTCCAAAAATCGTTCATTTGTTATTAGTTATTAGTCATTAGTCATTAGTCATTGGTCATTGGTCATTGGTCATTGGTTATTAGTCATTGGTCATTGGTCATTGGTCAGTAATTATTTTTCTTCTGTTCCCTATCACCTTTAATCCAAATCACTTTCTATAACTGAGGCGAAAACTCGTTTTGTATTGGTTTGAAATTCTGTGACATTGACTCTGTTTAAAAACCAAATTGATATCAACATTCCTACTGCTTCTAAAGCAAAAACTAATCCATAAGCTAATACTAAGTTATCTGGTAGAATTGTGCGTCCTATATCCAATAAAGTACCACCAATAACAACCGCTATTCCTCTAGATATAGACTGTGCTAGTCCCCAAGCACCAATAAAAGTCCCTGCGGCTTCTGCTACTGTTAAATCTAACATTAAACTCACTGCTGCTGTAGTCAGAAATCCTGTAGATAAACCAAATATAACTAAACCAAATTTCAGGAAATTGGGATTAGCAGAAAATCCTGAAAAACCAAGTAATAAAGCTGAAAATGCTACTAAAATGCAGCCTAATTTTATAGTTCTGCGTTTACCTAAACGTGGTACAATGAAAAAACCCGTGACACCATAAGCAATTAAAATTCCTATTCCATAAAAAACATTGAGTTTGGTGCTTTCAGCTAAAGGCATCTTAAACACTTCACCCGCATAAGGTTCTAAAATTGGGTCTTGCATAAATAGGCTGATAGTCATTACCAATAAAAAGGTAAAAAATATCCCTGTTTGTGGACTAGCTGTTAATATTGACCAAGCTTTGCTGATGCTAATATTATCTTCCCTGTTTCCTGGTGTGGAACGATTGGAGAAACGAGAATATTTTTTTTCTACCCCTACAGTTGCGACAATTGATAATACAAAGACGATTGCCGGAACTATTATAAATAGTCTATTGATTGCTGCTTGTAAAGTTTCTATTGATGCACCTGTTGTTAATTGTTTCAGCAAGCTAGAACTGATAATTGCTCCAACTATAATACCTACCATCAGCATTGACCAAACAATACCGACGACTTGGGAACGGTTATCTTCTTCTGAAATATCCACTAACAAAGCTGCAAATGTTGTACCACTAACACAAATTGCTAACCCATAGATAGCGAAAACGAAACCTAAAACTGCTGTCCAACCGATGGTTTGGGTTGTCCATACCCATGTCTCTGCACTACTAGCGGCATTTAACTGCCACATTACTTGTACCGCTAAAAAAGCTGCGATCGCAAATATTCCTGCTCCTACCCACACATAAGCTGTGCGATGATATCCCCAGAATGGTTTCACGTCGGACAGTTGGCCAAACCAAATCCGCGTCGGAGAAACAAATGCTGGCATTGCTAACACCAGAGATACCAGGGTTGCGGGAATGGCTATTTCCTGAATCATGACTCGGTTGAGTACTCCTAAAGTCAAGATAGACATCATAGCCAACCCCATTTGAAATAACCCTAGCCGAAACATGGTTACTAAATTAACCTTTGGTACAGCTAGAGAATTTTGTGAAGTATCAAATACATTATCTGTCATAGCTACTTTTTTGGTATGGTTTAACGAACTGACTGCTGAGTGCGTCTCAACTCAACTGACTGCGAAATTTATTCACGCTAATCGTCATCAACACCACAGCAAACGCAATTAATGCCAGAACATTCATCCACAATACATCTAGACCCACACCTTTGAGCAAAATACCTCTGACAATCGTGATGTAATGACGTAGGGGATTGAGTAAAGACAGAACTTGAAAGAAAGGAGGCATAGCTTCAATTGGTGCGATCGCTCCAGATGTCTGTACTAGTGGTAAATTGATGAAAAAGGATGTGAGTAAAACTTGTTGTTGGGAACGGGAAACAGTCGCTAACATAATCCCTAAACTAATCCCCACAAATACATACACCGCTGACAACACTAAAAATAGCAAAAAACTGCCGCGAAACGGTACATTAAATACCACAGTTGCTAAAGTCAAAGCCAGCATTACATCTGCCATTAATAAAAATACCAAAGGCACAATTTTAGATAATAAAATTTGCCAGTTTTCGGCGGGAGTCATTAACAATTGTTCCAAAGTTCCTGTGTCTTTTTCTCGCACTACTGTCACGGCTGACACTAAAGTGCCAATTAATGTCAGAACTAAACCCATAACTCCCGGTACAAAAAACCAACTACTAATTAAACCAGGATTATAAAGAAATACAACTTGCGGAGATATTGGGGGAATAGTTATTGAGCTTAAACTAATATTATATTGTTGGATAATCTGATTCATATAGTTAGCAGCAATACCCGCTGTATTGGCATTTACCGCATCAATGAAAATCTGGATTTCTGCCTTTTTTTGCATAAGTTTCCCTGCAAAATCTGGAGGAATTATTACTCCGACATCTAGCTTGCCAGTTTCTACTTGACGACTTAAATCTTTTTCGCTACTTGGTACAGATTCCAGAGTAAAAATCCGATTAGAAGTTATTACCGAAACTAGTTCTCGACTTACACCAACATTTGCATAATCAATTACACCCAATCGTAAATTGTGAACATCAGGATTTAGAGCAAATCCGTAAAGTAATAACTGTACTGTTGGTGGGACAATTAATAAAACAATTAACTGTTTGTTTCGCAAAATTTGATTAATTTCTTTGCGAACTAATGCCCAAAATAAATTATCAAAAAATCGTAGAATAAATCTCATAAAATCGGTAATTGGTAATTGGTAATTGGTAATTGGTAATTGGTAATTGGTAATTGGTAAGAATTTTTTTAAATTATGAATTATCTAACTGCATTTTACTTAAAATTCGACGGGAGACATTAAACAATACAAATCCTATGATTGTCAGCATTAGTAAATCTAACCATACTCCCGACCATCCTGTACCACGAACAAAACCATCACGAGTAATATCAATGTAATAACGCGCTGGAAAGAAATTAGGAGTTAATGACAATGGAAAAGGAATATTATTAATTGGATAAATAAAACCAGATAATAATAAAGAAGTAACAAATCCAACTAGAGAAACAATTTGCACTGCTGAATTTTGGTTACTGCTGCGGACTCCAATCAGTAAACCAAACATCACACTATCTATCAAAAATAAGAGAGTTCCTAATAATAAAGTAATCGGATTACTCACAACACCAACATGAAAGATAATTAAACCTAATAACATAACTATTAACGCTTCAGCTATGGCAACTAATAAATAAGCCAGTCCTTTACCAAGTAAAAATTCAGTTGCACTAATACTAGAAGCATAAACTTGCAAAATTGTCCCTTTTTCTTTTTCTCTCACCATAGCAATAGCTGTTAATAAAGAAGGGAAAATCCATAATATGACACCATAAACTCCTGGGACAATGTAAAGAGATTCTAGTCTACCAGGATTAAACCACAAACGTATTCTTGGTGTAATACTATTTTGTTTAGGAATTAATCCTTGATCTCGCATAAAGAAATTATTTACCCGTTGAATACTACCTTTAATCACACGAGCATTATTAACATCAGTTGCATCAATTAAAACTTGAACTTTAGTATTTTTTTTCGCTTGAATATCCCGACTAAATTGGGGTGGAATAATAACTGCTGCTTTAGCAATTCCCTTATCAATTGCATCTCGCATAGGGTCTCCACCTGACCATTGCCTGGGTACAAATTGATTGGTAGCATATAAACGTTCAATATAACTTCTACTCAGATTTGTTCTATCAAAATCCTGGACGATTAAAGGAATATTTACACTTTCTAATCTGGTAGCAAATCCAAAAATCAAAAGTGTCATAGCAGGTAATAAAAATGCCAATGCTAATGTCAATCTATCCCGCCGAAATTGGGCTATTTCTTTAATACATTGGGAAATAATTCTTTTCATGATTATACCAAAAATATCTGCGTTTATCTGCGTCCATCTGCGTTTAATTATTACTGGTTCCATCTCACTAAAATGAGAATTGCTATAAAAAAACTAAAAAAATATTTGAATTAATTTTCTCTATTTTCTCCTGCTCTTTCCACAATACCAATAAAAGCATCTTCTAAAGAAAAAGGAATAGAACGTGAAGATTTAATAGTCAGGTTTGCAGAAGATAAAACCTGATTTACTTTTTCCATGTCTTTTTCTGGGTGATCAAGAACAATATGTAAACTATCAGCAAAAATTGAGACTCGCCAAGAATCAAAATGTTGCTTGAGAATTTTAGAAGCAGTTTGATTTTGATTAACAATAATTTCTACTAATTTTCCTGGTTGCGAATCTTTAATAAAACTGGGTGAACCTTCAGCAACTGTTTCTCCAGCCACCATAAAACTCATGCGATTACACTGTTCAGCTTCTTCTAAATAATGGGTTGTGACTAAAATTGCTGTACCATTGCGAGCAAAATTATTAATCAGTTTCCAAAACTGACGACGCGCTAAAGGATCTACTCCTGATGTTGGTTCATCTAAAAATAAAATCTCCGGTTCGTGCATGACTGAAGCACCAAAAGCCACCCGTTGTTTCCAACCTCCTGGTAGTTTTCCAGTTAACATATTTTCTTGTCCTTCTAACCCACAGGTAGTAATTACCCAATCAATTTTTTCTCGTCTAATTTTGCGAGGTATGCTATACACACCGCTATAAAATTCTAGGTTTTGCAGAATTGTTAAATCGTCGTAGAGGGTGAATTTCTGACTCATATAACCGATGCGTCGCCGTAATTTCGCACTACGTAAATTACCTGTTTCTCCTCCTAGGGAAATTTTTCCATCACTAGCTGGTAATAATCCACATAACATTTTAATTGTGGTGGTTTTTCCTGCTCCATTTGCACCTAAAAGCCCGAATATTTCTCCATAATGGATTTCAATATTGACGTTTTTAACAGCCTGGAATTTACCAAATACCCGACTCAAATTATTTGCATAAATTGCAATTGAAGATGAAGAAGGTGACAGTGTAGAAAAACTTTCTATCATCTCTTCACCTTCCCCCCTCTTCCCTTCTTGACTGTCACCTGTAACCTGTAACCTGTCACCTTCCCTTCTATTTCCCCCACGAGAACGAGGAAATGGTAAAAATGGCGGTGCAGAACCTTGTTGTCTGAGACGAGTGACAAAGACGTTTTCTAGGGTGGGTTCACCATGTTCAATACTGGGTTGATATTGACTGAGAAGTTCTTTTACTTGAGTTTCACCTGTTTCTACATCTTCAACTAGGACATCCAAGCGATCGCCAAAAGTTTGGACATCGACTATATTTTTCTGTGGATTCTCCAACAGCAGTTTCTCGGCCAGTTCTAAATTTGTTGTCCGCACTTCTAACCGATGTAAGCCTAAATTGGCGCGTAAACTTGCAGGTGTGCCAATTTCATGAATTTGTCCACTGTACATCAGTGCAATGCGATGACAGCGTTCTGCTTCATCTAAATAGGGTGTGGCTACCACAATTGTCATCCCTTCGGCGGAAAGTTCCGCTAACACATCCCAAAATTCTCGCCGGGAAACAGGGTCAACTCCCGTAGTAGGCTCATCTAATAGGAGAACTTCTGGTTGGGAAACCAAGGCACAACATAGAGCCAGCTTTTGTTTCATCCCCCCTGATAATTGACCAGCCAAGCGATCGCCAAATCGCTCTAAACTCATTAATGTCAGATATTTATTACGGCGTTCCCGTAGCAAATCATCCGCAACTTGTCGCAAACCCGCCGCATAACGTAAATTTTCATCAATACTCAAATCTAAATAAAGAGAAAATTGTTGCGTTAAATATCCCGTTATTAATCGTGCATCTCGCGCAGGCTGTCCATATACCAAAACTTCCCCCGCAGTTGCTTCCATCACCCCACCCATAATATGAAATGTCGTAGTTTTACCAGCACCATCAGGGCCAATTAAACCAAACAATTCACCCTTATTAACAGTCAAATTAATTCCTCTAACTGCTGCTATTTTTCCATAATGTTGATGTAAATTACTAATTTTTATAGCTTCTGTTTGCGGATTAGTAATCGGTAATTGGCTTCTGCCGTGAGCGTCAGCCGAACGGTAATCGGTAATTGGTAATTGATAATTAGTCATTAGTTATTAGTTATTAGTCATTAGTCATTAGTCATTAGTTATTAGTAGTTTGTTAAAAACTAATCAATCAGGTAAATAAATATTTCAACTTTTCCTTCTTCTTCCTTCTTCCTTCGCGTCCTTCTCTTCGAGACACTTCGTGAACGCGTCTTTGCGGTTCATTCCCTCTTTCTCCCTGCTCCCTGCCCCCTGCCTCTTTCTCCCCTACTCCTCTCCCAGCTTAATTTCCGCATCTGCCGGCATTCCAATTTTGGCGCATGGTAAATCAGATTCTTGATAGGGTTGTTGAGGATTAAAACAACCTTCAGGGTTTTCTACTTGTATCCGCACCCCGACAACTTGCCTCACTCTATCTTTTTGAAAATAGATATTTTCTGGTGTAAAAGAAGCTTGGGGATCGATAGAAATGATTTTCCCAGAAAGAGGTTTTTGTGGTGCAGAATCAATAAAAACTTTCGTGGTTTGTCCTAACCGGACTCTACCAATATCACCTTCAGGAATAAAACCTCGTAAATAAATATTTTTGGGATCAACTATTGTTAAGATATTCGTTTGACTATTAACAATTGCCCCTGGTTCAACACTACGAGCAGTCACTACTCCATCCAAAGGACTAACAACATTTAAATCTTTTTCAGCATCTTCTATTTGGGTGAGAATTTGCTGTTTTGTAGCTTCAGCATCTCTAATTTTAGCTTGAGCAGATCTGACTTGAGCCTGAGCAGCTTGTAGTTGAGCATAACTTTGGTCTTTTTTATTAGTTAATGCTTCTAGTTGAGCGTCACGAATATCAGGATTGAAACCTGTGGTTTTGGCTTGTGTAAATGCTCCTTGCACAGCCCTCAATTGTTCCCTTGCTGCATTAACAGCAGCTTTTCTCGCTTCTAGGGTGGCTATTGCTGTTTCTAAGGTAGTTTTTATCTGATCAAATTGTTGTTGATTGATCGCCCCTTCTTTGACTAATGAGGCATAGCGATCGCTATTTATTCGGGCTAGTTTAACTTCTGCTTCTGTTTGTTTGACCTGAGCCTGGGCTTGTAACAGTTGCGCTCTCGCTGCTGCAACATTAGATGATGCCTGTTCGACTCTACCTTGGGTATCTCCTTGAGACTGTCGCAAATTTAATTTTGCTTCATTAATTTGGCTGCTAACTTGCTCTATTTCACTCTGGACTCGATCTACTTGGGCGATCGCTTGCTGTTGATCAAATTTTGCCGATCCGACCCTTGCTTCTGCTCCCCGCAGTTGTTCTTGCAGTAATTGATCGTTGCTATCATCTAGCCTAATTAATTCTTGCCCCTTTTTTACAGATGCCCCTTCCCGCACATCAATTGAGATAATTCTTCCTGAACGTTTTACCCCAATCTCAGTTTCGTATCCCTCAATTCGGCCACTTACTTTCAGTAGATTCGCTGCAATTTGGGGTCGATTGTGCCATATAGCATAAGCCCCACCTGCTAAAACCACTAATCCCAACAATAAAAAAATGGGTTTTTTGCGTGGCTTTTTCGATGGTAGCTCCGGCTCATTTGTCAAATTTTCTGGATTCTTTGGTACGGTCTGAGACATGGTAGCACCCTTAGAACTATGAAGAGGCAAGGGAGCAGGGTACAGGGATAGTTATGCTTCATGGCAAATACAAGGAGTCATTTCCCTCTATTCCCTACCCCATTTCCTATGTCTCTTTCTTGAATCTCATACTAGACCGTATGGTATGATATTGCAATAATTGTGTCGAAAAGTTACCTTCATGGCCAAAATATCCGTTTCCCAATTTGAAACTTTATCCAGCTTACCTGCTGTGACTCAAAAGCAAGAACAAATCTTACAAGGAGCCATGCAGGTATTTTTGAAGGCAGGTTATGCTGGTACTAGTATGGATCGGGTCAGTAGTGAAGCAGGAGTTTCTAAACAAACAATATATAGCCACTTCCAAGATAAGGAAGGGCTGTTTAAAGCATTAATAGAACGGGTAACAATAGCTTGTTTTAAAGATATATTTAATAACGCAGAACTGCAAGGAGAACCAGCAATTTTACTGCGTCAGATAGCGGAAACTTATTTTCAAAAAGTTGCGGATAATCCTGATTATTTAGGACTGTTTCGCCTGATTATCACGGAATCGCAGCGTTTTCCAGAATTAGCCAAACTATATACAAAAACCGTAGTTCAGCGCGGTCGGCATTTACTGAGTCAGTATTTAGCTTCTCACCTAGAATTGGGCATTACTGACCCAGAAGCAACAGCGCAGATTTTTTTTGGTTCCCTTGTATCCTATGTGATGGTACAAGATATGCTCTACGGTAATGAAATTATGCCTTTGTCGCGCGATCGCATCTTAGATAGCTTAATCAGCTTGGTACTAACTCACACGACAAAGTGAAAGTGATAGACAGGGCAGAAAAAAATTCAAAATCATCAAAAGAGTACGGCTGATCATTTCAGTAGTAAAGAAGAAATTTTACTTCTGCCTTCTGCCTTCTGCCTCTATTCTCTGTGTGAACCTAGTTTTTGATTACTGGGTGCTGGGGAAGATTCCCGGCGACCTGAGCGTAACTTAGGTTTAGCAGATCCATTTCCGTCATCACCACTATCTTTAGCCCAAGAAACGCGATTGCGTTCACCACCATCACGACGCTTGTTGAGTTTGGGTTTGGAAGATGGTTCTTCTGGAACATCTACACCTGACTGTAACCAAGCCGGACGGGTTTGATCATAAGCAATTTGTAGAGCCGCAGCTGCGATCGCTTGAGCATCATATTTCTCAATCAATTCGCTAATGATTGGTAAAAATGAAGCTAGACGTTCACCTGTTAAAGCTTCTCCCACCTGTTCTTGCAATTTTTGAATGTGTCTGGCTTCAATTTGCGCTCTTGTAGGAATCGTCAAAACTTGCCAATGTTGACGATTATGACGTTCAAATGCTTGTTGCTTACGGCGTTCAAAAGGTTGTACTAAAGAAATCGCTGTTCCTTCTTTTCCAGCACGACCAGTCCGGCCAATTCGGTGAACGTAGGTTTCGGCGCTATCAGGTAAATCAAAGTTGATGACGTGAGAAAGTAGATCAACATCTAAACCTCGTGCCGCAATATCGGTAGCTACTACCCAGCGGACTTGACGATTGCGGAAACGGATCAACAATCTTTCTCGTGCTTGTTGAGACAAATCACCATGATATTCATCAACACTGTGACCAGCAGCTTGTAATTGATTAGTTAGTTCTGCCGCTGTGCGTCTGGTGCGAACAAAGATTAAAGCTGTTTCTGGATCTTCCATTTCCAGAATTGGCTGCAAAGCTTTAGCTTTTGTCCAGTGACGAGGGATCAAGTAAGCTACCTGATTGATTTTATTGGGTGCAGCTTTTGGTTGCTCAACAGTGACAGTGACTGGAGAGTTTAAAAACTTGTTGACCAAGGAGCGAATTGAAGGTGGCATAGTTGCCGAAAATAAAGCTGTTTGGCGTTCTTTGGGAGCCTGGGAAAGAATTTTGATGACATCATCAATAAAGCCCATGCTCAACATTTCGTCAGCTTCATCTAAAACAAACCATTTCACTTGGTCAAGTTTAAGACAGCCGCGATCTAACAAGTCGATCACCCGTCCGGGAGTACCGACAACCATGTGAACACCACGTTTGAGTTGTGACATTTGGCGGTCGATTGATTGACCACCGTAAATTGCCATGACTCGCAAGCCATCATCACCCATAAATTGGGAAATGGCATCATGAACTTGCATTGCTAATTCACGGGTAGGTGTTAACACTAAAGCTTGTACAGCTCGTTTGTTAACATCTAGTTGTTCTAAAATCGGCAACGAAAAAGCTGCTGTTTTACCGGTTCCTGTTTGCGATTGACCAACTACATCACGACCTGCTAACAATTGGGGAATAGCTTGGGCTTGAATATTTGTGGGTGTAGTAAAACCCATTTTTTCGAGAATTTCAACGCGTTCTTGGGAAATACCTAGTTCTTGAAAGGAAAGATTCATTAATTCTCCTAGATTTGATTGTAAATTTTGGACTGGTAAACCGATACTTATTTGTAAATTAGGGCATGGGACACAGGTCATGGCAACATCACCAATGACTAATGACTAATGACTAATAACTATTAACAATTTGACCATAGAGGTCATAGGCATCGGCATTGTGTATCTCTACTGGCACGATGGTTCCTAGCCTAGACTCGCCTTTAACATAGACTTGGCCATCGACTTCTGGGGAAAATCTACCGGAACGGCCGATTAATTCTCCACTTTCGGGGTTTTCTTGCTCAATCAGGACATCGACTATTTTGCCTACTTCCTGTTGATTTTTGTGGAAGGAAATGGGCTGCTGGAGTGCCATGAGTTGATCACGGCGCTCTACCATTACTTCTGCGGGAACTTGATTCGGCAATTTATAGGCTGGGGTTCCCTCTTCTGCAGAAAAGGTGAAGACACCAACGTGATCAAATTCGTGTCGCTCAGTAAACTCTAGTAGATGGTCAAATTGCTCTTGTGTTTCTCCAGGGAAACCAACAATAAAAGTTGTTCGCAGTACTGATGATGGTAACGCTGTTTTGATGCGATCAATAATCCCATCATTTACTCGTCCTTGCCAAGGGCGGTTCATAGAGCGAAGCATCTCTGGATGAGAATGTTGCAAGGGCAAATCTAAATAAGGCAGAACATTCGGTGTTTCTTGAATTGCCGCTATTACGTCTGGGGTGAGTCCGGTGGGATAGGCATAGTGCATTCTGATCCACGGTACATCTACTTTCCCTAAAGCGCGGAGTAATTCCGCTAACTTTGGCTGGCCGTAAATATCCAAACCATAATTGGTGGTGATTTGGGATATCAGAATTATTTCTTTGACCCCTTGGTTAGCCAATTGCTTGGCTTCGGCGACTATGGATTCAATAGTACGCGATCGCTGGTTCCCTCTTAAATAAGGAATAATACAAAATGCACAACGATAATCGCATCCTTCGGCAACTCTCAGGTAAGCTACTCCTTCAGTTGTCGTTCGGTAGCGGGGTGTCGTTTCATCAGCTATGTAGGTGGGTTCGGCGCTAATTAGTTTAACCCGCTCCCCTTGTTCTACCCGTTCTATGACATTGACAATTTTGTGATAATCACCTGTGCCAACCACGGCTACTGCTTCTGGCAACTCTTCCAATAATTGTTCTTGAAAGTGTTGCGCCATGCAACCAGTAATAACGACTTTTTTATTTGCTTCCGCCAGTTCTACTAAAGTTCTTACTGACTCTTCTCTGGCAGCTTCGATAAAACTACAGGTATTGACAATAACATAATCAGCTAACTCTTCATTTGTATCTACACTATAGCCTGCCTCTACCAGCAGCCCTAGCATATGTTCTGTATCAATTCGGTTTTTCTCACATCCCAGATGAGAAATAGCAATTGTCGGCTTGTCACCCATATTTTGAAAAAATCTTCACTTTTTTTTCTCGTTCAATCACAACATTAAAAACAGCAGTTAGGTGCTTTTTCCTGCACCCTGATCAGGACATAGCAGTAACAAATTGCCACTGCTAATAAATACCCGTGGACGTTTGACCCTAATCAATATTGATATAGAGGCCATGCTATGATATTTTTATTAATCTGTTCCCCAGGGTAAATTGAAGTGTCTTTGGGTACTTATGACACTCTTAATTTTTTTTAACGATTCGCTTATTGGTATTTTACACTACCCCAGCGTGTGCGTTGTTAGTTTACCCATCGGGAAGCCGCCCAAAGGGCTGTTTTTGAGAAGTCGCTACCCTCAGGGAAATCGCACTTGCGACTACGCCTATCAAGCAGTAATGCTACCCCATACCTCAGACTGGGCCGGCGACGATGCGCGGGCGGTATGCCTAAACCACGGGAAGCTGCCTTGTGTCTTGTGAGTGGCAAACTCCTCTTATAGCCAGATTTTATCTTAACATATCTTATGGAAGGTTCAACGCCGATTTCCATCTTCAGAAGGACGTAATAAAGCATGGATAATCAAACAACTTGACTAGTTTAGTTAAAAATCAAGAGTTCGCTCAAGAATTAAGCATAAAGGCGGAAATGCCCTCAATCATCAGAGGATAGGGTTAAAAAATCGCCAAAAACCAATTAAAACCGACTAGGGACGTGGTAGATCCAAAAATTATTCTTGTCTTTTCATCCTTCTTAAACAAAAAATTCTCAACTCTGGACAATGCCCTAGCAAATTAAAGACGTGGACTTATATCAGCTATTCAAAACTCGAACACCAATTATTGGCGTGGTTCACCTGCTACCGCTACCGACTTCACCCCGTTGGGGAGGTAGTCTCAAAGCGGTAATTGACCGCGCCGAACAAGAAGCAACAGCCCTGGCTAGTGGCGGGGTAGACAGTATTATTGTAGAAAATTTCTTCGATGCACCGTTTACTAAAAATCAAGTTGATCCAGCCGTTGTTAGTGCGATGACTGTGGTGGTACAGCGCATACAGAATTTAGTAACTTTGCCTATAGGATTAAATGTTTTGCGAAATGATGGCAAAAGTGCAATGGCGATCGCTAGTTGTGTAAAAGCCCAATTTATCAGAGTCAATGTCCTGACTGGAGTTATGGCCACTGACCAAGGATTAATTGAAGGTGAAGCTCATCAATTACTGCGCTATCGACGAGAACTAGGCTCGGATGTGAAAATTCTGGCTGATGTCTTGGTCAAACACGCCCGTCCTTTGAGTTCACCCAATCTCACAGTTGCTGTCAAAGACACAATAGAAAGAGGATTGGCCGATGGGGTAATTTTATCAGGCTGGGCAACTGGTAGCCCTCCTAATCTAGAGGATTTGGAACTTGCTTGTGATGCAGCTGCTGGTACACCAGTATTCATTGGCAGCGGAGCTAATTGGGAAAATATTGATACCCTCATGCAAGCCGCAAATGGTGTGATTGTTTCTAGTTCTCTCAAACGCCACGGTCAAATTTCGCAACCCATTGACCCAATTCGCGTCAGTCAATTTGTGGAAGCTGCTCACCGCAGTTGGAACTCCAAAGGTGAAAGTAAATCCATTCCTTCAGTGAAATTGCATTCTTAGTACCGAGTACTGAGTATCGAGTACCGAGTGAATATTTTCTCCTCTGCTTCCCCTGCTCCCTTTTCTTAGTACCGAGTACTGAGTACCGAGTACCGAGTAAATATTTTCTCCTCTGCTTCCCCTACTCCCTTTTCTGACTCCTGAACTCCTGAACTCCTGACTAAATACTTATGATTCGCCGTCGTTCTACTCCTTGGATTCATAAATGGTCGCGTCCATTAATTGGAGCGATCGCTGGCTGTGGTGTCCTCATCACAGGTTATCTCACCTTTGAAAAGCTGACTGGCAGAAGTGCTGCTTGCGTAGCCGAAGCTGGTACTAAGGGCTGTAATGATGTCCTTTCTAGCCCTTGGGCAACAGTTTTTGGTCAGCCATTAGCTTTGTTTGGGCTTTTAGCCTACGTCGCTATGCTGATATTCGCTCTTGCTCCCTTAGCATTGAACTCAGGGGAAAACAACAAAAGCAGTAAACAACTGGAAAATCTGACTTGGTGGTTGCTATTAGTGGGTGCGATCGCTATGTCAGTCTTTAGTGGTTACTTAATGTACATACTGGCATCCCAAATCAAAGCCTTATGTCCTTACTGTATCGGCTCGGCTTTATTTTCTCTGAGTATGTTAGTCATAACCATCATCGGTCGTGACTGGGAAGATATTGGGCAAATATTTTTCACTGCCATTATTGTCGGGATGGTGACGCTAATTGGCACTTTAGGCATCTATGCTGAAGTGAATAAATCTGGTGACATCGCTGAATCCACTTCTGGCAAACCTCAGCCAATTACATTCACTCCCACAGAAGAACCTAATCCCGAATTTGGCTGGAAAATTACTACCAAATCTGGGGAATCAGAAATTGCCTTAGCAGAGCATCTTGTTAAAGTTGGTGCTAAAGAATACAGTGCTTATTGGTGTCCCCACTGTCATGAACAGAAGTTACTTTTTGGCCAAGAAGCTGAAAAAATTATCGACGATAATATTAAGGTAGAGTGCGCGACTGAAAGTCCCAAAGCAAAACCAGATTTATGTCAAGCTGCTAAAATTCAAAGTTTCCCCACTTGGATCATCAATGGTAAAACCTATACCGGCGTGCAGAACCTAGAAGAACTAGCAAAGATTACTGGTTATACGGGTTCTCGAAACTTTAAGTATTTTAGATAAACTACTTGTACTCAGTTCTTAACTATTACAGGAGCATCCTACCGCAAATAAATGACACTATCCCCGGCTTGGTTCATAGATTAAGCCGGGGATTTAGCATACACTCTATACTAAAAACAGGTGGCTTTACTTTTAAAATCGCTAAGATTATTGATATACAAGGATTTTTTCCCAGGCGCAAGTCTAGTAATTATCCGTTTTGAGTATATATTCCACACTTAGCCTTATACCATTTCACGAAAAGCCTGATACAAATCATTGGTATTTAATTCTTTCCCTCTGCTGCGTATTTGTATTAACTTTAAAGTGAACCGGTATTAGTCCGGCTGCTAATTCTAGCTTTCCACAATCCCGCGAGGTTTTTATGAATCAGCAGTTAAGCAGTCATCTTGTGAGACTTGTATTTGAAGTTAAACAAGTTCTTAGTCAAGGGCGCAGAGAATTGATGATTGCTTCGTGGATTGCCATTTTTGTTATGATTTTGCGTTCTGTAGGGTTATTACAGTCTTTAGAGTTAGAGACTTTAGATAAATTTTTTCGCTTACGTCCCTATGAATTGCCAGATGAGCGCATCACTATAGTAGAAATTGATGAAATTTCTGTCCGTCAAGCAGGTTCTTGGCCGATTTCAGATGAGATAATTGCCCAGGTTTTGTTTAAGTTAAAAGACTACAAACCCCACGCAATTGGCTTAGATATTTATAGAGATTTGCCTGTACAGTCTGGTTACAAAAAACTAGAGAATGCTTATAAATCCATACCAAACTTGATTGGTATTCAATTACTGGCAAATAGCAAAAAAGAAAGTGTTTCACCTCCACCAATACTGAATGAGCGAAACCAAGTAGGTTTTAACAATATACTCTATGATCCTGATGGTAAAGTTCGCCGTAGCTTGTTATATTCGCACGTTAATAATCAAGCCCATGAAAGTTTTGCTCTCAAGTTGGCTCTCTTATATTTAAAGTCTGAGGGAATAACACCTCAAACAGCCAAAGGGAATCATCAATATTTACAGTTAGGTAAGGCTGTTTTTACTCGGTTTGAGAGTAACAATGGTGGTTATGTGGGGGCTGATGCTAGAGGCTACCAAATTTTATCTAATTTTCCTAAACCCCGTTGTCATACTGTATCTGTTGGATTTTGTAGTTATCGTCATGTATCTTTGGCAGATGTATTAGCTGATAGAGTTCCAGCACATTGGATTCGCGATCGCATTATCCTCATTGGTTCTACTGCACCCAGTCTCCAGGATTTTGTGTTTATTCCTTACTCTAACCGTCTCATGGATAAAAGTGCTGCACAACCGATCGCTGGTGTCCAATTGCAAGCTTATTTTATCCATGAATTAATTTCTGCTGCTCTACACGGAAGACCATTACTCAAAGTCTTTCCTGATCATATAGAAAATTTGTGGATTTTTGTTTGGTCTTTTATCGGCATGGTCATCATCTGGCAAATCCGCCAACTAAAAAAGAGTATATTCATATTTTTACTGTCTGGCTTTGGTTTAAATCTAACTGTTTATTTGGCGTTTTTAGGTGGTTGGTGGATACCCATTATTCCCGCATGGTTGACTTTTAGCAGTTCAGCTATTGCTATGACTTTTTATATTAATTATATACAACAAGAATTAAAACGTTCTAAAGAGTTTTTACATCAAATTATCAATGCAATCCCTGATCCCATTTTTGTGAAAAATCAACAACATCAGTTAATTGTTTTAAATGAAGCCTATTGTCGATTTATTGGTTATTCATATAATTTATTAATAGAAAAATTAGATTATAACTTTTTTCCTCAACATGAAGCTGATATATTTCGCACGCAAGATGATATTGTGTTTCAGACTCAGCAACCTCAGGAAAATGAAGAAGAATTTACTAATGCTGATGGTAAGACTTACTTGATTTCTACTAAGCGATCCCTGCATAAAGACGCTACTGGTAATTTCTTTTTAGTTGGGATCATTAGAGATATTACTCAAAGCAAAAAAATTGAAGCAGAACTTAAACGCACTGCCGCTGATTTGTCCCATTCCAATTATGCTTTAAAACTCCAAGAAAACCATTTGCGTCAATTGGCTTACCATGATTCTCTAACTGGTCTATCTAATCGCAAATTTTTTCTGGAACAACTTGATGAATCACTAAATTGGTCACAAACTAATCATCTCATGTTGGGATTGCTGTTTATTGATTTAGATGGCTTTAAGGATGTAAATGATACATTAGGTCATGAAATTGGCGATCGCTTGTTGATAGTTATTGCCCAACGCCTGAATAGTTCATTACGCACTAGTGATACAGTTTCTCGTTTGGGTGGTGATGAGTTTACTGTGATTTTACGGGCTATTGCTAACTCCCAAGTAGCTGCAAAGGTAGCTGAAAAACTTTTAAGTGTGATAACTGAGCCAATTATTTTAGATGGGCATACCACTAAAGTTTCTGCCAGTATTGGAATCAGTATCTACCCAACTAACAGCAAAAATAGTGAAGATTTGATTAAGCAAGCAGATACAGCAATGTACCAGGCTAAACATCTGGGTAAAAATCGCTATGAGTTCACTAAAACAGCTTAACGTGTGACAATTTTTAAATATCATCTAAGTGTGTACTGACATTTGTTTATAATTTTGTATATTTTTATCAAGATTTATTCAGAAATGGCATAACTATTTTGTGACTTAATTTTTACATTTATTAATGTAAACATAGATTGGTATTTTATACTCATAAATTAATAATTTAAGTAACAACTAATGATTTTTTCTAACTTCTTGTAAGTTTTGATAAGTGGATTGAGTGTTTATACAGTAAAAAAGTTAAGCTTTGGTTAAAAATTAAGCCAAATAGCTAATTCTTTCCTCAAGAATATAGTGAATATCTATCTTTGGAGCGATGATTCAAAGATGATATGAGGAATAATTCTTAATTAAGAGTATGTTATTCAACAGCAATATTTCCAAAGCTGAGGAAAAAGCTATTTTTTAGTGCAGTAGTTAATTGCGAACAACAATAACTAACTTTAATAAGCTTTGATTTTGTCCGAATAACCTAGTCTGTCTATAGTGGAAACCGACGAAAAAAGTCAGGACGCATTTATATGCTAATTAATATGCTAAGATTATTTGATAATAATGCAAAAATCACAAGTATTGTAGTCTTGTGTGTAGTAAGTGCTGTTGTACTAATACCCAGTATGACGGAGGTGACAAAAATCTTTCATAGCTTTATTGTTAATGATTTTAGCGATACAGAAAGTCCTCGCTTAAAAACTGAAGAAGTGAATACTTTTGCTCTAGATATCTATACTCCACCAGACTATGGCGCACCTGACAGTCAACATGGTAGCGGGACACGTTGATACGTGATCTAATTCGACCTTGTAAAAATAAAGAGTATATAAAATTTTAGATGATGTTTAGAGAAATCCACAAAAAAGATGTACTGCTTGCAGCAGCGCCTCGCTATCCAATTTCACCAAATCAAAGCGACTTTTCTTCCCCCTGCTCTCTGCCCTCTGCTCCCTGCGCCCTGCCCCCTGCCCCCTGCTGTCACAACGACGGGATATTTTTTTAGTTGGAAGTCTCTTAGTGAGATTTGCACCAACTATGATTCTGCACAATTGTGTGAACTTGCCAATTTGGATCTGGTTGGGGGTAATCTAGGCGGTAGTGTCCACCCCGACTTTCAGTTCTAAAAGCAGCACTTTTAAGAATTAAGTAAGCTACATCTAACAAATTGCGTGTTTCTGCCCAAAGTCGCAATTGCTGATCAATATTTGGGAGATTGAAACTGGCTGATTCTGTGGGACGTAAACTTTGCAAGAATTGACTCAAAGGTAAGTTAGCGAAATCCTGTTGCCAAGATTCAATTGTAGCGATCGCACTTTCTAAACCAGATTCTTCTCGACAAATACCAGCACTTTGCCAGACTAAACGGGGTAATTTTTCTCGTATTGCTTCTAGAGATGCCTGTTGAATTTGCCACTCGCTGGCAGAAAAGACACAAAATAATGGATTCGATATATCCGGGACTGTGAGTTGATTTTTGCTTAATTCATTTTCAACATCAGCCATCTGCGCCCCAAAAACAATACATTCCAACAGAGAATTACTCGCAAGACGATTAGCTCCATGCACTCCAGTACTTGCAGTTTCGCCCACAGCATACAAACCAGGGATATTGGTACGATTCATCAAATCTGTCAAAATACCGCCCATCCAGTAATGAGCAGCAGGGGCTACAGGAATAGGTTCATTGAAGACATCAATGCCTGAATGCTGACAAACTTGAATAATGTTGGGAAAGCGATGGCGAATTTTCTCAGAGGGAATGGAGCGCATATCTAACCAAACATGGGCTGTGGCAAGATCAACGGCTGTATTTTGCAAATGACTAAAAATAGCTCTACTCACCACATCTCGCGGTGCAAGTTCTCCGGCTGGATGGTAGTCAAAAGCAAAACGTCGCCCTTCGTTATCAATCAGATGCGCTCCTTCACCGCGTACAGCTTCGCTGATGAGAAAGCGTCCAGGTTTAGTGAGAGCAGTGGGATGGAATTGAACAAATTCTAAATCCCGAAGGATAGCACCAGACCGCCATGCGATCGCTACACCATCCCCTGTACTGACAGCTGGGTTAGTGGTTTGGGCAAATACTTGACCGCCGCCACCTGTAGCTAAAACTACAGCACCAGCCCTGACCCATGTAACTTGTCCTTGATAAAACAGACTAATTCCCTGACAGCGTCCTGTTTCTGGTTCTATCCATAAACTCAAAGCTAAGGCTTGCTGGATAATTTGGATATTGTGGCGGCGTAGTACTTGGGCTGCGAGAGTAGTAGTTACTTCCCTACCTGTAGTATCTGCGGCGTGGAGAACACGAGGACGAGAATGGGCTGCTTCTAGAGTGAAAGCTAAGGAACTACCATGACGGTCAAAGGCTACACCCAAGTTAACTAATGATTCAATACAGCTAGGAGCATTTTCAGCTAAAAATTCTACAGCTTCGACATCACATAAACCTGCCCCTGCTTTTAATGTGTCTTCAATGTGCAGCTGGGGAGAATCTTCTGGGGATACGGCTGCGGCAATGCCACCTTGGGCCCAATCACTGGCGGATAAAGCAACCGTTTCTTTAGTAATCAAGCCGACTCGTAAGGATTCTGGTAGACACAATGCGGTGTATAGTCCAGCAGCACCTGCACCGACTACTAAAACATCAAATTGGCTAGGAATATCTATTTGAGACATTAGGTAATGGGTAATGGGTAGTGGGTAGTGAGTAATGGGTAATGGGTAGTGGGTAGTGGATAATGGTAATGGAAAAAAGTATCTAAATAATTTTTCCCAGTCCCCAGTCGCCAGTCCCCAGTTCCCAGTCCCCAATTCCCAGTGGTCACTGAGCTTGTCGAAGTGTCCCCAGTCCCATTTAGTTATCTATAAATACCGTTGTTAATGCGATCGTCTCCTTCATTGAAGTTAGGCTCGTATTCGGTGACGGTAAAGTTATCAAAATTGGCTTGCAGTCTGGATTTTTGACTCTCGCTCAATCCTGGTAGATTCAATACATCCTCTACTTTTTGGTAGGGAGCATTGCTAATAATTTTCTTGGCCAGAGTGGGATATAACCCTGGATATTGTTGGAAAGCGGCAATGTTGGTATTATTCAAATCAATTTTTTTACCAAATTCCGTTCCTAGCTTGGCATCTGCCCGATTCTGACGTGAAATTGCCAAAACTGGGACTTGAAACAAAGCAACGTTGCTAAAACTTGTAGCTTGGGCGATTTGAGTAGTTCCCAATAATCCCCAACTTCCTAGCAACAGACTAAACACTGTTAATAAACGTACTAATCCTTTCACAATTTTCTACCTCTTTCCAACAAACATAAATCAACGCTTTTAGCTAGAAGCCGTCAACTGTGGGCTAAAGTTCAGAGGTATGGAGTCCAAATTCAACCCCGCTAGTGACTCTGGAGGCTGATCGGGTACTTATTTGTTCTGACCTCATCCTTTGGTTGATAGCTGATAGCTAAATCAACACACAGCAGTCATCAGAAACTAATATACAGCTTAGTGAAGTACCCATCGCTGATTCGGAATACTAACCTGCCGATATAGTGGGTGACTTCTGTCAAAATTTAGTTAATATCCACAAATTTACTGCTTTGGAGTCTGAAATTTTACAAATTTATCTGTAATTTTTATGTTTTGCCTTTCTCAAGTCTGTTTGATAAATTTAGGCAAAAACCGCTGCTAATAAAAACAGAGTATCTACTAAAATTGTACTCAAAACTGCTCCACTAAAGGCGTACCAGTGCCATCGTGTTTTACCCAAAGAGGCAATTCCGACGGTTAACAATGCTAGGGCGAGAATAATTGCCCAGGCTTCTCCCCAAGGGGTGAGGACTTGTGCTAAAGCATTTTTTAAGATTTGTGAAGCTCCAGCAGCATCTGTTCTCATAATTTGTCGCCAATAAGGCATTAAATCTACTAAATAAAAATATACGTCGGTTAGAACTGTGCCGAATAGAGAACCTAAATAAAACCAGTTACCGATCTTACCCCAATTTCGCCATAGACACCAGATAGCAAAGGGTAAACCGATAGATTCTATGGGTAAATGCCATAGGGGTTCCCACCGTAACCAGCCCCAGTAAATTGCCCCTGTTAACCAACTCCAGCTAAATCCTAGGAGTAAATCTCCCCAAATGTAGGTTTGCGGACGTGACATTAATGTCAAACTCAGCCAAACCCAAAATCCTGTCATTACTAAGCTGAGGGTGGGGAGCGATCGCACTAATGGCGCTTCTATAAATACTGGTACTGTTACTAAAAACATCGCTGCGGCAAACACTAGCCAAGTTTGCTTCCTAGAGATGGCAGCGGGAAACGAAGCCGATAACGATAGGGTAGACTCTAACTCCTTGATTCCCCCGTACCCGGTGTCAGTGGTGTGCAAATCAGTATTATTAGTGGCGTAAGAGGACAATGTATGATTAACCAAAATTTTTAATATTTGTTACTAAACTTTACTTATGATAAAGATATCATATCCCAAAATCCCCCCTAGGGGCATCGTGATTATACTTTAAATTTTTACATCCCTGAGGATGTTGCCCGGAATAAATGACGATAAGCAGGTAAAGTTGGATAATTTTCGCAAGTTATTTATTCATTTTGGGAGCGTGGTAAATGGCGATAATCTTGGCAACAGGCAATATAGACTTGCTATTCCCTCTCTGGGGGCAAATTTTGCAAGTAGGAATACCTAGTGAAGCAACAACTAATGGAGTCGATCTTGTTCAAGGGCTAATACAGGCATTTATTCTCGGTATTGTCCAAGGTATTACTGAATTTTTACCAATTAGTAGCACCGCACATTTACTAATTGTCACCAAAGTATTTGCTTGGAAAGAACTAGGTTCTAAAGATTTTGTTGATGCCATTCAATTTGGTAGCGTGATTGCAATTGTCTGGTACTTTTGGTCGCTGATTTCTAGTATTGTCAAAGGTGCAATCAAAACACTTCAAGATAAAGACTGGGAGAGAGAAGAATGGAAAATTACTGTCGGTATCGCAGTAGGAACAATGCCGGCATTAATTTTTGGCTTTCTTTTAAAAGACGTTTTACCTGAGAATGCCTTAATTATTGCTATAATGTCAGTCGTCATGGCGGTTCTGCTAGGGTTAGCCGAAAAAATTGGTACTCGCAAACGAGGATTTGATTCATTACAAATTCGGGACGGTATTTTAGTAGGATTAGGACAAACTTTAGCCTTAATTCCCGGTGCTTCTCGTTCTGGTTCCACCTTGACAACTGCTTTATTTTTAGGATTAGAGCGTGAAACAGCAGCTAGGTTTTCATTTTTGTTAGGTTTTCCCACTCTTACCATTGCCACTCTCTATAAAAGTCTGAAAATATTCAAGCAGTTTCAAGCTCATGAGTTGCCAGATAACATTGTTTTACTGTTAATTGTAGGGACTATTACTGCCTTTATATTTTCCTACCTATCAATTGCCTTTCTAATCAAGTATTTACAAACCAAAGACACTATGGTGTTTGTCTGGTATAGATTAGCCTTCGGGATTTCTATCTTGTGTGCGATCGCTTTTGGTTGGCAAGGATAGGAGGCAGGGGGCAGGGAGCAGGGAGAAAGATCATTAATTATTTACTGTAACCAATTACCAATTACCAATTACCAATTACCAATTACCAATTACCAATTACCAAT
>NZ_JAYGGY010000005.1:0-109133 GCF_034931625.1 Anabaena cylindrica UHCC 0172 | reverse complement strand
AATCGCTTTCCAAAAAGTATTCATAGTAGGAGTTTGACAGTTTTCGGAGATGTCTGTTGAATAATCACCAACCAACCCTGCTGTTGTGGAGTTAAGTTTAACTAACCCATCACTAACACTCCCCACTTCCAGATGTCCTCCTCCATCCGTGCTTGCAACACCACCAAAGAAGTTCACACCTGAGCCAATCAATGCTAAGGTATTGCCTGCGCCAACTTGTAATCCGATGGGATTTTGGCTGCGATCAGCAGGAGCAAAAAATCTACTGGTGATGCGATGTCCACTATTTTGTACTGCGATCGCTCCAGCATTGCTTCCCATTTGCAATCCCACAGGTACGCTCATCGTCAATAACGGTGTTGCATTAGTATTCGTGGCACTAAATTCTGCACCATCAGCAAACTTGATACTATTAGCAGTTGTCCCCACAAACGAACCACCAATATCCAATTTGGCATTTTCTCCAAACATAATCCCGTTGGGATTCATCAAAAATAAACTGGCAGGATGATTACCGTTAAGAGTCCGAATCAAGCCATCAATATTAGAAATATTTCCACCTGTAACCCTACTAAATATAGTTGTAATATTTGGTGTATTAATTAAATCGAATGTCGCCCAAGCACCTGTAGGCACAGAGAAATTACTAAAGCTATGAAATAAATTATTACCTTTTTCTATACCATTGAGAATATTAAAATTATTCCCGCTTTGATTGACCAGGGTATTTGTAGTACCATCCGATGTTACCTGAGCATTTGCAGGGAAAATCATCCCACCTGTCAAAATTCCACTCATTAAACCCAAGCACAAGGAAGTTAACTTCATTTACACCATCTCCATTTATAATTGGACTTAATAATTCCCAAAAATTAGTTTTTAGTAACCGCAGCACAAGTCAATAATTGTGGCGTTGGCGCAATAGATTGATCTGCAACTAATTCGATTTTCCCGATCGCATTACGTCTCCAGGAAGTCGCTTGTGCTAAAGATGCTGGAATTTCTGATATTTTGGCTGTGATTGGGCTATTTTTTTGATATGCAGAGATATCGCGAACATCAGACCAAGTCAGATCGCTCCTCACTTCCTGAGTGGGATTTTGAGGTATGCCGCCTCTTCCTGTAGCGACAAAACTACTACTTGTATCTGCACAACCTGCGGCAATTTTTTGTGATGAATCTACTAAGTTTGCAGGTAGTTCCACTAAGCCAGAATTGGGGTCAATGCCAAAATTGTTAATTTGTACAGTACCGCTAACTCCAAATTGAGAACTTGCTGTAATGTCGTTTTCTGGGGTGAGTTGGTTGCGAAACTCTAAGCCAAAAATGCCTTGCGTGGCAATCTTAATATTACCGCCACGCCCTTGCACTGCATTGGCGATAATGTCGCTGTTTTCCAATCCGGTAATAACGGGTGCATTGATGTTGATATTACCCCCATCTCCCGAACCATTGGCTGTTGCAGTAATGTTACTGCGATCGCGCATTAATAACAAATTCCCTACTTGCAAATTAATGTCACCACCATTTCCAGATTCTGTCTGTGCTTGAATTAAGCCTTGATTTTTTAATTGAATATTATCTGTAGTGATATTGATATTGCCTCCATCACCTGTACCTTGGTTAGTCACACTGACTGCGCCGCCATTACTCAATGTTAGAGTCGGGGTGGTTACATTCACGGTTCCGGCATTTGCTGAGAGAATATCTGGCAAATTGAATAGCTGTTGCAATACTGCTCCAGGGGAAAGGACGGCTGAGTTAATACTGCTATTGTTAGTTTGGCTTTTGCCGTCAATCAGAATTGATTCCGTCGCATTAATATTTAAATTTCCAGCTTCACCAATCAAGAAAGATGTAGTTGCGACAACTCCTCCATTGAGCAATTGTAATCGGTTCGTATCCAAAGTCAAAGTTTGGGCATTGCCTGTACCAAAGGTGATGGCACTAATATTGCTATAGAGTCCTGCTGGGTTGTCTCCCGTAATAGTAGTATTTTGACTGCGAATAGTTACTTGCCCTGTGGAACCACTGGCCAATGTTAGTGAAGAGATGGCTGCTCCCCCAGAAACCAGAAGATTATTACTGTTAATGGAGAGATTGCCTGCTGACTGAGTAGTTCGGGAACTCGTGCTTAGGGAAGTTACTCCTGTGGGATTGATGAGAGAGGAACCAGATAACTCCACTGTCCCAGCATCAATCTGAATGTCGCCACTGGCAGCCAATCCAAAGGCATTGTTATTGACTCCTGCACCTTGTGAAAGTGTTAAGTGAGGAGTAATGATATGGATAGGTGAACCCGTGCCAGTATTCAACCCTTCTGAGCGAATACCACTACGAATTTTGGCATTGGCTGTTGTCCCAACAATATCAATCCCTTCCGAAGCCTGTAAAAAAATTTCACCTCCAGCGACATTTCCCAAATTTTCGGAAAATATAATTGAACCATCGCTGAGTTGAATGCGCCTTCCCTGCAACTGTACTGAACCGGCATTCAACGCCCCTAAACTTGCCAATGCTCCTACAGTCAGCAAGGATTGTTGGGTGAGGTTAATATCTGCAAAACTTTGTCCACCTTCGTAACCTAACTGATAACCTTCGGAGATGGGGTTCAAACTGACAATTCCGACTCCGCTTAAACTTCCCAATTCCACCCGCCCTTGGGGTGCATTCAAGGTTGCTCCGGTGAGATTTAAGTTGCCTCCTACCAATGCCAGGGTTTTTCCTGGCTTTACCCTCAGTTCTGAGGCACTGGGATTGTTAGTGATGGGGGCAAGGCTACTAACAGCTGTTAGGGCATGACCTGTACCTTGAACCGTAATAGGGGTTGGATTATTACCCATTTGCAAACCTATGGGGACACTCATTGTCAACAATGGTGCCGTACTGGTATTCGTGGCACTAAACTCCGTCCCATCAGCAAACTTGATACTATTAGCAGTTGTCCCTACAAACGAACCGCCAATATCCAATTTGGCATTTTGTCCAAATATAATCCCATTAGGATTCATCAAAAATAAACTAGCAGGATTATTGCCATTAAGGGTCTGAATCAAGCCATCAATATTAGAAACATTTCCACCCGTAACCCGACTAAATATAGTTGTAATATTTGGTGTATTAATTAAATCAAAGGTTGCTGAACCGCCAGTAGGTACAGAAAAATTACTAAAACTGTGAAATAAATTATTACCTTTTTCTGTACCATTGAGAATATTAAAATTATTAGCACTTTGATTGACAATGGTGTGAGTTGTTCCATCTGATGTCACCTGAGCATTTGCAGGGAAAATCATCCCACCTATCAAAATTCCACTCATCAATCCCAAGCACAAGGAATTTAACTTCATTTACACCATCTCCATTTAGACTTGTACTTATGATTCCCAAAAATTAGTTTTTAGTAACCGCAGCGCAAGACAATAATTGTGGCGTTGGCGCAATAGATTGATCTGCAACTAATTCAATTTTCCCGCTCGCATTACGTCTCCAGGAAGTTGCTTGCATTAAAGATGCTGGAATTTCTGATATTTTGGCTGTGACTGGGCTATTTTGACGATATGCATTCAAATTGCGGATATCAGACCAAGTGAGATCGCTCCTCACATCCTGAATGGGATTTTGGGGTATGCCACCCCTTCCCGTAGCGACAAAACTACTACCACTTGTATCTGCACAACCTGCGGCAACTTTTTGGGATGAATCTACTAAGTTTGTAGGTAGTTCTATTAAGCCAGAATTGGGGTCAATGCCAAAATTGTTAATTTGTACAGTACCGCTAACTCCAAATTGAGAACTGGCAGTTATGTCATTTTCGTCTGTGAGTTGGTCGCGGAATTCTAAGCCAAAAATACCTTGCGTGGTGATTTGGATATTACCGCCATTTCCTTCTACAGCATTGGCGATGATGTCGCTGTTTTCTAATCCGACAATAACTGGTGCATTGATGTTGATATTACCCCCATCTCCCGAACCACTGGCTGTTGCAGTAATGTTACTGCGATCGCGTATTAATAACAAATTTCCTACTTGCAAATTAATGTCACCACCATTTCCAGATTCTGTCTGTGCCTGAATTAAGCTTTGATTTTTTAATTGGATGTTATCTGCGGTGATGTTGAGATTGCCCGCATCACCAGTACCTTCACTCGTTACAGTCACAGTACCACTATCCGCCAGGATCAGATTTGGTGTTGTAATGCTAAGACTACCTGAATTTGCTGTCAGATCCGATAAGCCAAATATTGGATTTAGCTGTGCATTCAAACGCGAAGCAGAGGAATTGATGGCACTATTGTTATTACTATTACGACCACTAATTAAGATTTCTTCACTTGCATTGATATTTACATTTCCCCCATTACCAGCAAAGAGTGTAGATGAACCTATTCTTCCCCCATCTAAAATTTCTAATTTGGCGGTATCCAGTGTCAAATCTTGGTTATTTCCGAATGCGAATGTCGCTAAGGTAATCGCACTATCAAATCCTGAAGGGCTGTTGCCTATGACCCTGGTATTTTGATTGCGAATTGAAACCTTACCACTATTTCCAGTGCTAAAAGTCAGTGAAGATATTGAAGCTCCATCTGATATTAGTAAATTATCACCATTGACGAAGACATCACCAGCATTACCCGAAGCAAAGCTCAGAGTGCCAATGCCAGTAACATTATCTGGGTTTATTAGCGAAAAACCAGATACTTCAATTGTTTTTGCATTGATTTCGATATTACCACTGTCAGCAGTTCTAGCGACTATAGTATTTAAAGCAGCGCCTTCTTGGACAGTAAGCTTTTGAGCAGAAACACTAATATTTCCACCTACTCCAATTCCATAGGTTTCACTACGCAGTCCGCTCGGCACAACTCCATTGTCGCTTCTACCAATTATATCAATTCCTGCCGATGCTTGAAGACTCAGTTCTCCACCAGGAAGATCGCCATAATTCTCTGAGTACAACAATGAACCGTCACTTACAAGGATATTTCTTCCTTGCAAACGAATAGAGCCTGAATTTACACCACTTACATCTATAAGTGACCTTTCTACTAATTGAATATCATCAAAAATTTGCCCATTCTCATAGCCCAAAGTATAACCTTGTGCATTGGAAACTAAATTAACTTGTCCAGTTCCCTTTGTACTACCCAGTTCTACCTGCCCTTGTGGGGCGCTCAATACAAATCCATCTATTTGTAAATTACCACCTACTAATGCTAAAGTTTTCCCTGGTTTGACCCGTAGTTCTGTAGAGTCTGGATCTCCAGTTATAAAAAAAACTCTACTTGTATATCCTTTATATCCTCTCCCTTCAGCTTTGATGGCAGCAGAATTATTGCCCATTTGCAATCCCACAGGTGCGCTCATCGTTAATAAAGGTGGTTCAGTTGGATTTACCGCACTAAATTCTGCACCATCAGCAAACTTGATACTATTAGCAGTTGTCCCCACAAACGAACCACCAATATCCAATTTGGCATTTTCTCCAAACATAATCCCGTTGGGATTCATCAAAAATAAACTGGCAGGATGATTACCGTTAAGAGTCCGAATCAAGCCATCAATATTAGAAATATTTCCACCTGTAACCCTACTAAATATAGTTGTAATATTTGGTGTATTAATTAAATCGAATGTCGCTGAACCGCCTGTAGGCACAGAAAAATTACTAAAACTATGAAATAAATTATTACCTTTTTCAATACCATTGAGAATATTAAAATTATTACCACTTGGGTTGACGATGGTGTTAGTTGTGCCATCTGATGTTACCTGTGCATTTGCAGGGAAAATCATCCCACCTGCCAAGATTCCACTGATCAAACCCAAATACACAGCAGTTAACTTCATTTACACCATCTCCATTTAGACTTGTAATTATTATTCCCAAAAATTAGTTTTTAGTAACCGCAGCACAAGTCAATAATTGTGGTGTTGACGCAATAGATTTATCTGCAACTAATTCAATTTTCCCGCTCGCATTACGTCTCCAGGAAGTTGCTTGGACTAAAGATGCTGGAATTTCTGATATTTTGGCTGTGACTGGGCTATTTTGACGATATGCATTCAAATTGCGGATATCAGACCAAGTGAGATCGCTCCTCACATCCTGAATGGGATTTTGGGGTATGCCACCCCTTCCCGTAGCGACAAAACTACTACCACTTGTATCTGCACAACCTGCGGCAACTTTTTGGGATGAATCTATTAAGTTTGTAGGTAGTTCAATTAAGCCAGAATTGGGGTCAATGCCAATATTATTAATATTTACCATACCGCTGACTCCAAATTGAGAACTGGCGGTAATATCACTTTCTGAAGTAAGTTGGTTGCGAAACTCTAAACCAAAGATGCCTTGAGTAGTAATGTTGATATTGCCACCATTACCATTGACAGCATTGGCAATGATATCGCTGTTTTCTAAGCCAACAATCACCGGAGCATTGATGTTGATATTGCCACCATTACCATTACCTCCTGCTTCGACATTTATTTGACTACCACGACGACTCAAAAGTATATTTGCTAATGCTATATTGATGTTACCGCCTTTTCCAGATGCCGTAGTTGCAGTAATTGCCCCAGTGTCTAAAAATAATCCGTCAGCTTGAATGTTTAACTCTCCTGCATTGCCAACACCTTGATGAGTAACGCTGATAAAACCTTGATTGCGGAGGGTTAATTGTTGAGTATTAATATTGATAACACCTGTGTTACCTGTGGGAGAGTCTGGCAGCTTAAACAAGTTCCGAGTAATGGCATCTACAAGGGGGGCGCTTGCAGCGATCACTGCAAAATTATTTTCACCATCTATCAGAATGTCATTGGCTTGGATTGTCAAAGTCCCAGCATCACCGCTTCCCACAGTCGTATTGCTAATGATCCCACCATTGAGAACGAGCAATTGATTGGTTGTGATTGTGACATCTCCAGGTTTGGAACTGCTATAGTTGGCGCTATTTAAACTACTACTGCCGCCAGTTATAGGACTGAGACCGCTAACAGTTAAGCGATCGCCTACATTTAGAGTCACAGAACCATTACTCCCCAGATTAGTTACTTGGTTGGGGTCTCCAAGTCCACCAATCACTGGTACAGTAATCACTCCCAAGGTGGCACCATCTTGTATAGATAGTAATGGTGTCGTTATTAACAAATTGCCAGTATTGCCAGAGCCAGTGCTGAGACTGCCAATAAAGCTGTTTTGGGAGGTAGAAATGGGTGATACTCCAATTACATTGCTCGCTTCACGTACAACTAAGGTAATATCTCCAGCGTTACCAATTCCCGTACCAGGTATTCCTGGCAAGCGAGAAGTAATGGTGCTAATTGTTCCTCCATCAACAAGATTTAATTTACCTGAAGAAACCTTGATATTACCGCTATCACCAATTCCAAATGTGGCAGCAATAATACCACTGGTCTGAAACCCAATGGCATTCGCTCGCAAGGCAGAAATATCATCTGCGACATCAATCGAAATATTTCCACCCCGTCCAGTTGCTCCTGGGAAGACGTATGTTGCGACTGAAGCACCCTCTTCAATTATGAGTTGTCGAGCCACCAAGGAAACATCTCCCCCATTTCCGGCTCCATAGACTTGACTGCCAATTCGGCTATTAAGAACGGTAGATCCAAAGAAGGGAGATTGCAGAGCGATGACACCACTAGCTGTAATGGTATCTGCTACGACTTCCACTTTACCTGCGGCTCCTGTACCTAAGCTAAGGGTTTCAATGCCTGCACCATCTTGTAAAGTCAAGTTACCAGCTTTAATTTTTATTTCTCCCCCGTTTCCAGTCGCCCCTGGAGTCACCTGATTGACAATCCAGGAACCGGGAGCTTGAGCAGAAGGATTTACACCAGCCAACAAGAGCGATCGCTCTGCACTCACTGTAATATTACCACCCTGCCCACTTCCGACTGTGGCGGCAGCAATTTGGGATTGATCCAAGGTTATATCTCGCCCTACAACCTGAATACCCCCAAAAGGATTGCCTAAAAAATCAGGATTCCACAGAGAAGAACGCTCCGTAAATTTTATATCTCGAAAATTTTCAACTTGTGAATAACCTAATTGCCATCCTGCGGGAGTAGGGGTCAAATCTACAGTCCCACTACCCACTGCACCTACTTCAATTCGCCCCGCAAGGGCAGTAATTACACCGCCCGTAAACGTGACATCTCCTCCAACTAAGGCGATGGTTTTTCCCAGAGAGCCTACTATTCCCAAGTTATTTGTAGGCACAATGCTATCATTACCCTGACCTTGTATCTGAATCTGACTTGTAGAATTACCCAATTGCAACCCAATAGGTATGCTCATTGTTAACAATGGTGAATTATTCCCATTCACTGCACTAAATTCTGTGCCATCGGCAAATTTAATACTATTGGCTGTCGTCCCCACAAACGACCCCCCAATATTCAAACTGGCATTTTCACCAAACACGATGCCCTTAGGATTCATCAAAAACAAACTGACTGGATTATTACTGTTGAGAGTTTGAATCAAGCCATCAATATTGGAAATATTTCCACCTGTCACCCGACTAAATATAGTTGTAATATTTGGTGTATTAGTTAAATTGAATGTCGCTGAACCACCTGTAGGCACAGAAAAGTTACTGAAACTGTGAAATAAATTATTACCTTTTTCAATGCCATTAAGGATATTAAAATCATTACTAATTGAGTTAACAGTGGTGTTAGTAGTACCATCAGATATAACTTGAGCATACGCGTAACTACTCCAAAGGAGTATCGCTGATCCCATTATCCCTGGAGTTAATAACCCAGTTGTTAAGCTCAATAGAAAGGGTCTAACTCTCATGGCTAAATAATTTCCTTGACTTGATTTAAACTTATTGTTCCCTAAATAGGCATTTTTTATAACATGATTAACTTGTAGGAACGGCAGCACAGGTTAATGCTTGTTGCACCAAAACAGGAGATTTATCTGCAACTAACTCAATTTTGCCTTCAGCATTACGATGCCAAGATGTAGCTGGGATCAGAGCTGCGGTCGATTTAGGAATTTGTACCTTGACTGCGCTATTACCACTATATGCTGAAATATCACGGATATCCGACCAAGTACGTAGGCTTAACCCATAAGCATCATTCCTCACATCCTGAGTAGGATTTCGGGGTATTCCCCCCCTACCGGTTGCCACAAAACTACTACCACTTGTATCTGCACAACCTGCGGCAACTTGTTGAGATGAATCTACTAAGTTTGCAGGTAATTCAATTAAGCCAGAATTGGGGTCAATGCCAATATTATTAATGTCTACAGTACCGCTAACTCCAAATTGAGAACTGGCAGTTATGTCATTTTCGTCTGTGAGTTGATCACGAAACTCTAAACCAAAGATGCCTTGTGTTGTAATTTGGATATTCCCACCAGTCCCTGTAATGGCATTAGCGGTAATATCGCTATTTTCAAAACCTGCAATAATGGGTGCATTAATGCTGATATTGCCGCCCGTCGCTGTACCTGTGGCATTGGCATTAATTTTACTGCCATAACGCATTAGCAGAAGATCAGTATTGAGACTAATATTACCGCGATCGCCTGCGGAGACTTCCGAAAGCAGACTACCACCTTGTTCGAGCTTGATTCGGTTGGCATTAACGAGCAAGTTTCCGGAATTACCGCCACCGATATTACTGACGGAAATTTGTCCATTATCAAGAACATTGAGTTGATTAGCCACTAGATTAACTGAACCAGCATCAGAGGTGGTATTAGAAGCTGCTGTAATGGTGCTGGGGAGAATGCGACCATCAGTTAAGGGTTGGGAATTAGCCTCTATGGTTATATTATTGACTTGCAGATTAACATTACCCGCCGCACCGTTGCCATCTGTGGATGAAGTGATTTGTCCACCATTGAAGACGCGCAATTTTTCTGCTGTTAAGTTAATAGTACCACCCGAACCAACTACATTTTTACCCACGGAGGTATTAATGCCAGTCACTAACTGACTAAAAGGCTCGATAACTGGGTCGCTGACGGTCACATCTGTGGCTCGGATAGTGATATTTCCGGCAGTACCATTTCCTGCTAGGGTACTGCGAATCGAACCGCCATTACTCACCTTTAATATTCCCGTCTCAATAGAGATATTTCCTCCTTGACCTGCACTCGATGGCTGTATTGAAGTTGTAACCCCAGAGCTTAACCTTCCTGTTCCACCTGCAATTTCAAAACTCTCGGTAGCTTGGATAGAAATATTACCAGCCTTGCCTAATGTACCTCTAAAAATATCGGAACTAATTAAACCACCATTCACAGTACGCAGTCGAGCAGTTTCAATGGTAATATTGCCACCCTCATTGTTGTTTCCACCGGAAATTAATGTAGTAATATCAGTAGGTAGGTAAGTAGTGCCAAAAGCAGGAAATGGGTTAGTGCCAAAAATTTCTATATCTGTAGCTTGGATTTTTATATCTCCCGATCTAGAGTTGTTGCCAGAGGTTGTAGATTGAAGCCTAGCTCCATTAGTAATCCGTAAGTGCCTAGTTTCAATCTTGATATCTCCAGCTCGGCCTGTTGCTCCACTATTTATAAATGTTCCTAAACCACGATTGATTTGTCCTGGGCTAGAAGCTCCCAATAGGTCAACAAATTCTGTGGTATTGACAATAATTCCCCTACCCTGACCCACCGAAGTATCAGACCTAATGCTTGACCCATCCTGTAAGGTCAATCCCCTTCCTGTTACGTAGATTGCCCCACCATTAATTCCACTTGTATCGACTAATGAATCTTGTTGTAAAGTAATCGTACCCCAGTTAGCAGTAGCCGCAGAACTTGTCAATTGCCATCCAGTTTGATTGTCCATCTTGATTTGGGCATTTTGCACCGCCCCTAACTCTACAGACCCATCAGGAGCAGTTAAGCTTGCTCCTGTGATATCAATTTGACTACCGACTAATGCCAAAGTTTGGTTAGTCGGAATTTGTAGTTTGCTTTGCACTTCAATGGATGCAGCATTGGCCCCAATTTGTAACCCTACAGGTACACTCATGGTTAACAAAGGTGCCGTACTGGTATTCGTGGCACTAAATTCTGTGCCATCGGCAAATTTAATACTATTAGCAGTAGTTCCCACAAACGAACCACCAATATTTAAGCTGGCATTTTGCCCAAATACAATTCCTGCCGGATTCATCAAAAATAAACTGGCAGGATTATTACCATTAAGAGTCTGAATCAAACCATCAATATTAGAAACATTTCCACTAGTTACTCGACTAAATATGGTTGTAATATTTGGCGTATTAGTTAGATCAAATGTCGCTGAACCACCTGTAGGCACAGAAAAGTTACTGAAACTGTGAAATAAATTATTACCTTTTTCAATGCCATTAAGGATATTAAAATTATTACCACTTGGGTTGACGATGGTGTTAGTAGTCCCATCAGATGTCACTTGAGCGATCGCGCAACTACTCCCAAGGAGTATCGCTGATCCCATTATCCCTGAAGTTAATAACCCAGTTGTTAAGCTCAATAGACATGGTACAACTTTCATGGCTAAATAATTTCCTTGACTTGATTTAAACTTATTGTTCCCTCAATAAGCATTTTTATCACATGATTAACTTTTAGGAACAGCAGCACAGGTTAATGATTTTTGTACCAAGACAAGAGATTTATCTGCAATTAACTCAATTTCGCCTTCAGTATTACGATGCCAGGATGTAGCTGGGATCAAAGATGGGGTCGATTTAGGAATTTGTGCCTTGACTACACTATCACCACGATATGCAGAGATATCACGAATATCAGTCCAAGTGCCTTGGCGTTGAGCGTTGTAGATATCGCTGCTCATTTGTTGATTGGGATTTTGCGGTATTCCTCCTCTTCCTGTTGCCACAAAACTACTACCTTGATTTGCAGAGCAACCACTGGCTATTTGTTGGGAGGAGTCGGTGACATTTTCTGGTAATTCAACCAAACCAGAATTGGGGTCAATGCCAATATTATTAATATTAACCGTACCGCTCACACCAAATTTAGAACTGGCTGTAATGTCATTGTCTGTGGTGAGTTGGTCACGGTATGTTAGCCCGAAGATACCTTGGGTAGTGATGTTGATGTTACCACCATGACCTTGGACTGCATTGGCAACGATATCACTGTTTTCTAAACCGACAATGATAGGAGAATTAATAGTAATATTACCCCCATTGCCTAAGCCTTTAGCTTCTGTGTCAATTAAACTGTTATTACGCATTAATAGGAGATTTTCTAACTTTAGAGAAATATTGCCTCCTTCACCAGAATTTGTACTGGCAGTAATACCAGCATTGCGATCTAGTAATAAAGATCCCACATTAATATTTATTGTCCCAGAATCTCCAATCCCGTGATTTGTCACTGTCACTGATGCTTGATTATTAATCTTGAGAGATGGAGTATTAATATATATATTTCCACTGTTACCTTGAGGAATTGCAGAAATATTATAATAACTTTGTGCAAACGCGCTAGGAATTTTAACTATAGACCTAATTTGACTGGAATTCTCTGCTTTTGGCAAATTTCCAGTTATCTCAATCGATTCCAAAGCATTAATCTTGATGTTACCAGCATTACCCTTGCCCACACTAGAACTAGTCACCGCTCCGCTATTATCAACTATTAATTTGTTTGTATTGATAGTCAAATCACCCGCATTCCCCGCAACTAAACTAGCTGTAGACAAAGCCGTAGTACCAGGAGTATTATTTCCGCTTACTTGAATATGATCAGCATTAATTACTAAGTTACCACCAGCACCATTACCTGTGGTAATGCTACCAACAACAGCACCATTAACTACTAATAAATCTGGGGTAGAAACAGTCACATTTCCACCTACTCCTGTAGACGATGTTGTTGATGAGATCGTCGAGAAAGCATTAGCTGGGTCATAGTCTTTAACTATTATTGACTCAGAGACATTAATATTAATGCTGCCACTATTACCTTGACCATAAGTGTTGTTATCAATTCCAGCACCATCTTTAATAACTAAGCGTTTAGTAGAAACCCTAATATCTCCGCTAGTTCCGGTTCCTAATGCTTCACTCAGTAGACTGGTACGAATTCCCACTGTGGGAAGGTAGCCAGAAATTTCTAACAATTCGGTTGCATTGACATTAAGCATTCCCCCTCCTTGGCTGCCCTGGTTTTGGGTTAAAACTAATGAACCTTCTGCAATACTTATATTTTTTGCTTGTAACTGAATATCACCAGATGGACTACCACTAGTATCCAGCAATGACTTTTGTGAGAGGTGAATATTTCCTAAATTTGACACTTGAGCATAGTCCAATGTCAAACCTTGTTCTAGTAGCTTAAGATTTACAAATTCCCTTCCATTCAAGCTTCCTAATTCAATTCTTCCTTGTTTAGCAGTTAAAACTGCCCCATCTAGAATAATATCTCCACCAACTAATGCTAATGTTTTTCCCTGTTCTACGCTTAATTTCTCTGTACTAGCAGTGCCGTTAATTGCTGCACCGAAAGAGATGAATTTATGTCCTGTTCCTGATATTGTAATTGCACCAGGATTACTGCCCATCTGTAAACCCACAGGTACACTCATAGTTAACAATGGCATTATGAAAGCATTATCAGCACTAAATTCTACCCCATCGCTAAACTTAATACTATTCGCTGTCGTTCCCACAAATGACCCACCAATATCCAAACGAGCATTTTTACCAAAAATAATCCCATTCGGATTCATCAAAAACAAACTGGCAGGATAATTACCGTTAAGAGTCTGAATCAAGCCATCAATATTGGAAATATTTCCACCAGTTACTCGACTAAATATAGTTCTAATATCAGGCGTATTAACTAAATCAAAACTAGCAGAACCACCGGTTGGTACTGAAAATTTAGTGAAGCTATGAAATAAATTATTTCCTTTTTCAATGCCATTAAGAATATTGAAATTATTACCATTTAGGTTGACTATGGTGTTGGTTGTGCCATCAGATATCACCTGAGCTATTACGGGTGAAACCATGCTCGAAAAAAATAATCCAGTTGTGAGTGTAGACAGTATTTTCTTCAAATTCCAGATGGAATATCCATGTAATTTTTTCATTGCCAAAAAATCCCCTTAGCTAGATTTTCAAAGTTGGAGTTTGCGAAATAATAATATTTCTATTGAGTTTTAAATTCTCTTTAATAGGTTTTTACAGTAGATATAAAAGATAGTTGTTTTCCCGAATTTTAGTAGAAAATATTGTAGAGAGATGTATGAATATTTCTTGTGGTAATTGAGTTATTAGTAATCCGATATCTAGTATAGAATCAAGCTGAATACTTTTTGGTTAAGACTATGCACTATTTCCGTTTTTAGCCTGAGAGGATGTTTGAAAAGTAGTTGCTAATGTATTAAAAACTTTAGATCCTCCTAAATCCACGCTACTTGCTACAAGTTGGGGAACCTGCTCAAGGCAGTGACTCTCCTTAAAAAGAAGGAATTTGACTCTAGTTTCCCTTTTGTTAAGGAGGGTTAGGGGGGATCTGCAAGTGTCTAAAATCATCACCCAAGACTTTTCAAACACTCTCTAAGGTTTTTCAATTTGTGTAAGTCCTAATTTTAGTTTGCGCTGATCAAATTTATAGCCTTTCAAGCATAAGCCTAAAGCACCAAAAATTAATAAGCTAACACCAGTATATGGTTCGTTAACTGTCGTAATACTGACTTTATTAATTCCAAAACCACGTTGTGGTGAGGAAGTATTAAAAACTAAGCTTTTGATGTTGGCTGTATCGCTGGTTACACCTAAAAAGACGGCTGAATTATCACGTGCGCCGGAAGAAATTCCTGGAATAGAAAATGTTCCAAGTAAGTTATTGGCATCATCAAATGCTGATATAAAAACTTCATAATCTATATTTTCGCTACCACTTGCAGCAATTTGAGTTCCAGCAGCTTTAACATTTTTATCAAAAATAATCGTTAGAGGGTTAGGATTTCCAGTGGGAATAACAGTAGGGCTAAAACCTGTAAATAAAAGAAAATCCCCAGGAGCAAAGTTAGTTTGAACTGGTGGGTTATTTTGAAAAATAAATGGTGGAGTAATATCTCCTCCTGCTGGCAGAATATTTACGCTTATCCCTAAACCATGAGAAGATTGACCTGAAAATGAATATGGAAGAAAGTCACTAGGACTGGGAGCAAAAGGGTTTAATACTTTTCCTAAACTTGACCATTCGATTTGGTCATTACTTTGTAAAGCGTTCCGATCTTGGACTAGGGTAATCGCATGAACTGGCGATGAGAAAAGAGTTGCTAAAGTAATAAATGCAGCTATTTGAACTTGACTGACTAATTTGCTACTAGCAGCCTTTAAAGTTTGATTTGACATCTGAATCTGTACTTAGATATTTTGTCATTTATACTATGGCTTTTATTAATGCCTTTCTAGTGTAGAAATACTTGACTTTGTTAATCACTTATTATTTTTCATCAGTATTTTTACTGTTTTACAAAAAACATCTCCGACAAAGATTGTAGAGACGAAATAAGGGTTGTCCAAAGATGCATATTGATGAGAACTCCATAAAAAAGATGTACTGCTTGCAGCAGCGCTAGTTCCCTCCGGGACGCTCCGCGTAGCTTGCTTCCCGTAGGATACGCTATCCAAGTTCACCAAATCAAAGCGACTTTTCTTTCTTCTGCCGTCACAACGACGGGATATTTTTTTGGTTGGAAGTCTCTTCTCTATAGGACTTACTGACTAGACAACTTGGACATGAACGGACTCTGTTGATAGCAATAAAATTAAATGATGGGATAGAATATTTACAGTTATTGCGATCGCTCTGTCTGACTACTTAGGGCTTAGGAACAGCAGCACAGGTTAATGATTGCTGCACCTGAGCAGGAGAATCTGCAATTAACTCAATTTTGCCTTGGGCATTACGATGCCAGGATGTAGCTGGAATCAGAGATGGGGTCGATTTAGGAATTTGTGCCTTGACTGCGCTACTACCACGATATGCAGAGATATCGCGGATATCCGACCAAGTGCCTTGGCGTAGCCCGTAGACATCGCTCCTCACATCCTGTGTGGGATTTTGGGGTATTCCCCCTCTTCCCGTAGCAATAAAACTACTACCACTACTATCGGCACAACCTGCGGCAACTTTTTGAGATGAATCTACTAAGTTTAAAGGTAGTTCGACTAAGCCAGAATTGGGGTCAACTCCAAAATTGTTAATGTCTACCGTACCGCTGACCCCAAATTGAGAACTGGCTGTAATATCACTTTCTGGGGTAAGTTGGTTGCGAAACTCTAAGCCAAATATACCTTGCGTGGTGATATCAATATTTCCACCACTTCCAATTACTGCATTGGCGATAATATCGCTGTTTTCTAATCCGATAATAATGGGAGAATCAATGGATAAGTTACCTCCATTGCCAGTACCACCTGCGGTTGCTGTAATACTGCTGCCAGAGCGCATTAAGATTCTATCGGATGCGATCGCAATATTCCCTCCCTCTCCAGAATTGGTGGCGGCAGATATCGTACCACCTGTTTCTAAATTAATCCTATTGGCTCGCAGCAGTAAGTTACCAGCATCTCCTGGTCCTTCGTTTCTGACACCAATAACTCCTTGGTCACTAATGCGTAGCTGAGGCGTTGTAATTTCTGCACTTCCTGAATTACCCGTAGGCAGTTCTGGCAATCCAAACAGGGCTTGGAACAATGGTGACAACCTCACCGCACTAGAACCAATACGACTGTCTTCACCTGTGATGGTGATAGACTCAGAGGCATTGAGTATCAGATTACCAGCGTTACCTGCTGCTAATGTGCTGCCAGTCAGTTGTCCGGCATCACGGACAAGAATTGTTCCCGCCTCAATTCGCAGATTTCCCGCATTCCCGGATGTAAAAGTTGTGGTTGCAAGTGTACTAGGTAATTGTGCTAAGGGATTAATACCTGTTATGTCAATAGACTTGGCAGTTACATTTATATCCCCACCTCTACCAGAACCCAAAACCACAGAACTCAAAGTTCCACCCTCTAAAATCTCTAGCTGTCCGGTAAATATGCTGATGGGATTTATAAATCCACTACTAAAATTTTGGGAAACAATGGCACTAGCTTGGGTGGGAAAAGGAGCAGCAAAGCCTGATAATGCAAAGGATTCAGAAGTATTAATGGTGGTTTTGCCAGTGGGCGCACTACTATAGCTGAAATTAAGAATTTGCCCGCCTGTTTGCATTGATAGATGTTTGGCTGAAACAATCACATCATTGCCTTTACCGAGTCCAACCGTCTCACTTTGGATTGAGGAGGTGCTGGGAATAGTGGTTGAAAATCCCGAAATTTCGATCAAGTCTTGGGCGCTGACTTGAAGAATTCCCCCTGCTGTGACTCCCTGATTTTGAGCCAAGATTTTAGAACCATCCCGGAGATAAATATTGTCACCTTGGAGTTGGATAGAACCACTAGGCGCACCACTCACATCTAATAGGGCGCGTTGTGATAATTGGATATTGCCAAAATGATTGATCTGGCTATAGTCGAAGGCAAATCCTTGGCTATCAGGATTGATGCCAATACTTCCCTGGTTTACACTACCTAATTCAATCCGTCCCGATTCTGCGGTTAAAATGCCACCATTCAGGAGAATATTCCCACCTATTAGACCCAATGTATAGCCTGGATTGACGGCTAACCCAAGATTATTGCGATCGCGGGTGGTGGGAAAAGGGAAAATTCTGGGAAGAGGTTGAGACAGGGTATGTCCATTTTGATTGACTTGAATGTCGGCTGGATTTTGACCCAACTGAAGTCCAATTGGTACACTCATAGTCAACAACGTCAATGCAGTCGGATTGATGGCACTAAATTCTGATCCATCGGCAAACTTGATACTGTTTGCTGTCGTCCCTATAAAAGAACCGCCAATATTTAAGCTGGCATTTTGCCTAAATATAATGCCGTTGGGATTCATCAAAAATAAACTGGCAGGATGATTACCATTAAGAGTCTGAATCAAGCCATCAATATTAGAAACATTTCCACCTGTAACCCGACTAAATATAGTTGTAATATTGGGCGTATTGGTTAAATCAAAAGTCGCTGAACCACTAGTGGGTACAGAGAAATTACTGAAACTGTGAAATAAGTTATTACCTTTTTCAATGCCATTAAGGATATTAAAATTATTACCACTTGGGTTGACGATGGTGTTAGTTGTACCATCAGATGTCACTTGAGCAATTGCTGTTCGCATCATCCCTGGAGTTAATAACCCAGTTGTTAAGATTAATAAAAAGGGTACAGCTCTCATGACTAAAGTTTTCCTTAATTTGATGTCAACTTATTGTTCCCTAAAAAGTATTTTTAATCACATCATTAACTTTTAGGAACGGCAGCACAGGTTAATGCTTGTTGCACTTGAGCAGGAGATTTATCTGCAATTAACTCAATTTTGCCTTCAGCATTACGATACCAAGATGTAGCTGAGATTAAAGATGGGGTCGATTTAGGAATTTGTGCCTTGACTGCGCTATTACCACGATATGCAGAGATATCACGAATATCCGACCAAGTGCCTTGGCGTAGCCCGTCGTAAACATCACTGCCTACTTGTTGATTGGGATTTTGGGGTATTCCACCTCTTCCCGTAGCGATAAAACTACTACCACTTGTATCTGCACAACCTGCGGCAACTTGTTGAGATGAATCTACTAAGTTTGCAGGTAATTCAATTAAGCCAGAATTGGGGTCAATGCCAATATTATTAATGTCTACAGTACCGCTAACTCCAAATTGAGAACTGGCAGTTATGTCATTTTCGTCTGTGAGTTGATCACGAAACTCTAAACCAAAGATGCCTTGTGTTGTAATTTGGATATTCCCACCAGTCCCTGTAATGGCATTAGCGGTAATATCGCTATTTTCAAAACCTGCAATAATGGGTGCATTAATGCTGATATTGCCGCCCGTCGCTGTACCTGTGGCATTGGTACTAATTTTACTGCCATAACGCATTAGCAGAAGATCAGTGTTGAGACTAATATTACCGCGATCGCCTGCGGAGACTTCCGAAACGAGACTACCACCTTGTTCGAGCTTGATTCGGTTGGCATTAATCAGCAAGTTCCCTGAGTCACCGCCACCTGTATTACTAACAGAAATTTGCCCATTATCAAGAACATTGAGTTGATTAGCCACTAAATTAACTGAACCAGCATCAGAGGTGGTAGTAGAAGCTGCTGTAATGATGCTGGGGAGAATGCGACCATTAGTTAAGAGTTGGGAATTACCTTCTACAGTTATATTGTTGACTTGCAAGTTGATATTACCTGCCGCACCATTGCCATCCGTGGATGAGGTAATTTGTCCACCATTGAAAACGCGCAAGTTATCGGCTGTCAAGCTAATATTACCTCCCTTGCCTGTAGAATTCTGCCCTATCGCTACAGTGATACCACTGGGAGCTTGGCTGTAAACATCAACCACGGGATCGCTAACCTGCACATTAGTAGCTTGAATCGTGATATTCCCAGCTGTACCTCTACCTGCGATCGCCGCATTCAGACTACCTGCGATCTGACTGGATATGGTTCCACCCCCAGTAAGGTGAAGTTGCCCTGCCTGAATTGTAATATTGCCCCCTTGACCATCAGCCGAGTTGAGAATTGAACTAACGATCCCGCTGTTAAAATTGTTGCTTGTTGTCCCACGAATCTCCAGGCTTTGAGTTGCCTTCACAGAAATATCTCCAGCTTTCCCAGTCACAGGCGAGAAAGCACCAAATAAATCAGTGCTAATGCGTCCCCCATCCAGTAATCGTATCCGTTCAGCCTCCACCGTAATTGCACCACTATCATTCTGTTGCCCTCCCGCAACTAACGTTGTAATTAACCCTGAGACATAAACCCCTGTAAGCGGATTCGGAAACGGTGTGAAACCATTGATTTCTATATCTGTAGCCCGAACCTTAATATCGCCTGTTCTGGCATTATTGATCGGTGCAAAGGTAAAAAAGTTAACACCAAAGTTAAGGGAGTTGATCCATGCGCTATTAGCAAAGCGCAATCGTGGAGTCTCAACCGTGATATTCCCAGCAGTTGCGCCACTGCCAGTCACACTAGTGGACAACCCAGGAGGGATATAATTATCTGGATGAGAGATACCTAATAAATCTACAAATTCTGTAGTTTGGACATTGATACCCTGTCCTTGACCATTCGCACCAGTAGAGGATTCTATATTTGAGCCATCTTGAAGGGTTAACCCCCGCCCCCGGATGTTGATCGCACCCCCAATCGCCCCACTGGTGTTGATATAGGAAGATTGTTGCAGGGTAATATTTCCCCATGTTGGCGATGAAGATAAACTCGCCAGTTGCCAGTTGCCAGAGGTGAGTATATCCACAGTACCATTTTGTATTGCCCACAGTTCCACACGGCTATCCGGCGCAGAAATGTTGGCACTATTGATATCCACTTGTCCCCCAATTAATGCCAGGGTTTGATTTGGTGCTGTTGATAATGTTGGCATCCGAAAGAAGAAATTGTTGGCAGGTGTACCTTCGACTGCGATCGCTCCAGCATTGCTTCCCATCTGCAAACCAACAGGTACGCTCATGGTCAATAAGGCAGGTGTTGTCGTATAATTTGCACTAAATTCCGTCCCATCGGCAAATTTGATGCTATCGGCAGTTGTTCCCACAAACGACCCACCAATATTTAAGCTGGCATTTTGTCCAAATATAATCCCGTTGGGATTCATCAAAAATAAACTGGCAGGATGATTACCGTTAAGAGTCTGAATCAAGCCATCAATATTGGAAATATTTCCACCTGTAACCCGACTAAATATAGTTTTAATATTGGGCGTATTGGTTAAATCAAAGGTTGCTGAACCACCTGTAGGCACAGAAAAGTTACTAAAACTGTGAAATAAATTATTACCTTTTTCAATACCATTAAGGATATTAAAATTATTGCCATTTGGGTTGACAATGGTGTTAGTTGTCCCATCAGATGTGACTTGTGCGTAAGCGCAGCTACTCCAAGGGAGTATCGCTGTTCGTATCATCCCTGGAGTTAATAACCCAGTTGTGAAGATTAATAAAAAGGGTACAACTCTCATGACTAAATAATTTCCTTGATTTGATTTCAACTTATTGTTCCCTAAAAAGTATTTTTATTAACATCATTAACTTTGAGGAACGGCAGCACAGGTTAATGATTGCTGCACTTGAGCAGGAGATTTATCTGCAATTAACTCAATTTTGCCTTCAGCATTACGATGCCAAGATGTAGCTGGGACAAGTTTTTGTTGAGATTGGGGTATTTTTGCCGTAGTTACGTTATTTCCACGATATGCAGAGATATTGCGGATATCAGTCCAAGTGCCTTGGCGTAGCCAGTTGTAGACATCGCTGCTCACTTGTTGATTGGGATTTTGCGGTATACCACCCCGTCCCGTTGCCACAAAACTACTACTAGTATCATCAGAACAACCTGTAGCTATTTGTTGCGATTGGTCGGTGACATTCTCTGGCAATTCCACTAAACCAGAACTGGGATCAACTCCAAAATTATTAATTTGGACTGTGCCATTAACACCAAATTGAGAACTCGCTGTAATATCGTTTTCCGAAGTAAGTTCGTTGCGGTATTTTAACCCGAATATGCCTTGGGTCATGATTTGAATATTACCGCCATTACCTTGGACTGCATTAGCGACAATATCACTATTTTCTAATCCCAGAATGATGGGGGAATTGATGGTGATGTTGCCTCCATTACCAATACCACCTGCATTAGTAATCAGTGAACTACCACGACGCATGATCAAGTCGTTTGCGGTTACAAAAATGTTACCGCCTTCACCCTCAGCAGTAGCGGCGGTAAGACTACCACCATTGTCGAGTCGGATTGAACCCGCATTAATTTCAAGTTTTCCGGCATCGCCAACACTTTGATGATCAACCCCGACAATCGCCCCATCTGTAATCTGCAAGTGCGAGGTATTGAGGATGAGTTTGCCAGTATTACCTGTGATCACATCTGGTAATCCAAATAGTTGTCGAATGGGTGGTGCAAGCAATTCTCCTCTAGCACCAATTCGACTAGGAAGACCAGAAAAACTCCCGACTCCACTGACTTCAACACTGTCGGAAACATTGATGAACAAATCTCCACCATTGCCACTATTTACGGTAGAGGCAACTATACCTCCTCCATCTCGCAACCTTAGTTTAGGGGTGTTAATAGTTAATTGACCCGCATTTGCTTGGCTAAAGGTGCCTGCTACTATTACGCTTGCGGCCAGGTTTTGTGGGTTTTCTCCGATTACTTCGATGAAGTCAGAAGCATTAATAGTGGTATTGCCTCCTGCTCCATTTCCCCAAGGAGAATTGCCAATTACAGCACCATCTAAAACCTGTAATTTGTTGGTAACTACTCGAATATCACCACTTTTCCCAGAACCTCTGGTAATTGTGTTCAGTGAACTGGCAAATCCGCTAATCGGTGATAGTCCTGTAATCTGAAGCAAATCCCCAGTTTCGACAGAGATATTACTTCCTGCACCTTGACCAAAATTGATTCCATGAAGTGCGCCTCCATCTTTGAGGAATACTTGTGAGGCAGAAACTAGGATATTACCCCCTCCACCATCGCCGAAGTTATCAGCACGTAACAGACTTTGCGGAAATCCATTGGTCCCAAATCCCCACAGTGTTAACGACTCACTCGCATTCATGCTGATATCGCCGGAATTGCCACTGCCTTGATTAACTAATAAGGCCGCAGAGGCATCATTTAAGCCAATATTTCGACCTTGAAAGTGAATAGAACCCGCAGGAGTACCACTGGCATCAGTAAGGGATTGATGAGAAAGCTGAATATTACCAAATTGTTGGAGATTGCCATAATCAAAACTCCAAATAGGAACGGAGGTGTTGAGATTAACTGTGCCATTACTGGCGCTACCAAGTTCAATATGTCCAGAAGGTGCGTTTAACACGCCACCATCTAAAGCGATTTCTCCTCCTACTAATGCCAGGGTATTGCCAGAGTTAACGCTTAACCCTAGAGGATTGTTGCTGCGATCTGGAGAAGATACCAAAGGGTGAATCAGGAATGTCAAAAGATGTCCGGTGTTCTGGACGGTAATTGCACCGGGATTACTTCCCATCTGCAAACCTACAGGTATACTCATAGTCAGTAAGGGGATACCTGAAGCATTCTCTGCACTAAAATCTACACCATCGCTAAACTTAATACTATTTGCTGTTGTCCCCACAAATGACCCGCCAATATTCAAGGAGGCATTTTGACCAAACACAATTCCGTTGGGATTCATTAAAAACAAACTAACTGGATTATTGCTGTTGAGAGTTTGAATTAATCCATCAATATTGGAAACATTTCTACCTGTTACCCGATTAAATATAGTTGTAATGTTAGGCGTATTGATTAAATCAAAGGTTGCTGAACCACCTGTCGGTACAGAAAAATTACTAAAACTATGAAATAAATTATTACCTTTTTCAATACCATTAAGAATAGTAAAATTATTGCCATTTGGGTTCACAATGGTGTTAGTTGTCCCATCAGATGTGACTTGAGCATATGCACAGCTACCCCACGGGAGTGTCACTGCCATTAGCCCTGGAGTTAATAACCCAGTTGTTAACATAAATAGAAAGGGTGTAACTCTCATGGCTAATAATTTCCTTAACTTGATATAAGTTTATTGTTCCCTAAATAGTATTTTAAATAACATTATTAGTAAGAATTCAGGAGTCAGGAAGAAGGAGTTAGGAGTCAGGAGTTAGGAGTTAGGAGTTAGGAAGAAGGAGTTAGGAGTCAGGAGTCAGGAGGAAGAAGAAAGAATAAGGAAGAAGGAAGAAGGAAGAAGGAATAATATTTTTCTCTTCTGTTCCCTGCTATATCAAATATTCTGTATCCTGAATCCTTACCATTATTAAGAGAAACTGCAAGGTTAATAGACATAGGAGTGAAAAGGATGTAGAGACTTTGTATGCAATGTCTCTACAGGATCGCCTCTTTTAAAATGGTGAATAGCTCACTGAAAAGTACAAACCATTTTCCTGGAGACTGCTCTTGTCACCTTCTACAGAAACTAGTGGAATACCCCAATCTAGGCGGGCTGAGAAGTTATTACCCTGTTTCCACAGCAGTCCTAAGCCGGTACCCACTAATGTACTTGTTGATGGATTATCGCCCTTGGTATTCCAACCTTGACCCACATCAATAAAAGGCGTTAGTTGCAGTACTCCATCAATTTTAGCGGCACGCACAATCGGCAACCGCAATTCTGCTGAAAACAACAACCCGTTATCTGTAAGTAATGTGTCTTGGCGATAGCCCCGCACACTAACCTGTCCACCAAGACCAAATTGCTCTAATGGTACTAGGGAATCTGCGGCTAATTGCAAATCGCCTTTCACTAAAAATAAGGTGTCAGATGCCAATTTTCGCACCCACTGTGCCTGTCCTCGCCAAGCGAAAAAGCGACTATCTGGAGCATTGTCACTGACGTTAGCCCCGAACCAATCTACACCAAAGCTAAATTGCGATCGCATGGCAAAGACTTGGCTGGTGCTGCGCTGGGTATAATCCTGAAAGAAGCGTAGGGCAGATATGTTAGTTTTGCCGTCGGCATCTGCACCGGGTGATAAAGGAAATCCACCAATATTATCCAGACCTAATTCAGTTTGGCTTTCTTGGCGTGAGAAGGATAGCCCCATTGCTAATTCCTGAGTGGGCTTTTGTATCAGTGGTTGGCGATAACTCAATTCGTAAGATGTGGTATTTGATTGAATATCCAAGACGGTGAATGGTTCTTCAATCACGCGGTTCCAACCCTGATTAAAACCTAAAGATATGGTGCCATTGTGGGCATTAATCGGTAGTTTGTAATTCACGTTGATGGCATTACTACCATCGGTATTGGCGTATCCCACGCTGAGGGTATCACCTAAACCGAGTAAATTGGCTTCTTGAAGATCTACTCCGCGACGAAAACTGCCCACACTAGGCGATCGCCCATTATCTATGGTTGTGGTGAGGGAGAATGTGTCGGCTTCTTGCACCTCTACTTGCAATATATTGGTTCCTGGAACTACACCCATTTGTAACTCTGCTGAGAGGTTTTGAATGCGCGGATCGAGGCGGAGTAGTTGTAATTTTTCTATTAAACGCGGCACATTCAGGGGTTTTTTAGCGCCTAGTTGAATGCGATCGCGGATGTATCCACTCTGTAATCGCCGATTACCAGTGATTTTGATTTCTTGCAGACTACCTTCGATTACCTGAATTTTGACTGTCCCAGCTTCTAGTGTCTGCGGTGTAATCAAAGCCCCTGTGGTGACATAACCTTTGTCAGTGTAGAGCTTGGTGATGACATCTTTGATTTGTAATAACTCGACAAATGTTAATTCCTTGCCCAAAAAAGGCTTTGTAATTGCGGCAAACTCCTCTGGTGTGAAAACTGTACTCCCAACAACTTCAATGCGATCGACTTGAAATTTAGCATTAGCATCATCCTGCCCCGGTATTGATTGATCCGGTAGTTCCACGGGAGGAAGTAGTTGTTCTTCTTGCATTGACGGCTGTGGTAGCACATCCGACGGTAAGGGATTGACAGGAATATCTTCTAATCTATCTGATGGTAGTGAACTAGGATTGGGAGTTTGAGCGTAGACGTAGCCCGTCCTAGACATTGCTTGTTGATAGTTACATAGCAAAGTTGCGACAACAAAGCTGCAAGCAAAAAGTTTTCTTTCAGGAATAATACTTAAATTATTATTAAATATTTTTGTAAAAAAAACGAATACTCTCTCAAATGCTTCTAGTCGTTCTTTGACTTCCTTTTCTCGACCATATAATTTTTCGGGAATAGTCAAGCGATGTCTAATATCTCGCTCCTCTAACACAAAAGGTTCGCTAACTACAGGGTTTCGATCAGTTTGTCGATGCTTGCGACCAACCTGTGTTCTCGAACCATTATAGAGTTTTTTAGTTATCTGATATCCGGAAATACTAAACATATTGGTAAATCGGTAGTGGTAAACACCAGAACTAACCCTTTCAAGGTGCATTAATCTTCTGTATTCTTTGGGCTAGAATTTTAGCAGTAGAGGTATGAGATTTGTTCTTGAGGTAAGTTCTTTGTGGTTGAGCAATTATCACGATTAGGTTGCTCCAAGCTTACCTTGACTCAGCATATTTTTAATAGATGTCCATCATCTACACTTCACATAATTTTTTAATCCAAAAGTATACTCCTAACGCTTTGACGTAATCAAAAAAAACTATTATTCGCTTACTAAGTTATACTCTGATACTTTCGGATGAAAGAGTAGCCTTTTTGACTAGCACATCAAAGAATAATAATTTTCTACTATACTGCTCTTTCCCACTATGTTCAAACCGTGATTTCTCATAAAGAGATAAAAACAAAAAGTCAAAAGCTGCGAGATTGTATATATAGAAGGCATTTTAGAGCTTATAAAACATGACCACAATGATAACAGACTTTATATCAAAGTGGTCAATTAGTAGTTTCATGAAAATATAATTTTTTTCTACTACGGGGAAATCTGATCAAGGAAAAGTCGAAAGCATAGTAAGTATTTTCACAGAACAACGAGCTTCCACACGTAAGTAATTAGCTCAAAACCTTTCTAGCTTTATTTTTTCTATATAAACATATACATATTAGTCTTAATCTATGATAAATCCCAAATTTTTCTATTTCACTCGATTCTTTTTCTGAAAATAATTTTTGCATTGTTAAAATGGCATTTGCAATATAAAATATTGTTTTTGTCTTTTTTTTTAATAGGTGTGTTAATTTAAAAAGAAAAGTGCTGTAAAAAGAGAATAGATATTAAATAAGATATACACGGTTTCACAAAGAAACAGAATTACCTATTTTTTGTTGAAGAGAAGTAATAATTTCAGGAGTTAGTTCTGCTTCTGGTTGTACTACCTCACGTTCAGCTAAAACTGATTTAATTTGACTTTCGGAAGCTTTTCCTAAGTCTTGTAATAGTGTTTGAAAACTCTGTTCTTGCTCAATTATTTCTTTTTTTGGTGTTGCTTGAATAAACTCTGTGGATACAGCTTGGCGAGTTAAAGCATAAACTATATATTGGTTCAAAGAAACACCTTCAGTTTCAGCTAACTGGATTAATTGTTGGTGTAGTGTTTCTGGTAATCTCAGTGTTAATCTACTCATAGCTAAATTTCTCCAGATAAGAATTTTATCACTTTAAATATAGGTGGTTTGTTACAAGTTGTTAACATACTCTTCGACAGGTGAGTATTCTGACTAAGATACAATGGGTGGTTTGTCAAATGATTTTTATTTTTGTTTTGGAGTAATCTTCTATTATGAGGTTGAATAATCAAGGATATCTTAGTTAATCTAAGAATAGAAAGAAAAGAGGAACTGATGTATGACTGATCAAGTAGAAATTAATAAAGGTCACACTCAATCTAATAAGCTACCTAAATCTATTAAGATTAGAAACTTAAAAATCAGAAATTTTAAGGGATTAGATGATATTGAACTTAATTTTCCAGTTCCACAACTAAAAGATGATCCAGATATCATCGTTATGGGTAGTCGTAATGGACTAGGTAAGACATCAGTATTAGAGTCTTGTGCATTGCTATTTTTAGCAGCATCTCAAGATAGTTCTTCATTGCATAAAATTCTTTCTACAAGTATATTAACTAATATTCCTGACCTGTTAATCCAAGCAGGTAAAGAAGAAGCAAACATTAGTGGAGATTTTTATATTGGTAATGATAGTTTTGATGTGAATCTGCAAATTACTCGCAGTGGTAAATTTAAATTTCACAGTAACAGTAATAAAAAAGCTTTACAGGAATTAATAAATCAGGAAAATTTTTATTCATTTTCTACTCGTGATAATATCGAGAATTTCTTCTATTCTTTAGTAGGATTGAGTACAGACCCAACTATATTACCCCATTTTATTTATTTTCATAGCTATAGAAAAATTCAAGAAGGTAGCCCAGAACTTGGTATGATTCTTGAAGAAGATAAATCATACAAAAGAAACCGATTTAGAATTAGACCAGAATTAACCATTAGCACCTTTAAACTAGAAATTTTACGTTCCTTAATGAGTAGAGGTGGACTGTTTGAAAATTTAGATAATACCGCAGCAGAAAAAGATTTGGACACATTAAATGGACTAATGAGAAAATACGCATCCGGTACTATTGAAAAATTGCGTCCATCACCTGATAATACTATTGAGTTTAGAGTAACGCCAACAAATGGTGGAGAATCTTTTACTTTTGACGGATTAAGTTCTGGACAAAAAGAAATAATATCAACTCTTTTTTTGATTTGGAAATATACTGCTCGTTATCCAGGAATAGTTCTGATTGATGAACCAGAATTACATCTTAATGCAGAATGGCATCGCCGATTTATTCATAATTTATATAAACTTGCACCGCACAATCAGTATATCGTTGCAACTCATTCTGAGGATATTTTTGCATCAGTAGAATCTGATAGACGTATTCTATTATCGTCTAGTGGAGATGGATGAAATGACGATTAAAGTAACCAGGGGAAACGCATCTTATCAATAAGGACAATTGAATCTCAATAACGACCTATAAATTCGCATTAATGCCTCCTTATTGACAATACTTTAATCAATCACCATGACTCCAAAAAAATCAATCAAACGATAAATTAAGATTTCTTCGTTGATACATCAAAATTGTATTTTGTCAAGATAATTTAGATGCGTTTCCCCTGTTAAAGTAACGACTAATATTCCTTCTGAAAAGGTAAAACAAGGCGCAAGTCACGTTATTTTTGTAGAAGGTAAGGATGATAATTCAATAGATCCTTTTATCATAAATACACTTTTCACTAATAATGATATTTTTGTGGATGTTAAACCTCTTGGTGCATCTTTTCATATCAGAAGTGCAGCAGAAGCTTTGCATCCACATCACCCTGAATACTATTTTATTATTGACAGAGACCATTGTTCTAATGAAGAAGTTGAAAGTACATGGTCTAATTTTCCAGATGAAACCAAGAATAATTTATTAATATGGAAAAAACGAGAAATTGAAAATTATTTTCTTTCCATAGATTATTTAATTAAAAGTTCTTATATTAATTGTGATCGTCAAAAAATAGAACAGTGTATTTTACGTATTGCGCGTGAACGAGTTTTTTTTGAAGCTGCTAACAGTGTCATAATTGGCTGTAGAGAAGAATTTAAAAAGAAGTGGATTAAGAATTTTGAGAAAGTTGGTGATTTTAAAACCAAAGAAGATGCAATTTCAAAATTAACAACAAAAATACCAGAGTTTTTGCAACGTAAACAAGATTTATGTCAATATACTGATATACAAAGTATTGAGGAAAAACTAAATACAATTCTTGCTGAATTTTATGGAGGTAGCGAAAATTTAGAAATTGGGTATGGTAATTGGATAGATTTAATGGGAGGTAAAAAACTATTTTCTACCGTTGTTAATGAATGTTTTAAGGTAGAAAATACAAGCGGGAATAGAATAACTGGTAAAGATGCAATAAATGCTGTCGTCAAGGATTTATTAAGACAGCCTCTTAGTGAACAACCTGATGATTTTCAACAACTTTGTGAATTAGTTAAAAAGAGAATAAATATTAAGTAAGATATACACGGTTTCACAAAGAAACGATATTACCTATTTTTTGTTGAAGAGAAGTAATAATTTCAGGAGTTAATTCTGCTTCTGGTTGTACTACTTCACGTTCAGCTAAAACTGATTTAATTTGACTTTCGGAAGCTTTTCCTAAACCTTGCAACAGTGTTTCAAAGCTTTGATTATTAGCTGTGTTAGTTGTCATAATTCGAGATTTGGTTATTTGAAAACTTGATTGCTAATCTATTTATTAAATTGAGTACCTCTAATTCATTTTTTATTTTCTCCTTATTTTCATTGTCCTTTATATTAATTTCAGTATATTTGGTATTCGATAACAAAGTTATATAATCAGTGTCATTTGGCAATAAATAGTTGATATAAATCCCTTCTCTATCATTTCCAACTAGAAAATTGCTAGAATAATAGTCATCCTGTATACGTTTTGGTAATGATCTTGTTGTTAAAATTTGTTCAATAAATAAAGCTGTTGATTCAGTAATTTCTTGATGATTATATTTATCTGTTATCTGATTTTTCTTTGAAACATAAGGAAATAATTCTGCTTTATTATCATATTGAATTGGTAGAATAATAAAACCCTTTGAAGCTACCGCTACTATTTTTTTTAATGGAGTTTGTGAATTATATGGAGTTAATAAAATTCCTTGAAATTGAAATTTTAGTTTAGATGGTAAATGATTAGATATCTCAGTTTGTAAAATTTCTTTCAATTTTAAAATTTGTTCAATTCCATTTTCTAAAGAGTTGTGATTCTTACCTTTCATTTCAATAATTGTGCAAATGCAAGAATTAGAATCAATATAAAGAGACATATAATCTGGACGCTTTAAGTTTTGATCTCTTATAAGAGGATCATTTCTTCTATCTATTTCAAATAAAATACATATAGCTTGATTTTGAGAATCTAACGTTATCCGAAAATGTACTCCACTTTCTTTAGGAACACTTCTTCCTGGTACTGAACAGAACACTAGCAGATTTTCTAGAAAGTTAAAATTTTGCCAGTCAAGTTTATCTTTTTTATCCTTGAGAATTTGAGCAGGACTATTCTTCTGTTTCATCTGCTTTTTCTTGTCCTGCTTCATAAATTTGAAAAAACTTTTGTTGAATATCTACAGAAACATCACTTAAAGTATCCCATCTAATGCCATAATCTGGATCATTTAATGAAACTAATTTATTATCTTTCATTTCATAAGCACTAACTTTATCAATATGTAAAAATGCTCTTTCATCTTGAAGATATAAAGATGAAGATTGACGTTTTAATATTTCAGGATTTTCATGATTACCATTAACTAAATTATTCAGATGTGCCATAATATATGGACTATGGGTTGTGAGTAAAACTCTTACACCAAGATTAACAAGAATAGATAATGCTTCCAATAGCTTTGCTTGTGATTCTGGGTGTAAGTTCATCTCTGGTTCATCTATTACCAGAAAATCACCTTTACTTGCGCGAAATCTTAAATATAACAATAATGGCGCAAGTTGCTTGATAGAAGAGGAAGCATTATATAGGTCAATCTCTAAACCTTTTTTGACTAAAACTTTAATTTCTTCTCCTCCAAGTTGAGTAGATTTAAAATATGTTTGATTTTTGTTTTGTAGTTGATTCTCAATATCATCTGCTAATTTATAAAATTCGTTATTCTCATTTGAAGATATTTCTTTTGTAAATTCTATGTCAGATAAAAACTCTAAAAAATCTTCTACTGGTTGCGGATAACGGATAATTGGAGCTTTATTTAAGTTAACTTCCTCAAAGCTAGTATTACTAATTAACTCTCTTTGTTGTTTTTTCAGGATTTGATATCGCTTATTCTCCAGTATTTTATAGGTATTTATAAAAGCATTTCGTTCAGCCGGGAATGGTATGGTATCAGAAGAAAAAAGTATCTTTTTTATAGCTTCAATAAAATATATTTCTGGTGTATCCGTTTTATGAAATTTACTAAAATATTCTTTTGAAAGTGTTTTCGCTGCTAAAGCTATATTTTTTCCCCCATTTTTATATTGAGATTTGAAAAATAAAGTATTATTTTTACGACTAACTTTTATTTGTATGTAATTTTTGTCTATCAAAGAAAATATATCAAAAGGTTTTTTTATAGTTAATTTATTTATTGCATCCTCAACTTCTTGGCGAGAAATTATCGTTAAAAATGATGTTTCAGAGAAAAGCTTATGACTTGAATCCTGAAAAAATATTTCTAAATCACTTCCTTGAAACCTTTTTGCTATTTCTTCAGCATCTTGGATAAAAAAATCAAGTAGGTTATTATCTATTGGTAGTGACCAAATACCTTCATTGTCCTGTTTGAATTTTAATTTACCGTGGTTTAAAATTTGTCTAAAACGCTGCCATAAACCATAAATAGAATAAGCAATATAAGTTTTACCTGAGTTATTAGGTCCAATAATTACTGTCAGAGGACGCAAATCTAACTCTGTTTCTTGAATACTGCCTAAGTTCGAGAATTTGATTTTCATTTTTCGCCTATATATTCCAATAGAAAATATTATTTTAGCATCAAGTCTGTTAATACAGTATCTCCCGTATAACATGAGGTGCTATGCGTGTTATTTAAAAAATTTATCAGATTTTATTATTGATTCGATTACTGATTTTTTCAAATTCAACATTCTCACTACAAAATCAGCATAATCTTCTTTTGGATATTTAGGATTAGCTACATATTCCAAATCATCTGGTGGAGGAGGATCAGGAAAATTAAAATCCTCATACCACCAGCCTCTGTTTATCAATGAATAAATCTCTTTTAGCTCTTTAAAATGCTCTGTTAGTGATATTTCTCTGGCAGATGAAAAACTTGTTTCTAACCTACGATTAAAAATATCTTGCAAATCATTATATTCAGCCATATCTGAACTGGCATTTTTCCGAATATAGATCAAATTTTTCTTGATACCTTCCCCATCTTTTTTAGACAGAAAAGGAATATATTCTGGTGAATATTCAATAATAACTACTCGAAATGATTTACCTTTTATTTCTGTATACTCAATTTCATTAAAATTAAAATCAATTACCTCATAACTTAATTTATCAGGTACATAAGCATTAATATCTCTTAAAAAATGAGTTTTATCATTTAATCCAATTCCTACAGACTCAAATTTCCCATTCTCTGTTTCCTTAACTCCAAATACAATCACACCACCAGCTTTATTTGCCATTGCGATAATATGCTTGGCTAAAATTGGCGGAGTAATTAATGCACTTTTAAAATCTAAATCATCATGTTCGCCAGTATGATCAATTAATAATTTACGTAATGATTCACGACTGGGATTTTCAAAAAAAACTGCAAAAGCTTCTTTAAGTCCTTTTCTATTTTCAGTATTCATAAATAGTTATTCAATATCTATGCTTTTCTCTAAACGGTTATTAGCCACACTATAACACCCCCCATAACACATTTTTCCCTCCTATCACTCACATTGTCCCTAGCAGTAATAGAATAATGAAGATATCCTTATAAAGCCTACCAAAAACAGAAGGTAGTAATTAAGTAGCAGATTTGACAGAAGTAGAACACCAAAACTCTGTATCCAGAAGAGATTACTGAAAAGCGAAGTAAAAATTTTTATGGTTTCCCAAATTCGGTTTTTAATGTGCGCTCCTGACCATTATGATGTGGATTATGTGATTAATCCTTGGATGGAAGGGAATATTCACAAGTCCTCACGCGATCGCGCGGTGGAGCAATGGAATAAATTATACAGTGTTATCAAAAATCACGCCATTGTTGATTTAGTTGCCCCAGAAAAAGGTTGGCCTGATATGGTATTCAGTGCCAATGCAGGTTTAGTCCTCGGTGAAAACGTCGTTCTCAGCCGCTTTTTACATAAAGAACGTCAAGGTGAAGAACCGTATTTTCAACAGTGGTTTGAAAACAATGGTTTTAATGTTTACACACTTCCTAAAGACCTGCCCTTTGAAGGTGCTGGTGACGCATTATTAGACCGGGAAGGGCGTTGGTTATGGGCTGGATACGGTTTTCGGTCAGAATTAGATTCTCACCCCTACCTGGCGAAATGGCTGGACATTGAGGTGATTTCTCTGCGGTTGATGGATGAGCGTTTTTATCATCTTGATACCTGCTTCTGTCCCTTAGCAAATGGTTATTTGCTGTATTATCCCGGTGCTTTTGATTCCTATTCTAACCGCGTCATTGAAATGCGCGTTGCACCGGAAAAGCGGATTGCTATTGAAGAAGCTGATGCTGTCAACTTCGCTTGTAATGCGGTGAATGTGGAAAGCATCGTGATTATGAACAAAGCCAGTGATAATTTAAAATCACGTTTGGCTGAAGTTGGTTTCCAAGTTATTGAAACCCCTTTAACGGAATTTCTCAAAGCTGGTGGTGCGGCTAAATGCTTGACTTTGCGGGTGACAGAACCTATTGGTGAGGAAATTCACGCTAACGCATCTGTAGAAAGTCGTGTTATCCGCATGGAAGGACACTTACTAGATGCAGGTTTAATTAACCGCGCTTTAGATTTAATTGTGGAAATGGGGGGAAGTTTCCAAGTTCTCAAATTCAACTTGGGAGAACAACGTCAAAGTACATCTGCGGCTGAGGTGAGGGTATCTGCACCATCGCACGAAGTGATGGAAGAAATTATATCTCAGTTGATTGATTTGGGTGCGGTTGATTTACCCCAAGATGAACGGGATGCTAAATTAGAACCTGTGATCCAAGCGGGTGTTGCTCCTGATGATTTCTATGTCAGCACGATTTATCCGACTGAAATCCGGGTAAATGGGGAATGGCTGAAAGTGCAGAATCAACGCATGGATGGTGCGATCGCAATTTCTCAAACTCCTAATGGTATAGTTGCTAAGTGTAAACTGCTGCGTGATTTAGAAATTGGTGACAAAGTAGTTGTCGATGTATTAGGTATCCGCACCGTTCGCAAAGCCGAATCACGCGAACAACGCAACTCCCAAGAATTCAGCTTTATGTCTTCCGGTGTTTCCAGTGAAAGACGGGTGGAAATAGTCGTTGAACAAGTGGCTTGGGAATTACGCAAAATTAAAGATAGCGGTGGTAAAGTAGTTGTCACAGCGGGTCCAGTGGTGATTCACACTGGTGGTGGTGAACATCTCTGTCGGTTGGTTCGGGAAGGATATGTTCAAGGACTTTTAGGCGGAAATGCGATCGCAGTCCATGACATGGAACAAAATATGATGGGAACATCTCTCGGTGTGGATATGAAGCGGGGTGTGGCTGTCAGAGGTGGACATCGACATCACTTGAAGGTAATTAACATTATTCGCCGTTTTGGTAGCATCGCTAAAGCTGTAGATGCGGGAGTGGTGAAAAGTGGGGTGATGTATGAATGTGTGAAAAATAACATTCCCTTCTCCCTAGCTGGTTCGATTCGGGATGATGGACCTTTACCCGATACCCAAATGAACCTGATATTAGCACAACAGGAATATTCGCAAATCATCCAAGGTGCAGATATGATTTTGATGCTATCTTCTATGCTTCATTCTATTGGGGTGGGAAATATGACTCCAGCGGGTGTGAAGATGGTCTGTGTGGACATTAACCCAGCGGTAGTGACTAAATTGAGCGATCGCGGTTCAATAGAATCTGTAGGTGTGGTGACAGATGTCGGTTTGTTCCTCAGTCTGCTGGTGCAGCAGTTGGATAAGTTGACAAGTCCTTATGTTGCTAATGTAGGTTAGGAAATAGATTTTCCTTATCAATATTGCGGACATCATTTACTTTATGGGTAATTATGTATGTCCGCAAACTATAATGAGTTTTAACTTTAGATCCAAACCGTCCCTCTGTTTTATGACCAGACGAAACCACAATAAGCTTATCTGATTTAGTTCCTGAAATGAGTAAATCTAAATTATGGTACAAGAAGATTCCTTAAGGTTTAGTATTGAAGAAATTAGTGCAACTTCTCAGCATTTAAAAACTGTAATTAACTTAGGTAATACTAATTCAGAAACGCTTGGTTTTTTACCCTATGGAGCTTTTGAAAGACTAGCAGACGAAGGTCGTATTATTGGTTTTATTATTCCAGAAGTAGGTTGTGTTGGATATCTGCTTTACGGTATTAGTCATCGTGACTATAGAGTAAAGCTTACCCATCTTTGTGTAGATAAAAATTGGCAAAAAAGAGGAATAGCAAAAAGATTACTCCAGTATTTAAGAAATAAAACCCAGCATTTATATGGAATTCTTTTATCATGCCGTCGAGATTATAACTTGGATGGAATGTGGGCTGCACTTGGCTTTGTTACTCCTCATGAAAGACCTGGAAAAAGCAAAGAAGGTAGTATTCTAAATGAATGGTGGTTAGATTATGGTCATCATAGTTTACTCACTAATCTTGCCTATCAACAAACTGCATCTAGATTATGTGTTGCTATAGATGCTAATATTTTCTTTGATTTAGTAGATGATGAAAAGTTTGATGATGAAGGAAAAGAATCTAAGGTTTTAATTTCTGACTGGCTAGATTCAGAAATAAAATTATGCTTAACTGATGAAATTCTAAATGAAATTAACAGAAATCCAGACAGTACAAAAAGAGGAAAATTACGTACAGCAACCAGTCATTTTACATTACTTCCTTCTTCTCAAGAAGAATTTGATAAAGTATGTCAAAATATACGTAAATTTTTTCCTAAAAATATGACTGCTAGTGATGCATCAGATTTACGGCAAATTGCTAGAGTTATTAGCTCTCAAATTAACACCCCTTACTTTACCACTAGAGATAAACGTTTACTAAGTATTGAAGAAGAGATTTATCAAGAATTCAATCTGACCATTATTCATCCTATTGATCTGATTCTTAAATTAGATGAATTACGCAGAGAAAATGAATATCAACCAGAGCTATTAGGTGGAACTAATATTAAAGAAAAGCGCATTCAGAGTAAAGAGATCGATTCAATAATTGACCTATTTTTAGCTTATTCACAAGGTGAAAGAAAACCAGATTTTAGAAAAAATATTCGCAATGTAGTTTCAAATACTGAACAAATCAAATGTTTTACAGTTAGTCAAAATGAAGAATTAATAGGTTTAATAGTCTATGATAGATCAGATAATGACGAGTTAAAGATTCCTATTTTTCGATTCAGGAATGCGAAAATTACTCCTACTCTTTTACGGCGTTGTATTTTTCAATGTTTTACAACGGCTGCTAATGAAAACAGGCAATTCACTAGAATTACTGAAACATACTTGGATGATACAAGCATTACAGCACTTTTTGAAGATGGTTTTTTAAAGACTGCATCTGGATGGTTAAGAGCTAACTTAGCTATTACAGGAAATGCAGTAGATATTTCTTCGCATATTACTAATTTGTGTACATCATCACATCAAGATTATGACAAATATCTTCCATTTGCAGATATTTTATTAAATCAAGATTTACTTCAAAGACCAGAAATTATGGCAGATATTGAGAGAATGCTTTATCCTGCCAAAATTACTGACGCTGAAATTCCTACTTATATCATTCCTATTAAATCACGCTGGGCTAAAGAATTATTTGATAAAGAATTAGCAGAAGAAGGAATATGGAGAGCTAAAGAAGAATTAGCCCTAAAACGTGAGGTGGTTTACTACTCTTCCAAGCGAAAAATGAAATATCCAGGAAGAATTTTATGGTATGTTACTTCATCTCCTGATGATCAAAATAGTTCTGCTATTCTAGGAGCTATTAGAGCTTGCTCTAGACTAGATGAAGTAACAATTGGTAAACCTAAAGATTTATATAAAAAATTTAGAAGATTAGGAATTTACAGTTTTCAAGATGTTTTAAAAACGGCTAAGAACGATTTAGATAAGGAAATCAAAGCTGTTAAATTTAGTGACACAGAATTATTTGTAAATCCTATAAAATTTGCAGAAATAAAAACAATGCTAAATCGATCTATTCAACTTCAAAGTTCTATAGAAATTTACCCAGAAGAATTTAAAATGTTATATAATAGAGGAACTTCAATTTTTATATAACGTTAAAAATGAGTCTGATGTCTCCAAATGTACTTCTAATATCTATTCACTATGAATACGCCAATATGATATTTGATGGTAATAAACAAGTTGAGTTTAGGCGTGTTAGACCTCGACATCTAGGTGAAGGTGATCTAATTCTTGTTTATGCAACATCTCCTGAAAAAGCATTGTTGGGAATTCTTGAAGTAGAGAAAGTTGTTGAAATGCCTCCTAATAAGCTTTGGAATATTGTTAAAGACAAAGGTGGCATTAATCAAGAAACATTTCATAAATACTACAAAAACTCACAAATTGCTTTTGCTATTTTCTTTAAAAATCCGTTCAGTTTCGATTCACCAATTACAATTGAGAAACTAAGAGAAGAGTGGAAAGATTTTCGACCGCCACAGTGTTATCACTATTTAAAAGATAGAGAAATAAATCTTATCAAATCTATTACAAAATACGATATTTTAGCGTTATCTCATAAGTTCAAAGTTTATCAAACTGAACTATTACTTCAAGTTTAAAAAACAATATTTATATATTACTTATTATTTGAATTTAAATCTATTATACTAAATTAACAACTACATTTTCTTAAATAGTATGAGTGAAACCCTGGCTGATATTGCTATACCACCGCAGTTTCCTGATCATACTCAACTACCAGAGTCTGATGGTGAATTCGTGTTCGCGGAGCGTGCCGAAGGCAATAATTTTCAAGAACATCCCCAAAGCATAATTATCACAGATTCAATTATTCAAACTTTACAAAAGTTACATCCAGATGGACTATTTTGTATAGGTCAAGATTGTGGTATTTATTGGCGAGAAACAGAACCACCAGAAAAAGGCACAGTAGCACCAGATTGGTTTTATATCCCTGATATCGCACCACAATTATCAGGTAAAATTCGCCGTTCTTATGTATTATGGCGGGAATATATACCCCCATTAATTGCCATAGAATTAGCTAGTGGTAATGGTGACGAAGAACGAGATACAACTCCTCTATCGGGTTTAAAAGAAGGTGAAAAACCAGGTAAATTCTGGGTATATGAACGCATTATCCGCATTCCTTATTATGCTATTTATGAAGTGAATAATGATAAATTAGAAGTTTATCATTTGGTTGATTTCTCTTACCAAAAAATGCAGCCTAACGAACGTGGACATTACCCAATTCCCCCTTTAGGTGTAGAATTAGGACTATGGCAAGGAAGTTATTTAAATAATCCTGAACAACTTTGGCTGCGCTGGTGGGATTTAGATGGCAATTTATTATTGGTAGGTAAAGAAGAAGCCCAATTACAAAGATTAAGGGCTGAACAAGCAGAACTTAAAGCTGCAAAATTAGCAGCACATATGCGAGAAATGGGTATTGATCCAGATGATGATTTATAATCTATTTGGGTATTAAAGAAAACGAAACACAGAGGACACAGAGAAAAGATGCAAAGGGCAATTTTATCAAAGGACTTACAGTTTAAACAAATTAATTGGGTGAGTTTTTTTGCTGATTTCTTGTTAGCTGGAATGGTGGTTGGTCCCCTTATTGCTCCTTTTTTAGCCACATCTGGCGTGTTTTTGCTTCCGGGTATTGCAGACATTATTTACTTTATGGGTAATCATGTATGTCCGCAGCCTACTATGGGTTTGGAGTTATCACCACCATTTATTATGGCAGTATGTATGCGCTGTTATGGGACGGTATCAGGTTTATTAATTACTCGAATTTTGTATGGTTTAACTAATGGCAAAGGTGTTTTTTGGTTAAGTCAATATGCTTGGAATGGTGCGGCTTTTGCTAGTGTGTTGATGATGGCTTATCCGTTGGAATTAGCAGCGCAGATTTTTGGATTGTGGGATTTTAATAATTATATAGTTACGCCTTTTGGTTTGATTACTGGTTTAGCTTGGGGTTTATTTGCTATGCCAATTTTACATTTTCGTAAGATATGATAATTTTTTATTGAGGTGGGGATGATGGGGAAACTACAAATAATTGAGCCGAATCAATCCTATACATTTGCAGATTACTTTAAATTAAATTCTGAACCAGAAGAGATTCTAGAATATTTTGGTTACAAGTTTCGATCCGAATCTGTGACTTTACCAGTAACTCAAGAAAATCTAGAAAGATTAGCAGATTTGAAATCTAGAATTGAAGAAAGTTTACCTTACATTAGTTTAACCAGTGAAACAGCCAGAAGGGAGTTTTTGATTGCTCCTGTCATTATGGAACTAATTCACTATACTCATGCTAAGGTGAGAGTAGAGTATGCTTTAAATATCAATAACCAATTGAAAGAAGTTGTTGATTATTATCTCAAATCTGAAAATCAATTATTAGTAATTGCAGCTAAAAATGCAGATTTAGAACGAGGAGTTGTGCAATTAGCTGTCGAGTTAATCGCTTTTGATAATTGGTCTCCTATTGATAATCCTATCCTTTATGGAGCAGTTTCTATTGGTAATATTTGGCAGTTTGTGATTTTACATCGTGAATCAAAACAAATAATTCAAGATTTAAATCTTTATCGTGTACCAACTGATTTAGAAATTTTAATGAAAGTTTTAGTAGGTTTAATGAAAAATTCGGAATTCTAATTAAAGTAGGTTGAGTTTTTGTGTCTTTAGTTTGGAAGTTTTTTTCACGCAGAGTCGCAGAGAGTTATAATTATAAGCATCACCAGCTAAGGAAATAATTAACTATGCTACAAACTGTTAAAGGAATCTACAAAAATGGAAAAATTGAGTTAGCTGAAATTCCTAAAAATATCTTAGAAAGCCAAGTTTTAATCACTTTTATAGAAACTACAACACCAGAAAATATTGGTGTACAAAGTTCAACAGCAGAACTATTTAGTTCCCTACGTGGTAAAGTCCAGTATTTTGAAGATATGACTACTTCCACAACTGAAGAATGGGGAGAAATATGACTGTTATTTTAGATACTTGTGCCTTAATTTGGTGGAGTCTCGATCCAGATAAACTTTCTCTTACCGCGAAATCAGCTTGTCAGGAAATGGAAGTTGATAAAAGTGGTTTGGTTGCTTCTATTTCACTTTGGGAAATCGCCATTAAAATTAAAAATCAAAAATTAGATTTAGGAGTTTCTGTCACAACTTATCTGGAAACTTTACAAAAATCTGATGTGATTAAAATCTGACGGGGGGACAATAATGGCTGAAAAGCTTATACCGCAAGGATTTGAAAGAGAAGTCCATTCAAAATATCAAACCAATTTTAGGATTAATACCAACGTAAAATAGGATTTTCCGAACGAAATTATTGACAATGGAATCAATAAGGGTGGAAATTGATCTGTATCTTTTTATGTCTAACAAGATTGAAAGGCTTACAGAGTCTTGGTTTCAAGGTACTTTGTCCCCCCGTCAGGATTAAAATAATTCCCATTGATGAAAATTTATGGTTAGAAAGTGTTGCTTTAGAATGGAGTCATAAAGACCCCGCAGATCGGGTTATTGTTGCTTTAGCTAAAAAATATCAGGCTGATTTAATTACATCAGATAAAATAATCATGGGATTTTACAATTCAGTTATTTGGTAAATTTTTAGATTTTGAATTCCTCCATCTACCGAATTTCGTATTCGTTATCTATGACTATTTGCTTAAAAACCATATTCTCTAAGACTTCTTGCGGAAAACTTTCTTGTTTCTGCATTTCTAGTTCATTGATTTTGGCTAATAATTCATCAATATTAGGAATTGATAAATTAACTTTTTGAAAGTTTCTTTCTCCCTTTGAATAGAGTTCTTTCAATTCTTGTATATCCATGTATTTACTCATCTCTTTTTCTTTTTCTTTAACGTTACTGTTCCACTTGTAGCTTAACGCACTGCAATATAACTGTGCTAATCAAAATATTAAAATTTGATCAACCTTCTACCTAACGCTCCTAAACCACTCAGTCACCCCATCAGCCAAGGTCTTCGCCATTTTTTTCTGTTCTTCTGGGTTCGTTACCTGTTCAAACTCATAAGGGTTACTCATAAAACCCAATTCTAATAATACCGAAGGTGCAGTAGAGGGACGAGTTAAAGCTAAATTATTCCAAAATACGCCATAGGAAGGTTGGCGGAGTTTGTTCACTACGTAATTATGTAAAAATACTGCTAGGCTGTGTGCTTGGGGATGATACCAAAAAGTACCGAAGCCTTTGGTTTTTTCCGCATCGCCATCATCAGGTAAGGAGTTATGATGGATGGAAAGTGCGATCGCAGGTTGTTCTCTACTAATTATCTCCTGACGTTCCACTAAAGACACATCCCGATCATCCTCCCTTGTCATCACCACCTTTGCACCACGCTGCACCAACTCATCCCGCATTAACTTAGAAATCACCAAATTCACGTCTTTCTCTAAATACCCAGTTGGACCACTTGCACCAGATTCTTTACCACCGTGTCCCGGATCTAGTAAGATTTTGATGCCAGATAAGGGTTTTCTATTCTGAATATTCGGTGCATGACGCAGACTCAAGACCAGAGTTGTATTGTCATATCTCAGCTTATATCCCCACTGTTGGAGCTTTTTGAGGTTAAAAGTATATTTAATCTGATTAGGAGTCACCTGTTGCCAATCCAGGCGAGAAATTAGGGGGTCATCATCCAGACGAATTGTATCTGTTTGGGCAGTGGTATTGTAGAGAGTGAGGGCAAAAATGCGATCGCTCTGTTCCACACTCACAGGCACAGGCACTTGCAAAGGAAAACGTATCTCCGTCACTCCAGCTAGTTGACGATATCCCACACTGCGAATTACTGATTGCGGGGGAACTGCACCGGGGAGAATTTTAGTTTCTTTACTATTAATCCAAGCCCCATAATCTAACCGTAACCAATCACCTTCTGTACCTGTAACCGTTGCCCTTGTTCCTTGAGGTAGGGGTGTTAGTCGAGAATAATCGGTACTTGTCCCCGTCCGTGCTACACCTGATGCGGCTATTACCTCAGCAACTGCTAACCGTTCTGGGGCTAGAATCTGCACTTTTCCCGAACCCCGTTGAGTGATTGTCTGACCCTTCAATGTCAATCTAAATAGGGGTTGTCCCAAATCTCCAGGATTTGCGACTGTTGTACAACCTTGGTATTTACTAATATTAGAAATAGTAGCCTGATTGCGCCCGGTTAAAATGCTGGAATTAGCAGGTAATTGTGCTTGTGGTGATTGTGGTGACAAGGGAATAGTTTGATTAGCCAGCTTCACTGAGATATTAGCTTGCGGGGGTGCAACAGCACTAAAACAAATCAGTTCTCCTGGCAGTCTAGCAATATCAACAGCGGGAGTCAGTGAATCCTTCGCAAAACCTAAACCTTGTGGTAATTCTGGTTGAGTAGAAAGCCTTGTTACCTTAATCTCTCGTTCCTGATTTTGGTAGCGAACTTTAAATATATTTTCTCCTAACTGCAACGGGAAACTAGGGGAAAAATGACCAGCCTTGCTACGATTAACAGGTTTACCATTAATTAGAACTTGTCCATCTGCTGGTGCTGTACCGATAAAAAATATTTTTTCTGTACTGGTTTGGTGATTGGCTGGAGGATAAACCACTAAAAGTGATGGTTGTGGTTGTGCCAAAGCCAGGGAGGAGGTAAGAATAAAGCTAAATGATACTAATCCTAAAAGTTTTTTCACGGCAAAAATACAAAATATTTAATGATATTAACTCGATGGGACGAAATCTATTTTTAGAAATTTTTGCTACATTATTCCAAAATACACCAATAGAAGCTCTTGTTTCTTTTGATAATGGTGTCAGTCGAAAATAATCAGTACCAAGTCTAGTACGAGACATACCTGATACTACTGTCACCTCAGTAACTGGCAGTTGTGCAGGTGTCAAAATTGAAATTTTGCCCTAACCAAGTTGAGTAGCAGTATTACCATTCAATGTCAAACTAAATAGAGGTTGTTCTAAATCGGCAACTTTGGCCACTGTTGTACAGCCTTGATATTTGCTAGGACTAGAAGTAGTTGGCTGATTTCTTCCCGTCAATACGCTGGAATTTGCAGGTAATTAGGCCTGTAACGGTTGTAGTGACAGGGGAATTGTTTGATTAGCCACTTTAACAGAGACACTAGCTTGAGGAGGTGCAATAGCCCCAAAACAGATCAGTTCTCCCGGTAATCTAGCAATATCGACAGCAGGAGTTAGATAATCTTTAGCAAAGCCTAAACCCTCTGGGAATTCTGGTTGAGTAGAAAGCCTTGTGATTTTAATCTCTCGTTCCTGATTTGGGTAACGGAATTTAAACACATTCTCCCCTAACTGCAAAGGTAGACTGGGCGAAAAATGACCAGCCTTGCTGCGTTTAATCGGCTTACCATTGATGAGAACTTGTCTATTTGCTGGTGCTGTACCGATAAAAAAGATTTTTTCTGTACTGGTTTGGTAGTTTGTAAGGGGAAAAACTACTAGAAGAGAACTTTGTGCTAAAGCCACGGAAGAAGTGAAGAGGAAGTTAAATACTACTAATCCTAAGACTTTTTTCACGGCAAAACACAGAAGATTTTACGATGGTGACTGTGAGACAATGAGTAATAAAGGATAAAGAATGAAGCATGAAAAAAAAGCCCATAAATCGGAACAAAACACGTCGATTTATCCTTGGGTTACAATTCATCCTTCATACTAATGCAAGTAGACAGAACGCAAAAGTGGTGAAAGCTTGTTTGAGCAGCTTTTAAACCTTTTTTAACTAGTTAGTTAGTTACTTGTGCTATGTTTCATTAGCCTTCAGGTATAGGCTTTATCTTTCCACAGACGGGATGTATTTTTAGAAGTTACTAGAAATTGAAAATACTATGACTAAGTTTATCTTTGTAACTGGAGGCGTTGTTTCCAGTATTGGTAAAGGCATTGTAGCAGCAAGTTTGGGACGATTGCTGAAATCGCGGGATTATTCGGTATCTATTCTCAAACTTGATCCCTATATTAACGTCGATCCAGGTACGATGAGTCCCTTTCAACATGGGGAAGTTTTTGTGACCCAAGATGGTGCAGAAACAGATTTGGACTTGGGACATTACGAACGCTTTACTGATACTTCAATGTCCCGATTAAACAGCGTTACTACTGGCTTGATTTATCAGTCAGTAATTAATAAAGAACGCCGTGGGGACTATAATGGAGGCACTGTACAGGTAATTCCTCATATTACTAATGAAATTAAAGATCGGATTCTGAGAGTTGCTAAAGAAACCAATCCTTCAGCAGTGATTACTGAAATTGGTGGGACTGTGGGTGATATTGAATCACTGCCATTTTTAGAAGCAATTCGCCAGTTACGCAAAGAGGTAGGACGGCAGAATGTATTATATATGCACGTCACCCTGTTGCCTTGGATAGCCTCAGCGGGTGAGATGAAAACCAAGCCAACACAACATTCTGTGAAAGAACTGAGATCGATTGGCATTCAACCAGATATTTTAGTATGTCGGAGCGATCGCACTATCCCTGTAGGTTTAAAACAAAAACTATCGGAATTTTGCGATGTCCCAGTAGAATGCGTCATCGCTGCCCAAGATGCCAGCAGTATCTATGAAGTACCGCTGATGTTGGAACGGGAAGGACTGGCACACCAAGCCCTAGATTTACTGCAAATGGAACAGCGTCAGCCCAATTTGACGCAATGGGAAACGATGGTAGAACGGATGTATAGTCCTAAATACAGCATCGAAATTGCCATTGTTGGTAAATATGTGCGTTTAAGTGATGCTTACCTTTCTGTGGTGGAATCCCTGCGTCATGCGGCTATTGCTACTCATGGCGATTTGCGTTTGCGGTGGGTAAACTCAGAAGCTTTGGAAAATGAACCAGCAGAAAACTATCTTGCAGGTGTTGATGGTATCGTTGTTCCTGGTGGTTTTGGTAGCCGAGGCATAGATGGTAAGATTGCGGCAATTAAATACGCACGCGATCGCCAAATCCCCTTCTTAGGTTTATGCTTAGGAATGCAATGCTCTGTGATTGAATGGGCAAGAAACGTCGCAGGATTAGTCGATGCTAATAGTGCCGAATTTGATCCTTACACCAGCGATCCAGTTATTAACCTATTGCCTGAACAACAAGATGTAGTCGATTTAGGCGGAACAATGCGTTTAGGTCTTTATCCTTGTCGCGTTATACCCGGCACACTAGCCTTTGATTTATATCAAGAAGAAGTAATTTACGAACGTCATCGTCACCGCTATGAATTTAACAACGTTTATCGCAGTCCATTGTTAGATTCGGGCTATGTTATTAGTGGAACTTCTCCCGACGGGCGTTTAGTCGAAATTGTCGAATTACCCAATCATCCATTCTTTCTCGCTTGTCAATTTCATCCAGAATTTCAATCCCGTCCCAGTAGTCCCCATCCTTTATTTAAAGGATTCATGCAAGCTACCATTTCCCATACTCATCCCACCCCAACCACACCAAAACCAGTCCAAGTTTTTTAAACCCTCACCGATTTTGAAGCCCCCGCTGCACCGCTTGCAGTGGTGGGTAGTTCACCTGAAAATACAAAATGTAGCAAAAATCAGAATTTGGGTAAAATTACTTTTAGGAGATACAAACAAATATGTAGTCTGTGTTGAGGCAATTTTGTGGCTTACTGGGTAAAAATACAAGATCAAAGGAAAGAATATGTAATTAATTTCGACCGTGTAAATACTTTTTGCTATGAAAAAAACGGTAGAATTACCTTTTGGTTACCCAATAGTTACATACCTATAGTTATTAACCCCCATAGTAATTGGGAAGATTATCAGAAAATTTCCAAATATATAGAGTACGCCCAAGGACTGGAATCAGACAATGATTTTTGGGTAAAAATAACATATGAGAGAAAAGAATATGTCATTAATCTTAACTACATTAGTTCTTTCTGTCAGGAACAAAATGGTAGGTTAACCTTTTGGCTACCAGATATTAATTTTCCTATTATTATTAACCCTACAAATAATGCAGAATCTTACGCAAAGGTTATTTACTACCTAAAAAAATACACAGGATTTTATTTTGATAATTTGTAATTCGTAAAAATCTAGGACTTACGCAACTGGCATATTAACTCCCCAATCTCCTAAATCTTTGTCAATGCTAATTTAGCAGCACCTACCATTCCTGCTGAGTTACCAAGTTGTGCGGGTAAAATCTGCAACCCTAGACGCGAAGTAGGTAAAACACGCTTTTCAATTTCTGTTTGCATTGATGGTAGAAAAAATTCAAAACTAGCACTGACACCACCACCAATAATCACTGCTTGGGGTGTGAGAACATATATTAAACTTGTTAAACCAATTCCTAAATCCTGACCATATTCTTGCCAAAAAGTCAATGCTTCAGGATCTCCTGCTTGGGCAAGTGCGCCTAATTCTGCTGGTTCTTTGCCAGTGCGACGACGAATAGCAGAAATTGCAGTATGCTGTTCCAAAGAACCTTGATTACCACTACTACACATTGGCCCATCGGGATTTAAGGTAATTAAACCTAATTCTGCTGCTGCACCTTGATGTCCGACAAATAATTTACCATCAAGGATAATTGCCCCTCCAACTCCAGTCCCCAAAGTTAGTAAAATCAGATTTTGAAACTGACGGCCAGCACCTAACCAAGCTTCCCCTAAACCGGCACAGTTAGCATCATTAGCTAAAATGGTTGGTTTATCAGTTTTTGCTTCTAACCAATCTGCTAAAGGTACATCATGCCATCCTGCCAAATTAATGGCAACTTTGGCAATGCGTCCAGTTGCGTCAGCAGGGCCAGGAGTTCCCACACCTATAGCTATAGTTTGATTATCTAGGTCAATTTGAGATATGGCATCAACTATTGCAGATAATACGGCTGCTGGTGTTGCAGGTTGGGGAGTATCCACAGTTAATGATTGTAAACAATTACCATTTTCTGTAAATCGCCCCAGTTTAATCGCAGTTCCCCCTAAATCAATACCAATTACTTGATTACCCATTACCCATTACCAAGTCTATTGATTTTTACTAATAATTCGCACATTCGCAACTGGGTATGAATTATGACTTACCCGTTGCCAATCTATTACAGGTGCGCCTTTTAAAATACCAGATAAAGCTACAGAAAGCATTAACCCACCGGTTGCAGCAGCAATTAAAGTAATATTATCTTTCACAATAATCTCTTGTATTTGTTTAGTTGTCGTTTGCTAGTTGAAGGGGTTTATACTGCAAATGGTTCATTGTTTAACCAAATATGGAACCCCTCTCCATAGACGCGAAGCGGCTTCTCGAAGAGTACCTCTCCCCCTTCGGGTTTACCAGTCGCCTACGGTGGGAAACCCGCCTACTGCGCTGGTTCACCGCAACGGGGAGAGGCTTTGAACTTATTCTTTGTATTATAAAAAAGTCCAGGTTTTAGCAATTTTGAGTATAGCACTGCTAAACCCCTAAAGTCAGTTGTTTGTTCTGTTTCGATGATTAATAACCAATAACTATTGCCTATTTTCTCTTCTTAGACGAGGATTAACAAAGTCGTTTAACCCTTCACCAAGTAGTGATAACCCTACAACCATAATTGTCATTGCTAAACCAGGAAAAAGTGTCGTCCACCAGATGCCTGTGGGTAGTGCTTCCAGAGCTTGTTTTAAATCATATCCCCATTCGGGGACTTCTTCAGGCAATCCTAACCCTAAAAATCCTAACCCGCCTAAAACTAATATGGCATCTGCGGCGTTGAGAGTAAAGAGGACGGGAACGCTTTGAATGACATTAAAAAATAAATAGCGTGACAGGACAACCCAGGTAGAAGCGCCCATTGCTTGCGCGGCTTCGATGTAAACTTCGGTTTTGACGCTGACGGTGTGGTTGCGAACTACGCGATAATATTGGGGAATGTAGGCGATACTAATTGCGATCGCAGCATTCAATATTCCTCTCCCCACCACAAATGCCAATGTTACGGAAAGTAATAATCCTGGCAAAGTATAAATGCTATCCATGAGGAATAGCAAGATTTTATCTAATTTTCCGCCTAAATAGCCACTTACCATCCCTAGCGGTACACCAATTACCATACTTAGTGCAGTAGCCAATATCACTACTTGCAGCGCCGCTTGCACACCAAATATAGTCCGAGAAAAGACATCATAACCTAAACGACTTGTACCAAACCAATGTTTAAGTGAAGGTGCTTCATGAATAGGGTTAGAGAGAAATTCTTTCGGATTTTGCAGCCACCCCCAACCCTGTAATACAGGTGCAAAAAAGGCTAAAAAGATAAAAAATAGCGTCATACATAACCCTATCAGCATAAATCGCTGGGATAGGTTAGATTTGGCAAAATTAAGAAAACTCGGTATTTGGCGTTTTGTAATGGTCATGGGAGACTGTTGACTGGGGCTTCTTAAGACTCGTTCCCAGTCTGAGACTGGGAATGCAGATGTTGAGGCTCTGCCTCAAATAATCTAGAGTGATGCAGGCAGAGCCGGGGAAAGAGAAAACGAGAGAAATATCACCCTACAAATTACTTTCAATCAACTGTCGATACTCACTCTTCTGTTTGACACCCTTAACTTCCTTCACCAATTCCTGATCTTTAAATAATTGCACAGTTGGAGTTCCTGTCACTCCGGCATTCTCAGCAATATCTCTATCTTTATCAATGTCGATTTCCACAAAGTGGATTTTACCATCGAATTCATCAATTACTTTATTTAATATGGGTTTCAATGTATGACAGGGACCGCAACCGGGAGAGATATATTTTACTAAGATCAAGCGATCGCTATCATGGAATAATTTTCTTAAAGCATAACCACCCTCATGGCGTGTAGCTTGCAAATTAAACTCCGCTTCCGTTTCCGTTGTCTGTGTTCCTGGCTGAGGTTTTAATTCATTAACCGCTGTTTCAGGTAAATGATGGAACTCATGGATTAAACCCTTTGATGATAACCATCTTTCCGCTAACATCGCCGCCATACAACCAGTACCCGCAGCTGTAATAGCTTGCCGAAACTCATGATCCTGCACGTCACCGGCAGCAAATACACCATCTATACTAGTTTCCACACCACCATGTTTAGTGATGATGTATCCCACCTCATCCAAGTCTAATTGTCCTTTAAATAACTCTGTATTGGGCGTATGACCAACAGCATAAAATAACCCTTTAGCTGGAATCGTTGTTTCTTCCCCAGTTTGATTATTACGAACTTGCACACCAGTCATCTGTTCCTTACCTACTACATCCACCGCTTCTGTATGCCAATGTATCTGAATTTTCGGGTTACTCAAAACCCGATCTTGCATAGCTTTAGAAGCTCGCATTTTCTCAGAACGCACCAATAAATGCACCGGAGAACCGTATTTAGTTAAATAAATTGCTTCCTCTGCGGCTGAGTCACCTGCACCAATAACCACCAACTCTGCACCACGAAAAATTGGACTTGCACCATCACAAATCGCACAAGCAGAAATTCCCCGACTCCAAAATTCATTTTCACTGGGTAAACCCAAACGTTTAGCTGTCGCACCAGTAGCGATAACTATACTATGCGCCTTTACTTCCCTTTCGTGCGATCGAATAATAAACGGACGCTGACTCAAATCAACAGCGATCGCATCCTCAGTATATAACTCCGCCCCCCAGCGTTCAGCCTGCGCCTTCATATTATCCATCAGTTCCGGGCCTGTTATCCCTTGGGGAAACCCAGGAAAGTTCTCAACCTCTGTCGTTGTCATCAGTTGTCCCCCCGGTAAACCCCCCGCTTGGAATCCTTCAAAGACAACAGGTTTTAAATTAGCACGTCCCGCATAGATAGCCGCTGTGTATCCAGCAGGGCCAGAACCGATAATTACCAAATTTTCTACTGTGAGGTTAGTCATATATTTATCCAAACTCATAACGACTACGCTTAATTAATTTAATATAGCATAAATTGAGAAGTGGTAATAACAACAAGATATCTCGTTCCCAGTCTCCGGCTGGGAATGCCATCACAGAGGCTCTGCCTCTTGTCACTAAAGGCAGAGTATTCTAAAATTAGTTCCCAATACAAAGTATGGAAACGAGAAATTCCTCATGTTGATATAAATTTTAACTATTGGGGCATACTGTTATTGATCTGTATACTCCCTTCCCACTCAAGGAATAGACATAGAGTTAACCCCAGAATAGACTGATTTTTCGATCAATTAATGTCTAATTTTACGCTGGGAAAGGAGTATCTGCCAAAAGACAACTAGAAATATAGAGACGTTTCCTCAAATATCTCTATATAACCAATAAATATCAGCAAGTATCATCATCAACAGACCATTAAGAGCGATTACCATGACAAATTCAACATCCGATTTATGGGCAAAAATCCGCCAACAATTTGATAGCTCCCCCTATCCCACAATTCCCTTAGATAAATCACCTAAAAATGATCTTGATTTACTCTACATTCATAACTTAGTCACACCTTACTATTTAAGAAACCAAAAAGTTATAGATACTAAAGACAAAGTAATTTTAGATGCCGGATGTGGCACTGGTTATAAATCTCTAGTTCTAGCCGAAGCAAATCCTGGAGCCAAAATTGTCGGTGTTGATATATCTGAAGAGTCGGTTAAACTTGCACGGCAGCGTTTGGAATATCATGGTTTTGATAATGCTGAATTTCATGTTGTGTCAATATATGATTTACCCAAGCTAGATTATAAATTTGATTATATTAATTGTGATGAAGTTCTCTATCTTTTCCCTGATATAGCTGTGGCGTTGCAAGCAATGAAAGTTGTATTAAAGCCAGATGGTATTATTCGTAGCAACCTACATAGTTCACTTCAGAGAGTAAATATTTTTCGCGCTCAGAAAGTCTTTACTCTGATGGGTTTGATGGATGGAAATCCAGAAGATTTAGAAATAGAAATCGTCACTGATACCATGAAGGCTTTAAAGGATAATATCAATCTCAAAGCTACAACTTGGACTGCGGGCTATGAAGGGGAGGAAAAAAAAGAAACTATTCTTATGAACTACTTATTCCAAGGGGATAAGGGTTACATAATTAATGATATTTTTTTAGCTTTGAATATGGCTGATTTAGAGTTTATCAAGATGACGAACTGGCGACAATGGGACTTGATGAACCTATTCAAAGAACCAGATAATTTACCTGCTTTTCTAGGAATGAGCTTACCGGAAATATCTATAGAAGATAGTTTACATTTATTTGAACTTCTCCATCCTATTCATAGATTACTGGATTTTTGGTGTGGTAATCCTCAAGCAGCACATACTGTTGTACCGATTCCCGAATGGACTGATTCTAACTGGGAAAATGTAATAGTACATCTGCATCCACAATTAAAAACCTCTACATTCAAAACAACCGTTATCGATTGTATAAGCAAGGGCAAAACCTTTCCTATCCGTAAATATCTAGCTTTAACAGAGGAATTTGTTTATATAGATAGCTCAATAGCTCTTTGCTTGCTACCTGTGTTTGACAAACCCTTACCTATGATGTCCCTAGTGGAGCATTGGCAAAAGTTGAGACCTCTTGATCCTCTGACAGCAGAACCTACAGATAAAGTCAAGGTTTTTCATTTATTACAAAAGCTGCTACAGGTTCTAGAGGATTTTGATTACATTATGTTAGAGCGTCAATCCTGATTCTATTTCTTAGTGAGTGCTTTATAGTTCCTGATCTCAAGCATCAAAGCCTTCTCGCAACTCTGTAGAAGCGGAAAGTGCAAAAATCCTATAGATGTTAAGTCGATTATCTTCTGAAAAGTCTAGATTTTAGTCAGATTGGTCTTGTCATGCCAGATTTTTCACCAAACACTAAATAGCCGTAAGCCTTAATAAATAAGCTTTTTAGTCTATTTATTCCATTTAGTAAAAAAAGTTTTTCCGTAGGGTGATATGAAACTGATCAGATGTGGGTAAGTTATTAGCACAAGGGAAAAAACAATACTTCACCCCAAGGAAAACTACTATGAAAACTGAACTGAAAGCTAAATTTATCCAACACCTCCTCGGCAAAAAAAATAACAACGAAGGTTTCACCTTAATTGAACTGTTAGTTGTAATCATCATTATTGGTATTCTATCAGCGATAGCTCTACCTTCCTTCTTGAACCAAGCGAACAAAGCCAGAGAATCTGAAGGTAAACAATACGCTGGTTCTATGAACCGTGGACAACAAACCTATTACTTAGAAAATCAAACCTTTGCTACTGACATCACTCTCATGGGTTTAGGTATTGCTACTGGTACTACTAACTATACTTACAAACTTGAGAAAATTGGTGGTGGTGCTTTAGATGCTGCTGGTGCTTTGGTTGCCTCACTTAACGTTGCAGAGCCAAAAAATGCCGCTAACTTGAGAGCATTTATCGGTGCTACTGACCTGATTCAATCTGGTGGTGCTACAACAACAACTGCAATTCTATGTCAGAAGAAAGATGCAGGTGCTTATGCTGCTAACGGTGTAACGGTTACAGCAGCAGTTGACACAACCGCACCAGTATGCGCTACCGCCAATGGCTTCAAAGCAATTGAGTAGTCAGATGTATGAAATGGATTTAAAACTTACTGAATTTTTGAAACCATTACTACAGACAATTTGATATTACTAAGCAAAAGTAGGCATCTTTTTACCTACTTTTTATTTTATTTTTACTACTTTTCATTGTTGTAGTTATGAATAATTTTGAATCTTTAAAAAAACAAGCTTTTACAAATTTCTACACAGGTGACTATTTCCAAGCCTCAACACTTTATCAAGAATTAATTAATCAGCAACCAGAAGTTAAAGAATATTACTGGTATTTAGGATTATCCTTACTTTTGCAAGGAAAAGAAGCAGAAGCACAGACGAGTTGGATGTTAGCAGTTTTTGATGGAGAAGATGCAGAAATTGAACAGTGGACTTATGAATTAGTTACAGTTTTAAAAACAGAAGCACGAAGACAGGAAGAATTACAAGAATATAAATTTGCTTGGGTTATTCGTCAACATCTTCGAGAAATTATTCCTGAAGATATTAACAATATTTTAGAATTAATCAAACTATCACTAGAATTAGAAAATCTCACAGAAGAGAATTTTCAAGAATTAGAAATTATTGAAATTTTAAATTCTGACTTAGCAAAAATAGATAGAGAATTATTATTTACTGTCCTACAAAAAACTCTCAAATTAATCTGGTATGAACCTTGGATCTTAAATTTTCCTCAAGCTTGTATTTCTTATCTAGATAATTTACAACTTACTCATACTGTAATGTTAACTGCTTTGGAAGCAGCTTATACAGGACATAGATTTGATTTAGCTATTAAATATGCTGAATTAGCTTTAGATATCAATTATCCCGACGCGGAAGTTATTTCGGAAGTTTTGAGTCATTTAGCAGCTTTTCATTATGAGCTAGGTGATTTTGATCAAGGTATTGATATTAGTAAAAAGATATGTAATCTAGCTGAAAAGACTAATGATTTTATTAATGCTTACGTAATATTATTACAGGGTTTTCTACGTTCTGGAGGAAGATGGTATGAAGCTTTACCAGTAATTGATAAATATGAAAGTTATTTACATCAGCTAATTGAAGAACAACCAAACTTAGAGAGAACTAGAATTTATCGCTTATTAAACTGTACATATTATTTACCATATATTCGTGATACACCTAGAGAAAACAGATTCTTGCATAATCAAGTTTTGCAAGTTTGCCAAAACAATATTCAAATTTATGCTCAAGAACAGTTTAATCGTTATTCTCAATCTAATGAGAAAAGAATTAAAACACCAAAAAAACAACTGAAAATAGGTTATCTGTCCCACTGCTTAAGAGAACATTCTGTAGGTTGGTTAGCAAGATGGTTATATCAACATCATAATCGCGAAGAATTTGAAATTTATACTTATTTTGTAACTTATCGTTCTCATATTCATGATTTCTTGCAAGATTGGTATGAACAAAAATCAGATCATGTTAGAAAACTGGGAAGAGATGGCATCGAAATTGCTGAACAAATATATCAAGATGAAATTGATATTTTAGTAGATTTAGATAGCATGACTGCGGATATTAGTTGTGAAGCAATGGCATTGAAACCAGCACCAATTCAAGTAACATGGTTAGGTTGGGATGCTTCAGGAATACCAACCATAGATTACTATATTGCAGACAATTATGTGTTACCAGAATATGCTCAAGAATATTACAGTGAGAAAATTTGGCGTTTACCAAATACCTATTTAGCAGTTGATGGTTTTGAAATTGGTGTACCGACTTTAACTAGGAAAGGTTTAGAAATTCCTGATGATGCTGTGATTTATTTTAGCGCTCAAGCAGGTTATAAGCGTAACCCTGATAATGTGCGGTTACAAATGAAAATTCTGAAAGAAGTACCCAATAGTTATTTTTTAATTAAAGATATTAATAAAGAAGTAGGAGTAGTGAGACAGTTCTTTGAACAAATTGCCGAAGAGGAGGGAGTAAGTAAGGAAAGATTACGTTTTTTGAATAAAGTCCCATCATCAGCAATCCATCGTGCTAATTTGCAAATTGCAGACGTGGTATTAGATACCTATCCCTATAATGGTGCAACTACCACGATGGAAACCCTGTGGGTAGGTGTACCGTTAGTAACAAAAGTGGGAGAACAATTTTCGGCTCGCAATAGTTACAGCATGATGGTAAATGCGGGTATTACCGAAGGTATTGCTTGGAGTGATGAGGAGTATATTGGATGGGGTGTACGTTTGGGTAAAGATAAAAAATTAAGACAACAAATTACTTGGAATTTACGACAGTCAAGACAAACATCACCTCTGTGGAATAGTAAGCAATTTGCTAGTGAAATGGAAAATGCTTATCAGCAAATGTGGCAAAAGTATCTTGATAGCAAATAGGCACGTCGTAAGGACTTTTATCTTCAACTATCAAATCGAATTTACCAAGGGTGCTGTAAGACAACTCAAAAACTTCCAACCGAATATTAGAGAAAGAAGTGATTTGTAAAGAAGATTTGAGAATTTATAAGTCCTGATCAAAAACTGCCTAATACTTGAGTTTTGATTGAAATTTTGTATCTCATTTACCTTCTATTGTGGATCAAATATATTTGAAACTAAGTAATTAAAGGAGAGAAGTTTGGATAAGTTAAAGATTCTAATTATTAGTAATTTATATCCACCTCAAGTTATTGGTGGTTATGAGCGTCAAATAGCCGACTTTGCTCGGATATTAAATAGTCGTGGTCATGAGGTACTAGTTTTAACTAGCAATACTGAAGACTATACTTCTAACTCTACTTATAACAACCCTGAACCTGAAATTAAACGCTGTTTTCACCTGTGTGGAGCATGGACAAAACAAGGACCACAGGAATTTGCTTTTGAGCAAGTTGCAGTGCGGACGTTAATCAATCGTGAAATTCTAGCCTCAGAGTTACAAACTTTTCAACCAGATATTTGCCTTGCAGGAAATATTGATTTTTTTAGAGTAGAATTATTAGAAAAAATCCTGGCTGATGACATCCCCATAGTTCATTTTCTGATGAATTCTGCTCCTGGTTATATTGCTGAGTTAGCTCCTAAAAGTAGACTGTATCAATTCGTCACCTGTAGTAATTGGATTCGAGAGGGGTTAAAGCAACAAGGGTATCCGGCACAAACTGCTCAAACTATTTATCTGGGCGCACCTGTAGAAGAATTTTATCAAGCTGAATTACCACCCAGAGATAAATTACATATTGTTTATGCCAGTTTATTGATGCCTTATAAAGGGGCTGATGTGCTAATAGAGGCTCTGACTTTGTTGCAAGTAGAAGGTATGGAATTTACTGCTACCTTTGCTGGAGGAACTTTAATTCCTGAATTTGTAGATGAGCTAAAAGAATTCGTTAAATCTGAAGGTTTAGAAGAGCAGGTTAAGTTTACCGGGGTTTTATCTCGTCAAGAACTCAAGCAGTTGTATCGTACCCAAAATGTTTTAGTTTTACCTTCCCGTTTTCAAGAACCTTTTAGTATTAGTTTAATTGAAGCTATGTCTGCTGGGTTAACAATTATTGCTAGTAATACAGGAGGTTCACCAGAAGCCGTAGAGCATGGGAAATCAGGATTAATATTTGAGTCAGAAAATCCTTTAGACCTTGCTGATAATTTATATTACTTAGTTAATCATCCTAATGAATGGGAAATGATGACTAAAAATGGACAGCAGCGAGCATTATCTAAATTCAGTCTCAAGCATACAGTAGATCAATTAGAAGAGGCTTTGTTTAAGCAAGTAAATCTGTCTCAATATCTTACTTTAAAATGATAATTTGTAGGGTTGGCAGTTAGTACCTACCCTATAATACTTTCAACATCTAAAATTTTAGATATTATTCAATTCACAGAATGTAATAACTTCACTTATAAATTTTGCTATTGCAACTTTATTCTCAATTTCTAAAATAATTCTGGCACAAATATAAGGCGATAAAGCTTGCCATTGAATTTTGGATAAATCCTCTAGCATTGAAATTTCTAGTTTCTCAATATCTAATTCTTCTTCTATCATTAGATTCATCAAAATACTAGAGACTAAAATATTAGCATCATTAATCTCTATGTTATTTGTATTGATTAAAAGAGTGATACGTTCGCTATCATGATGAAGCGCCAAGGTTTTAATTACTCGTTGTAATTCTAAACAGATTCTCTCTTCTGCCTGTGACCAATCGGGAAAAATAATATAATTAATTTCTCTTAAATTTAAATGTAAAAGAGTAGCATCAATTAAAGCCGAACTAACTTCATTAGCCATTTCTGAGAGAAAAAAGCATTTAACTTGTTTTAAACCTGCACTGATGAGTGAACTACGAATATTCGGCTTCTGCACATCACAAAGTGCATTTATCATACTATCTACATCATTATCATTCACATATATTGCAGCTTCTCCAGTTAATTCTATAATTGCAGGATTGTTGCTAGTAATTACAGGACATCCACAAGCCATCGCCTCTAGTACTGGTAATCGAAAAGATTCATAATTTGATGTATAAACCAGCGCCATAGCAGCAGAATAAGCAGTTGCTAACTCTTCTTCATTAAGTTGCAAGATATGGACTAAACTCCCTGATGTACAGGTTCTTAGATCAGATGATAATGTTGAATCACTACCGATACAAACAACATCAAATCCCTTTTTACTAGCTAGTTGAGCGAAAGATTGGAAAAATAAAATACTATTCTGATAACCTCTATCACCAGCAACAACAAGAAAGTAAGGTTTAGAAATACTATATTTAGACTGAAATGTATTAATTTTATCTAGGGTGGCAACTGAGAAATTCTGATGATCAATACCAATTGCAACAATAGTTACTGTTTTTAAAGAAATATCTGGAAAAAATCGAACTAAATCTTTTGCAGTATTTTGAGAAAAAGAAAGATAAGCTGTTGAATTTTCAATTGCGTGATGCTTTGCTTTCCACATAGGATGATTTAAATCCCATTCCATGAGTTCTGGTAGCATATCGTATGCTATGAACACAGAAGTAGTTTTTGTCGGTATTGTATAGTAAGTTGATATGAATACATCTATTTCTTCTGTATCGCAGACTTGTTGAATAAGTTCTTGATCTTGTTCGGCATTATGATAATCATAATATGGTAAACTTACATATCTAATTCCTGGTAGCTTAGGTGCTGTTTCACCCCTATCAATCAAGATAATATATTGGGCAAAGCCATTATTGAGCCACTCTTGGAATAGAGATTTCCAAATCAGAGAAATCCCATTAGGTGAGAATTGGAAACAGATACAATCAATTAAAATTTTAGGTAATAGTTTATGACTATTATATGAGGCTTGAATAATCTGTCTATTATTACTGCTTTTTTTAAATAACTCTTCTGCATAAAAAACCTGTTCATGTAACTCTTCTGGTGATTTTAAATACTTAGCACCGAGATAGTAATCTACTACCTGCATCTGTTCGGATGTTGTGTAAGTTTGTGGATTTTGGAATAAAGACTTGAGAACGTCCAGTCTTTCTACTGGTGTCGTACTCACATCTCGTTTCAGGATATCATCACTTTTAGCGTTATAAAAACAATTAGATAAATCAATATAAAAATATGAGCAACCTGATTTAATAGAAAAAAATAAATTCGATCCTATATCATTACTAGCTGCATAAATATGTGTGGAACAAAGATGATAAAAGCGAAATAAAAAATCTTTATCAAACATATGACCTGCTGAGACAATTTTCATGCCTCGTCTTAGAAAAGGCAAATGTCTCCCAAGCTCAAAGTCTCTCCAGTACATACACACTGTAACTGGTTGATATTCTTCACTTAAATTGTTTAAATATTCTGCTATGCTTTCCCAGTCGAATTGTACAGTAACATGATGTGTAGAATGTGCAGGAAAAAAAATTGTACCTTTTCTCTTTGACTGTGGATGTTGTTTTAGCAATTCCAGCAGATATAAGAATGGTGATGCAGAAGGAATAATAACTTTATTGGCTGCATACTTTTGGTTTAATTGGATATAAGTTTGTTCATGATAGGGAGGATAAGCAAAAATTACAGGTAAGGGAGAATGTATTTCTGCTTCCCATATAGTATCTGTAAGATACGGACCATGTGGAACTACTGCTTTGAGAGCATAGGTGGCGGGCAAATTCACATATTTTTTTAAAATGTAATCATGTCCATAAAAGATATTTCCAGAAAAAATCTCATATATTGGAAATTGACGTTCAGAGCAGATTTGATAAAGATTATTTTGGCTGGATAAAGTCTCTTGTAATGTTAACATAATTATTTTTTGAATGATGTGTCAAATAATTCCCAAGTTACTGGTGTACCTTTTTTCAGATTCTGTTTAATTGTTTTACCAAGAAATATGTCATAGTATTTTGGAGGTAAACCAAGACCAGGGCGAACTGATTTAAGATTCTCTGATGTAAAGACTTCTCCTGCTTGCATATCTTTTGCCACATAGAGCGATCGCCTAAAAGTCAAAGAATCTTTCTCAGCTTCAGTTGCTCCATATTGTATATTACCCATTGCTTGCCACGCTCTTTCACTTTCAATCACCAATTGTTGCATTTCTTCAGGTTCCATTGAAAAAGCAGAATCAACACCACCATCAGCCCGACGCAATGTAAAATGTTTCTCAATGAATGTAGCCCCTAGCGCCACACTAGCTATAGCTACACCAATTCCCATACTATGATCTGATAAACCTACCTGGATATTGAACAAGTCACGTAAATGGGGAATTGTGAGCAGGTTAGTATTTTCTGGTGTTGCGGGATAAGTACTGGTACATTTAAGTAATATTAAGTCCTGACATCCGGCTTCTCTTGCAGTTATAACTGTTTCATCTAGTTCTGCTACTGTGGCCATTCCAGTAGAAATAATCATGGGTTTACCAGTGCTGGCAACTTTACGAATTAGTGGTAAATCAGTATTTTCAAAAGAAGCGATTTTATAGCAAGGAACTTCTAAAGATTCTAAAAAATCTACAGCAGTAACATCAAATGGAGTGCTAAAACCAATGAGTCCCAACTCTTTGCATTTGTCAAATATTGATTTGTGCCATTCCCAAGGTGTGTAAGCTTGTTCATATAGCTGATATAGTGAATTGCCATGCCATAAACTATCAGGATTATTAATGTAAAATTCACCCTGATTTATGTCCAAAGTCATAGTGTCTGCTGTGTAAGTTTGGATTTTAATAGCATTAACTCCAGCTTTAGCAGCGGCTTCAATTATTTCTAAAGCTCTTTCCAGAGATTGGTTGTGATTACCAGACATTTCAGCAACCACAAATGGGGGATAATTTTTCCCAATCTTGATCCCGGTAGTATTAATTTCTGGCTGGTAATTGTTCAAATTGATTCCTACCTATCTAATATTAAATGAACTGCTGGATGTCCTTTTTGTGTGGTTATATCCATACTCTGAAAACCAGCCTTAGTAAATGTCTTAATCGACGATTGATTGCTGGGTTTAATATAGGCATGAATTCTAGTTATATCTTGTTCCTGAAAAAGTCGTTCTTGTGCTATCTTCAGCAAGTGACTACCATAACCTTGATAACGAAAATTATGATCAATACTAATTGATATAATAGCTTGATTATTTTCTATATCATATCTAACTTGCCCAATAGATAAATTTTGGTAATTTGTAACAATATAGAACACACAATTTTCAGATGTCAGTTTGCTATTAAACCATTGAACATGATCTTCCCAAGCAATGGGGTCTGAAGCAAAAGAAGCTGCGCGTACTTCTGGATCATTTGCCCATTCCCATAACAATTTACAATCTTCTTTACATACACTACGTACTTTTAATAAATCCTTTTCTATATAAGTTAAAACCCGTTGGCTGCCTTTAGCATCTACTAATTTTTGGCTAAATTTAGTCATTTCTGCTCGTAGATTTGCAGATATGATTAATTGATCAATTGCTGATGATATCTCAGTAATATTAACATCCTGATAGTATCCAAGATTGATAGCTATTCCTAACTCATTTAATTTTTGAGCAATCGCTCTTTGGTTTTCTGCCAAAATTAAAATTAAACTGGGTAAACCCATAAAAGCTAATTCCCAGCAAGTGCTACCACCAGCAGAAACCGCTAAATCTGCCCAAGCCACTAACTCAGGCATATTTGTCACATTCTTTTCTAACCGGATAGGAAACTGCGATTTTTGTGAGGCTAATTTCAGTTGCTCATAATAGAGGTTACTTCCTCCTACAATAACTACGGTTTCTAGTTCATTATCTTCTAAGTTTTGTAAAGCTGTAATTACCTTTAAAGTAACATTGTCAGGGTCAGCACCTCCCATTGTCACAAGTATTTTTTTTGCTATCGGTGGATTTATTCTTTTCCATCCTTGCCACTGCCAAAACTCACGTCGTAACAGCGCATAATCTGTACCAAGTAACAACTGAGTATAAGGTTCTCGATTATAGTAAAACTTTTCATTAGCAGTAATATTTTGATTTAAAACTAAATCAGCATAGTAATGATTTGCGTGACCATAATCATCAATAGATAGAAGGTTTAGTCCCCTGTCTTTAATTATTTTTTGATAATCAGCACCAAAATTATAACCATCTACTACAACCCATTGACAATTCAACTCTTTGGCTAGATTAGATGTTTCTTGAGCATCCTGAACACTTCCTGACAAAGATCGGAGATAAACAACTTCTATGGATTGACCGATTAAACGATCAGCAAAAACTGATGCCGTATCATTGATATAAAAAATTACTTGCCATTCTTTTTTTTGGCATTTTTGTGCTAAAGCCAAGCATCGCATTAAGTGACCTGTACCAATTTTGCTTGAAGCATCTGCACGAATTAATATATTCATTTAAGGCTTCCTAGCAACTAGCATCATATTAGATGAAAGTAAATTTGCCGATAAAAAAAATTGAAATGCTTCACCTTTACTATCCCATTCATCTATTAAAATCTGTTTTAAAAAAGGTTGATTACTCACATCAAATTCACCAGCAATAATTTTATTGCGTACTAATTCAGCATCTAATTTTCCTGGAGTTTGTTTTTCAATCACTTCAAAACCACAAGACTCTAATAAAATTGTTAAAGAGTTAATATTAAATAAATTAATATGTTCATTATCCACAGCATTAGAAATATTGCCCAATGTGACTATATCAAAGCCCTTGACATTCGGACAAGTTAAAATAAATATTCCTCCTGAAACTAGCACTTCATAACATTTTAATACAAACCCTTGAGGAGAAAATAAATGTTCTATAACCTCAAAATTAACGATTACATCAATCTGGTTATTACTAAAATCAATTTGCTCTATGGGTTTTTCAATCACTTCTATACCCCGACTGCGACAAGTTTCCGCCAGATCAGGAGTAGGTTCTACACCGATTACTCTTTGGAAAACACCTGTTTTTTTAATCTCCTCACAAAAAATACCAAATCCTGCTCCTACTTCCAAAATAGTATTAGTTGAGACATTAAATATCTGACAAATATCAAGAACTTTTGCAACTCTGGGCTTAAAAATTTTTTCTCTTCTTGCTGATTCAGAAGCTGGAAATATATATCTATTCCAGTAAGCATAATTTTCCGAATATTGATAATACTCCTCTAAATGTTCTGGTCTAGGTCTGGGATTGGCATATACTGTTTCACAGTCTCGACAACTTACAAACTGAATCTCGTATTTTTTATAAATTCTATAATTATCTACTGAATTACAAGCAGGACAAGGGACATCTATAAAATTATTTTTGTATTTGAGTAAGCGATTAATATCAACAGTCAATCTTTCAGATTGACCTTGCATTAACCCTTGAGGCCGAATGTCATTTTCTTTAAACATAAATGTTAACCTTATTAATTAAGCAAGTATTAATCCATTATCAGTAATTAATTTCAGAAAATCTTGTTGATATTTATGGTCTTGCAAATAATAATAGCTTGGGCGACTGTAAATAAATTTTTTATAGATAAAAACATGATCATTATTTACACTACAAGCAAAAAACAGCGCAAATTTACGCTTTGAATCTGGTATTGATTCTACAGAACAATTGGTGGGTAAAGAGGCTTTATGGTGAATCCTAAAATCAAATAAAATTAAATCACCAACTTTACTCGGAATTGAATAAATGTAGGGTGGTGGTGTAATCTTTGACCAAAATTCATGAGCTTCCCTGTTTGTAGTTAAATCAGGATATAGATGAGAACCGGGAATCACATCAAGTCCACCACCATATTCATCATTATCTTGAAGATAGATAGCTACTTCTAACATTAAATAATCAGATTGCCATTGAAACTGGTGTCCAGCAGCTTCTTGTGAGGTTGTATCTTTATGCCAAGTTGAATAAAAAGATGTATGTGCTGCCATCTCTGGCAAATAAACAAAGTTTTCTCCTAAAATAGATTTTAAGACAGAAACAATTGGTGGGTGTATGAGTAACCACCGAAACTCAGAATATCGATTACAAATATCAAATCGCAAATTATTAGTATCTCCTTCAAACTCGATTGCTGAGTTAAACAAGTTAATCAGAGAATTTCTAATTTCTATAACTTGTTCTTGTGTTAATACCGATGGAATAAGCAGAAATCCATCTTTATGAAACTGTTCTAGTTGATTCTTATTAAGCATATTCAAAAATCTACCTTGGGTGATTAAATTTAAGTGCTCAACCAATCTTTATTTAGTTATTAACTCTGATGAACTAGCCCATAAGCTGAAGATTCTCCCCAAATATTATCTTTTACCCATTGTCCCTTTTCAATTCGCCACACACGAAAATCACGGAATGAATCACAAATGTAGTCAAATTCCATCTCTGTCATATTGACATACTTCAGCCAACGTTCTAAATCTCGACGTGGTTTGACATGATCATATTTACGTACCATTGCAATACCTTCTTCTCGGCTCATTATACCGCCTCTAATATCTTTGCAAGCATGATCAGAACCACGTCCGTAACCAAATTTTACGAATTTTAAGTAATCATGAATGCCATTTTCATGCATATCATCTAAGTTGGAAATTTGACGATAAGTACGTTCAAAAGGTTGCTGTGCAGCTTGCCAACCATATAGATCCATAACTAATTTTGAGTGTTCGTTTGCATCCCAATTAACAAAATTACTGAGATAAACACCACGGACATCTACTTCATCAATCTCTTCATCTGAAGGATATTTAGCCCATAATAAATCTTTACTTGTTAAGCCTTCTTTTAGTTCTGAGCGACCATTTTTTTCTAATCCTTCATCAGTAAAATCATACCAATCATATCCACGCAAAGCGTGTTCTAAGCGAAACTTAGCTGTAAACTCTACAAGGTCATTATAGGAATACATTCCTCCCAAATCCATAAAACCATGTTCACCCCACAAAATTAAAGGCACTTTGTAACGAACTGCTACTTGAATCGGTACTGTAAAAATGCCGCAATGTCCATGCCAATTCATATCGCCTTGCAACTTAAAGCCAATACGATTCATTTGAATGAGAGTGTCTACATTGGGACGAACAATAATATGATCACAATCAAAAACCTCTCTCATTCTATAGAGATTATACTCACCTTCTGGAAGATAATTATTACCGTGATAAGTCACTAAAAGAGGCTTTAACCCTAATTCTTTAACTGCGATATGCGTTTGAAAGTAACTATCTTTACCTCCACTGACAGGAATAACAATATCATAATTGCTCTCAGAACGATATTCTTCAGTTAGTTCTTTTAGCCATTCCCATCTTTGTTGCCAATTTATGTTTTTTTTCTGATCATGAATAACACATCCAGAACAAACACCATTTTCATCAAAACTTAGTGGTGTAGCACTAATAGCAGGATAAACACATTTAGTACAATATTGAACAGGCATAGTTTACTTTTATTTCTGAATTTTGAATAAACGAACTTCAATACCAGCTTTTGCTAATGCTCGCTTTCCACCTCTATCTGATAATTCCTTAAAATGCCAGATATTGGCAGCAGCTACCGCAGAAGCACCAGCTTTGATACCTTCTGCATAATGTTCATATCGTCCGACACCACCACAAGCAATTACAGGAATCTGGACTTGAGAAGTCACAGTTTTAATTAATTCAATATCATAACCTTGTCCAGTACCATCACGGTCAATACTATTTAATAAAATTTCACCTGCTCCTAGTCTTTGTGCTTCTTTCGCCCAATCTTCTGGTTTTAGTCCTGTAGATTTACTACCACCTTCAATAAAGACTTCTGTTTTTCCATGAGGATGTCTTAATACATCTATACTAACTACAATCGCCTGACTGCCAAATGTCTTTGCTCCTTGGGTAATTAATTCTGGATTGGTTACAGCTGCTGTATTAATAGCAATTTTATCAGCACCTCTACTAATTACTTGACGCATATCTTCAACTGTGCGAATTCTTCCTCCCCATGTTAAAGGCATAAAACAAGTTTTACTAACTTCATCTAATATTGCTAAAGAATCTGTTAAACCCTTAACTTTATGATCATCTCGTCGTAAATCGTATTGATCATCTTTACTAATATCTAAATAAATTAACTCATCAACATTCCATTCATTAAAACGTTTTACTTCATAAATTGGATTGCCAATATTTTGGTGAATTTTAAATAATTCACTACGAACTAGCAAGCCATTTTTTAATAATAAGATAGGAATAAGTCTTTTTCTAAGCATTTTATTTTTTACGTTAACTTAACAAAGTTTTTTAAAACCTCTATTCCTGCATTTTGACTTTTTTCAGGATGAAATTGAGTTGCATATATATTGTCTTTTTCAAGACTAGCAACAAAATCTGAGCCATAAGCAGTCAAACCGCTGATGACACCTTCATCTTCTACATGAAACACATAACTATGTACAAAATAAAAAACTTGAGACTCACTCAAGTTCTGATAGAGACAATCTTTTTTGACGAAATTAACATCATTCCAACCAATATGAGGAACTCGAATAGAGTCATCATGAACTTCTAAACGATTTACTTTACCTGGAATCCAGTTTAAACCTTGATGTAACCCATATTCAGTTCCTATAGTTGCTAATAACTGCATACCCAAACAAATACCTAGAAATGGCTTACCTTTTTCTCTTATCTCTTGTTCCAAAACTTCTATCCAACCACGAACTTCGAGATTTTCCATTCCATCACCAAAAGCCCCAACACCAGGTAAAACTATGTGACTAGCTTGATATAAATCTTCTGGATTTTGAGTAACATTTATAGAACAATCAAAAGAGGCAAAAGCATTAGCAACTGAACGCAAATTCCCCATACCATAATCGATTATGGCAACTTCACAGTGTGTCATATAATTCAAGTTTTTTCTCCATTAACACCCAAGTTGTGTTATCCCACGCAGGGTCTATTTTATTCCAAAGGAAACCATAGTCAATTACTTTAATATTATCACTATACTGTTCAAGTAACTCGCCAGCAAAATCACGCTTAAATAATTTGCTTTCATGTCCTCTGTAATTAATTTCTACAGGCACAGGATTATAGTATTCGTTGATTAAAATATATCTAGATGATAATTCATACATTTTTTGATAAACCAAAGGTAAATCATCTGGGTTAATATGAATTAATACTCCACAAGTAAAGACTAAATCAAATTTTATATTAACTTCCAATTCTTGAATTGATGATTGTATAGATTGGATAATTGCAATTTTCTCTAATTCTATAAAAGCAGACTGATTTAACTCAACTCCAGTTAACTCAAAATTGTGACTCAAATTTGCTATTGCTTGTAAGTTATGACCTCGATTAGCACCTAACTCACAAATAGTTTTAATTCCATAAGTCTTTTGTAAAATTTTAGCAAAAAAAGGTTGGCGTTGTTCCAAATCAATTATATTTCTCTCTGTATAGCCTGTGCCAAAATCTCCTTCCCAAAATAATTCTTGTTCCGTTTTTATTCTCATAATTTTATCCTTAATTTTTTAATATTTTTTGCTCTATATGCGTATTTATTAACAAGAGTTCTGGATTCTCTTCTAAAAAATCTACTACCTCATCAGTTGTAAAAATTTCTCCTTCACGATATAAATTCTTATATATTTCTTCTATCAATTTCCAATCATCTTCAGTATCTAAAGTCCAACGATAATCAGATAAATCATCATTATTATTTTGATTATGTAAACTAAAGATTTCTGGATGTTCATAAATATAAGGTGTAACGTGTTCTCTTTGATAAGGTTGGCGAGATTCTTGAAAGGCTTTTTCTAAAATATTAAAGGTAAAAACTTCTGCATCTAAACCACGAGGATAGCTGCGACGGAGACAGTTACTAAGGTAGTCTATTTCTAAACCATCCTTTGTTTCATTAATAAAATATTCCAACATTCCTGTTAAAACTTCTGAATCAAATAAAGGACAGTCAGAAGTCACTCTCACAATTACGTCTGCTTGATATTTTTTAGCAGCTAAATAATAACGTTCTAAAACATTTTTTTCACTGCCTCTAAAGCACTTTACATCACATTTTTCTGCTTCTACCACAATGACATTATCTGCCAAAGATGTCGTAGTCGCAACCACAATTTCATCTACTAATAAACAAGCTTTAACCCTGGAAATTACATGAGACAACACGGTTTTATCACAAAGTTTTTTCATTACCTTTCCAGGTAAACGAGTAGAACCCATTCGGGCTTGAATAATTGCCACAGTTTTCATAGCAAAATCTCTTGTAATTCTGTTACTACCTGATCTTGTTTTTCTAGACTTAAACCATAATATAAAGGAATACTAATAGCTTCTTGATAATATTTTTCTGAGTTAATAAAATCTCCTTTTTTAAATCCTAATTGTTGATAATAAGGCTGAAAATGTAGAGGAATGTAATGTAAATTTACTCCAATTCCAGCTTGATGCAATTCTTCAAAAACCTGTCTATGACTTTTAGTAATTTTATCAAGTTTTAAGCGAATTACATATAAATGCCAACTAGACTCTGTATCTGGATGTTGCCAAGGTAATGTTATGGGTAAATTTTGCAATAACTCATCATATCTTTTCGCTAAAAACCGACGACGTTCAACAAACTCATCTAACCGATTCATTTGACTAACACCTAATGCTGCTTGAATATCAGTTATCCGGTAATTAAAACCTAATTCCAATTGTTGATAATACCAAGCACCGTGAGATTCACCTTGCATAAAATCTGGATTTCTGGTAATTCCATGACTTCGCAATCTAATTAATCTTTGATATAATTCCTCTTGATTTGTTAATACCATTCCTCCTTCACCAGTGGTAATAATTTTGACTGGGTGAAAGCTAAAAACTGTCATATCAGAAAATTCACAACAACCAACAGATTTTTCTTGATATTTTGCTCCAATAGCATGGGAAGCATCTTCAATAATTTTAAAATTATACTGTTTTGATAAGGCATAAATTTGATCCATTTCGCAAGATTGTCCGGCAAAATGTACAGGTATCAATACTTTTGGTAAACCATCTTTTTTAGCAGCCGAAACTAATTTAGTTTCTAATTCTTCTATACTCAAATTATAGGTGTTTGCATCAATATCTACAAAATCAACTTCTGCACCACAATATAAACCACAATTAGCAGAAGCGACAAAAGTATTTGGGGATGTCCAAAGTATATCTCCTTTACCTAAATTAGCAGCTAAACAAGCAATATGTAATGCGGCTGTGGCACTGGAAACAGCTACCGCATATTTCGCACCACAATAGTTAGCAACTGCTTTTTCAAACCTTTCTATAATTGGTCCTTGAGTTATCCAATCTGATCGCAAAACTTTAACTACGGCATCAATATCTGCTTGATTTATATCCTGCCTACCATAGGGAATATAGTTACTCATGATTTTAGAATATCTAGCAGTTGAAAACCTGTCAGCCATTCCGTATTTGTTTCTGAACTATATTCAAAACCGTCAGGAACTGCGACTCCTTTTTCACCTAAAGCATTAAAAATATAATCAACAGTATGACTATATTCAATAGTAGGTTTAATTACATAATGATCTGCAAATTCTAAGGCTAAGTGTGACGATTCTTTGGAAAACATAGCTTCATGGAGTTTTTCTCCTGGTCTAATTCCAATAATTTTAGTGGGTATTCCTGGTGCTAAAGCTTCTGCTAAATCAGTCATTGTCATCGAAGGAATTTTAGGAACAAAAATTTCTCCTCCTTTCATTCTGGTAAAGCTATTCAATACCAAATCTACTGCTTGTTGGAGGGTAATCCAAAAGCGTGTCATCCGGGGATCTGTAATGGGAATTTCTGCGGCTTTTTCTTGAATCAGTTTTTGGAAAAAAGGAACAACTGAACCTCTTGAACCTACTACATTTCCATAACGCACTACAGAAAAACGAGTTTTCATATCCCCTGCAATATTATTGGCAGCTACGAAAAGTTTATCAGCAGCTAATTTTGTGGCACCGTAAAGATTAATGGGATTAACTGCTTTATCTGTGGAAAGAGCAATTACTTTGTCTATTCCTTGTTCTAGGGCAATGTTGATAACATTATTTGCGCCATTAATATTAGTTTTAATACATTCCATTGGGTTGTATTCAGCCGCAGGAATTTGTTTTAAAGCTGCTGCATGAACTACATAATCAACTCCTCGAAAAGCTAACTTTAAGCGATCGCTATCTCGCACATCTCCTATAAAATAGCGCATGGATGGTGAGTGAAACTCCTGTGCCATTTCATACTGCTTTAGCTCATCTCGTGAATAAATAATGACTTTTCGAGGCTGATATTTACTCAAAATTGTCTTGACAAATTGCTTGCCAAACGATCCTGTCCCACCTGTTATTAAAATAGATTTATCATTAAACATTTATTCACCTATCTCAAAACTGCTTAGAGAAGTTTTTATCTTTTAATCTGACTAAAAAATTGCTAATTTGTCTATTTTTTATTATTGGGTTGTTGTTCCCCTATTTTTCTCTTTGTATCCACCAAAATAGTCTGATAATCCTGCCTATCTGGATGCTGCTTGACTAGTTTTTCCATGAGTGCGATCGCACCTTGCTTATCCCCCGACTGTAACCGGATTATAGATAATTTCTCTAGCGCTACTTGATTATTTGGTTCTCGCTGCAAAACCAACTCATAACCTTTTACCTGTTTTTGTAGTTCAGTTTCCACCGATTGTACTGGTGATGATGGGGTACTTTCCCAAGCCTTTTGTATAGTAGTTACACCCCCAAAAAGTATTGAACCACAAAATGAAAACAGTCCAAGATATGTAACAATTCTTTTCTTGCGTTCAATCTGCTTACTACGCTTAAGCAAGTAATCGTCGCTGGAAATTGCCATTCGTTAAAGTTTACTGCGGCAAATACTTAACTAACCGCAATCTTTCTCTCCTAACTATCAGATTACCCATAACCGCACGAAAACTATCATCCATAGCGAAGCAGATAAAGAATTAAGAACCACAGGGAAATCTCCAGAAGTTTGCTATCGTGTAGATAGTGTTGAAATTTGAAAGTTGAAATTCATCTCAAATTCAATACTTGCAAAGATTATCACCTGTCAAAAAACTGCGAAACAGCCCGTAAATTATGGGTTTTGCCCCCAAAATAAAATTTTCCCATTTCTCTGAAACTGCGCTATCATGGCAATTCTCAGGACTAGTAAATTTTGAAAATTGGCTATGGCGATAGCTGCACTCTCTCTGATGGCGCTTAGACTTCTGCGTAAGCTCAGTCGATTGCTTCCCTGGAGGGGTAAAGTGTAGGCATGGCTGTTCAGTACAACTAGTATTCTGTGGTCGTAATTACCGTACAAAACCGAATTTACTAGTAATTGACTAGATTTTGTTATGGTATACTAAAAAGGTTAAGACATACTTTGCCAAATATAAAGCGCCCTACGCACCAGTAACATTTGCCAACCGGAAAGTAGTTTTAATTTAGGCATTCATCCAAATAAAATCAGTAATACATCGAGTTTATGACTCAGCAAGTAATTCACACTATGGTGAAATTGCAGCGTAACGTGCAATCACTCGTAGAATCAAATATTATCAAGCCCACCGATAGCATCTGGAAAATTGCCTTGCTATATGGTAATGACTGGCAGCATTGGAAACAGGAATTGGAAGACTTTGGCTTTAGTGTGCAAGATCCAATTGCTGACCTACTAGCTGTGGAAAATTGGGACGACAACTAAATCGCTAAATATCTAAAAACTATAAGAGCTATATCTAAGTATTTAAATCAGTAATGATATGGCATTATAGTGACTTGGAATACTTGCAACCAGTAAGTCATCAACACAGGCATCTTGACTAAGGCGGTAAATCATGATTCAAACCTTACCGAAAACCAAGCTAGTAAGCTTTGAGGAATTTATTCAATGGAAACCAGAAGATAAATTCTATGAACTGCATGATGGGGAAGTTGTCGAGATGAATCCACCATTGGGGAAACACGAAAGAAGTACTGGGTTTTTGTCTAGAAAACTAACAGTGGAGTTTGACAGGCTCAATCTTCCCTACTTTATCCCCAAACAGGCATTAGTTAAACCACCGACAAGCGAATCAGCTTATTCCCCAGATGTTTTGTTGATAGATCCTAGAAGCTTGCTCAATGAACCTCTCTGGGAGAAAGAATCAACAGTTACTAAAAGTGATTCAGTCCCATTACTCATAGAAGTTGTCAGTACAAATTGGCGGGTTGATTACTATAGAAAATATAGTGATTATGAGGAAATGGGAATTAAGGAATACTGGATAGTAGATTACCAGCCTTTTGGTGCTTCTAAATTCGTAAGTGACCCCAAACAGCCTACTATATCAGTTTGTTCTCTAGTTGGGGATGAGTATGAAATCAACTCATTCAGAGGTGATAACCGCGTAATTTCACCTACTTTCCCAGAATTGAACTTAACTGCTAACCAGATTTTTCTAGCTGGTAGCTGAAATTAATGCCTTAGCCAATTCTTTGGCACTTTGATAGCGATCGCGTGGTAGACTTTCCGTAACCCGCTCAATCACTTCTCTGAGTTGGGGTGTAATAGTAGGAACACTTCTGACATCAAAGCCAAAAGCCCTTCCCCTTTGACGGTAAAACTTCAGAGGATTTTCCCCTGTAAGTAAAAAAATCATTGTTGGTCCAATAGCATATAAGTCTGATTGTGTCAATGGTTGTCCTCGTTCCTGTTCAGGAGCGCAGTAACCTTCTGCACCAATTCTTGTCCCCGGTGCGGTTCCGGTTTCCTTGACAGCACCAAAATCTAACACCACCACACGATTGTTAGCACTCCGCACCATCAAATTAGCAGGTTTAATATCACGGTGAATTAGTGGCGGTTCTTGACCATGAAGATACTCTAAAATATCACAAGTTTGCACCATCCAAGCGATCGCTTGATTGGGCGTAACAGGCCCAGTATTATATATACGTTTTTCTAAATCTTGTCCATGAATTAATTCCATAGCCAAGTATTTTTTCCCATTTTCCACAAAAAAATCGTAATACTTAGGAATTCCCGGATAATTAAGACATTTTAGAGCATTAGCTTCCCGTGCAAATAATTCCTGAGCTTTAGCAATTCTAGCCATATCAGCATTCATTTCCTTTAATACCAACAGTTGCGGTAGACCCGTACTTAAACCGGTAGCATCCCAAGCTAAGAAAGTAGTACCCATACCTCCTTGTCCCAGAGTTCGTAAAACCTGATAATGGCGAATTTGCTGTTTAACTGAGAGCGGTTGGCCGCAGTGAACACAAAATAAATTAGCTGGAGAGTTACCTTCGTGAGTACAAGCAGCACTGGGGTTTTGAGTTTCCTTGTGCATTGGCTGCCAAGGTGAAGCAGTTGGTTCTGGTGTATCTTGAAGTTGGAATTTGAGTAGAGGACCTCCCTGTGCTAATTCCAGAAAAGAATCATCTGGCAGTGTACTTTTAGTTACAAGAGTACCATTCAGAAAAGTGCCATTTGTGCCTTGACTGATTACCTGCCAAGCATCACCCTTACTACCAGAACTCAATTGCTTAAGTTCGAGATGATACCGTGAAACCAAGCTATCATTTAAAACTACGTGATTATCCACCGCTCGACCAATGCGAATCACGGTGGAACCCTCAAAGCACCACTGCTTGAGTGGAATTTTATCTTGCGTGTCTAATAGGGTCAGAGTAACCACAATACAACCTAAAAGTTAAGAAATTCACAATCACAAATTTTCTCCAATGGAAAATTCACGCTGGTTATGGAACTGAAATTGCCAATGAGTTAATTTATGGAAAACTTTGTTGATTAGGGCATACTTTTACCCGAATAAGTATACCTGTAATGTTGTCATGGCCATTCTGTTCGTTGGCTAAATCAATTAAGTCGTTTAGACCTAATTCCAGATTAACGCCAGAACTAAGTAGCGGTTCCAGGTGAGTCTGCCAATGACTTTCTAATAAATCATTATCTGATAAACCGTCCGAAACCAACAGTAGCAGCGTATCTTCACGAATCTCGAAAAAATCTACATGAGGATGGAGAAAATTTGTATCTCGTGGTCCCAAAGCTTGAGTGAGTTGGTAGGCATCTGGACGAGCATAAGCTATGGTAGATTCTACACCTTTAGCAATTTCCCGTTGACCAACTTCGTGATCTACAGTGAGTTGTTCTAGTCCTCGCTTACGAGTGAAACGATAAAGCCGACTGTCTCCCACATGAGCAACTGCTAACTTAGTGTTTTGCATTAACAACATAACCAAGGTAGTACCCATGCGTCCAACACCAGAACGGGCATCTTGTTGATTGAGATTGTAAATCGTCTGATTAGCTAGAAAAACCGCTGATTGGATAGTTTCTGCTGTTGGTAGTTCCTCAGAAACCCAATTTTGTCGAAGATATTGTCGCACAGTCTTAACTGCCAACTCACTAGCCACTTCACCACTAGCGTGTCCCCCCATGCCATCACACAGAATATACATACCTCGTGCTTGCAAAATGCGACTTCTGGGTAATTCCAGTTTTTGCTGGCTGGTTTCAATGCCAAAATAGTCTTCGTTGTGATTGCGTTGACGACCTACATCAGTACGTCCTGTATTTTCTATACTTTTTAACTGCATGGACAGGATCATGGTTGGTGCGTCTTCGTTTTTATCAATATCCTCCCGATAATTATCTTGCAACATAGTTGGTGAAGTAGTATTATTGGTTGCGGTCGAACTCAAATCATCTTGGGATGGTGGTTCTAGCTCTATAGCTATATCTTGTAAACGCGATCGCAATTCTTCTAAAGTTTCAATCTTACCGACTTCTAAATCCTCCAAAATTTCCACAACCGAACCAAGCTGAGTACGTTGAGACTCTCTACAGATAGCGTGCCAAATCCGTCCCAAAGCCTTGATAGTTAAAGGCTCTTCCCCATCTGCTAACTGATCTCCAGGTGTTTCTAGATACAACCTTTGTAATCCCAGCGTTTGATCTTCATCTAGTCGTAGATTCGATAACTCCAACAAACTTTGGCGACAATTCACCCGTTCCAGTATCCCCCACAGTTGAATCATCTGATAACACCAGTGTAAAATCTGTAACGGATGGGTTTCCTGATCTTGCCAGGCATCTAGTAACAACTGCCAATGGGAACGGTCCTCAATTAAAACAACCTGGATATTATCTTGCTGCCAAGCATCATGAATTAGTGGTATTCCCGGTGGAAGATCCGGTTGTAATGTCACATAAGCTTGAGCCAAAGGAGGAATGCCAATGACACTCACCGAAGGTACAATCAACCCCTGTGGTTCATTATCTAGCACTGCCTCAATAGGTGAGATTTGATAGGGTTGGCAATCTAAAACCCTGACTTTAACCTCAGTATTAGCAGCAATAACCTCTGGACTTGGTAACGGTTCCAATAATTGATAACGTTGCCCCCTATCTAAAAATAAGCCTACCGCAAATTGTGGCTGAGAGCTTGTATTTCCCTGATGTTGTGTTAATTTCCCATCTTCAACTTCTGAAACCGCAACAGGTGTTTCTTGGGTAATAATTGCCCACCAAATTGTGCCGCATTCAGCACCACAGTTTTGGCAGTGTTGCAGATCTAAAAGCACATCTGCGCTACATTTATGACAAGTTCTGTGAATTAAGGACGTGCCACATTTTTGACAGAACTTATTGTCATTAGGGTTTTCAAATTTACAGTGAGGGCAAATCAGCATATTGGAAATTCCTTGATTTTCCTTCTAAGATGCTTCTAGCCACTAATATCCAAAGTGCCACAATTAGCTGACCCTGAAGGCTGTGGATTCACCAGGGAATATTAGTGGCAGTATCAATTGTAATAGCCAACAGAATATTCTTAGGAATAATTCTGGACTACCATCGTAGCTTTGCAAAGTGTTAAATCCGAAATTTTTTCAAGTCCTGTATTTCTGAGGGTGTGAGGTCGCGCCATTCACCTAGTTGTAGACCATTTAATTGTAGCTGGGCAATACTCACCCTGATCAATCGTAAAGTAGGAAACCCTACCGCAGCAGTCATACGTCGCACCTGACGGTTTTTTCCTTCTGTTAGGTTCATTTCTAGCCAAGCTGTAGGAATATTTTTTCTAAATCTAATCGGAGGGTTGCGCTCATTGACCGCAGGTTCTTCTAAAAATAGCTGAACTTGGGCAGGCCGAGTCCGATAATCTTGAATCTCTACCCCTGTACATAACTTATTGATAGCCTCAGCATCAGGAATGCGTTCTACTTGTACCCAGTAAGTACGTTGATGTCCAAAACGTGGATTAGAGAGGCGATGCTGAAATTGCCCATCATTAGTTAACAACAGCAAACCTTCGCTATCCCAATCTAAACGCCCCACAGCATAAACATCAGGAACATCAATATAGTCTTTCAGCGTAATATGCTGAGGAGATTCCTGGGTAAATTGACTCAGAACTCCATAGGGCTTATGAAAAATAATATACTTAAAGTCATTGGTCATTGGTCATTGGTCATTGGTCATTGGTCATTGGTCATTGGTCATTGGTCAAAACCTAATCTGTCATCATCAACTACAAACTACAAACTACAAACTACAAATTACGAATTACGAATTACGAATTATTATGCCAATTTCTAAAATGGGTCGCAGGTCTTTTTTATTTCTGGGGGGTGCTACCTTAGCTCAAGGATTGACACTTACATTACCTGCCACCGCCCAAACTGTACAAGTAAAGAAAAGTAAAGTCAACGGTATTCCTTTCTATCAAACTATTGTAGACCTCACAGACCCTAACACTTTCATGACCATTGGTTTGGCAAATAATGCAGCTTTGGCTAACACCATGCAGCAAACCAGCGGTGATCAGCAATTTAGTCAAATGGTCGCCCGTTCTCGTGCTTCTGTTGTTGCTAATGGTACGTTTTTCTCCAAAAATGCCCAAAAAACAGTTATGGGTAATATGGTGGCTGGTGGAAAATTTGTTAAATACAGTCAGTGGGAAAACTTTGGTACTACCTTGGGTTTGGGTGTTGGGAATAAACCCGAAATGGTGACAGCACGAGTTGACGGAAAACCAGAATGGAATCAACATTGGTTTTCTATCACCTGTGGTCCTAGACTGTTGCGAAAAGGTCAAATTTGGCTGAACCCAGCAATTGAAGGTTTTAAAGACCCCCACGTTTTAGGTAATGGAGCAAGAACAGCAATTGGATTTACCAAAGATGGTAGAAAGCTGTTGTTAGTGAATTTTGAAGTTAATCTCACTTTGCAGCAAGAAGCCAAAGCAATGAAGGCAATAGGGTGTTATGAAGCGATGAATTTAGATGGGGGTGCATCCAGGGCTTTAGCCGCAAATGGTAAAATTTTAGTACCTGCGGGGAGGGAGTTAACCAATGTGATTGTGGTCTATGATGCTAATAATCCCGCACCAACTCATCTTAAACAGGCGTGGGAAAGATTTCAAAAAAGTGGCTCGACAGTATCCGGTTAAGGTGGAGTTTAATGGCTTGTCTCATAACTAAACGGATTTTTTGGACTAAATTAGTTTGTGGGGTTTTTGGTATAGGTTTATTACCTGCACTAACGGTTTATCCTGTTTTAGGTGCAGAAAAATTAACCATTTCTGTCGGCATTTTAGAGCAATCTATACCGATTAATTCACTTGAGAAATATGCCACAACAGGCAAAATTGATGATGATTTAGCTGTATATACTAAGTATGCAGATAAAAAACAACTAATTCAACTGCGGCAAGTTTTACTAACTCGTATTCCCTTGAATATAGTGAACGTTTCGCAATTTCTTTATACCTCAATTGGGGAGAGATTATTAGAAAAGTTGGGAGAAGTTATTCAAACAGAATCTCATTTATCAGGATTCTATGCAATTAGAGCAGCGCTTATTTTAGCTGCGGCAGAACCAAATAATTTTACGCTTTTAAATGTATTACGCAAATTTCCCACCAGGTCAATTTCAATTAATTTAGATCGGAGTTTAGAAATTGCAGTTACGTTACAGGATTTAATAAATCAAACCCAAAATGCAGTAGGATTTATTAATGAACAATCTCAACTAAAATCAAGCACATCTAATCTAACTCCTGAGCTTTTAGCGGATATCAAAAAACCAGAAAGTTTTACTTGGCAAAAGCAAAAAATCATACTTAATGACCAATCTCGCAACCGCACTTTTCCCGCTGATATCTATCTACCTAATGCCTCAAATCCGCGTCCAATAATTGTCATCTCTCACGGACTTGGTTCTGATAGAACCAGTTTTGTTTATCTAGCTGAACATCTTGCCAAATCAGGCTTTGTCGTAGCTGTTCCAGAACATCCTGGTAGCAATGCAGAACAATTGCAAGCTTTATTAGCAGGAAAATCGCAGACAGTAACTAGCCCAAGAGAGTTTATTGATAGACCATTAGACGTAAAGTATTTGTTAGATGAGCTAACTCGTTTATCTCAAAATAATCCAACATTTCAAGGGCGTTTAAATCTACAACAAATAGGAGTTATCGGACAATCTTTTGGTGGCTACACAGCTTTAGCATTAGCAGGGGCAAAGATTAATTTTGAGCAATTAAACAAAGATTGCCCAGATATAAAAAATACATTAAATATTTCTCTTTTGCTTCAATGCTTGGCTATAAATTTACCAAATACAGAATATAATTTATTCGATTCACGAGTTAAAGCAGTAATTGCAATTAATCCTATTAATAGCAGTATTATGGGGAAAGCTAGTCTCAGCCAAATTAAAATTCCCTTAATGATTGTATCGGGCAATGCTGATACAATTGCTCCGGCTTTACCAGAACAAATTATACCATTTACTTGGTTAACGACAGCAAATAAGTATTTAGTGTTGATTAATGGTGGCACACACTTTTCTACTATCGCAGAATCACCGAATACAGTTGTGCCTGTTCCTATACAGGTAATTGGTTCAAGTCCCGCATTGGCGCGTAGCTACGTCCAAGCTTTAAGTGTTCCTTTCTTTCAAACCTATGTGTCCGAAGAGCAAAATTACCTGCCTTACTTGAGTGCAGATTACGTTAATACTATTAGTCAGCAACCGCTACCATTGAGTTTGGTTAAATCGCTGACGCTAGAGCAACTGCAAGAAGCATTTAAATAATTTGTAAAGAGCGATGCCTGTGGTGAGGGATGCGATCGCTCTCTAGTACAATAATATTTATCTAGAATGAGTCTTTAACCTCTATCCCCAGTAGAGGATTAAAGTGCGGACTCAGCCCAATCAGGGTTACTCTACTGAAGCCTGGAATCCCCTGTATAGCGGTATGCATTTTTAGTTACCCAAAACTTTCAACCATATAAATATCATTCCCAGAATCACCAATTAAAATCAAACTACTATCATCACTTTCTAAATTAGAACTTCCAGAAATACCACTTCTGAGAACTTTAATTAACATTTGTGGAGTAAAAGATTCCAATTCCACAAAATTACCAGCATCTAACCATTGTAATTCTTCAGCAGATAAACTTTGACGAACTTCTATAGGTAATTCTTGAGATTTTTTGCCTAAAGAAGCTGCATTCTGCACAAACATCCCTCGCTTGTTAGCAAGAATCTGACGTGGGAATAATCCCACATCAATAATTTTCACATCACTGTTAAGAAACCAACTCTCACTAGTGCGGAGAAGATGCACTAAACTTACACCTGTGAAACTACAATCATGGAGTGCAAAAATTTGTAACTCTGGGTTACGTCGTAGCATTTCCATTGTTGTATTGAAAATGCTTTGGGGATAACCATTAATGCTGAGAATTGCACAATTATTTTCAAAATGGAAATTATTAGCGATTAATAATTGAGCAATAGTCGCACTATCACAGACAACTAACCTATCAAAACTGTAAGCTGTAACATCTGGGTTAATAGCTACAGGTGTAATTTTCTCTTGTGGTACAGGTAAAACTCTATCAAGAGTACCATTAATTTGTTGCCATCTTTTCAAGCAAATATCTAAATATGATTGAGTAACTAAAAATTCTTGTGGTAAATTTCCTACTTTTCCTAATTGTCTAGTTCCTAAGAATATTGACAACATTCCTAAAATTACGACAATAGAAAAGAGAATAAAAGAATTAAATATAAACAAACTAGACGATATTCCTACCACTAAAATTAGTACACCGATGAATTGTAATGATTTAGCACTTGCTTTTCGACTAGCATTAGTTAATTTACTAGCTTTAGTATTTTTAAATAAATAAAAGATTGTACCGGCTTGATAGAGTAAGTTAGCAACTAGAAAAGATTTTGGTAAAAAAGCACTCATTATTCCTCCAACAAAGCCAGTTACCCAAATATTAAAAAACAAATACATGGGGATAAATGAACTTCTTTTAAATCCTTTTTTACGGATACGATTATCTAAAAAATATAAAAATTGTTTTGGTGTAAAATATAAAGTGTTATTAGCAGAAATATCAGCTAATATTTTCGCAAACATAGAATCTGTAATTTTCACATTTCCCATGCTTGTTGATTCAAAAGCAAAAGGATGATTACATTGTTTACATCTTCCTTGATTTGCTGTTCTGTCTTTGAGGTTATTATCAGTTCCGCAATTAATACATTTCATGGTTTTAGAGTATTTTTTTACAATTACAAGTATGATTCAGATAAATTATTTCATGTGAAGATGCAAAAAAAGTAAGCGGTATTTAGACTATTTGATTATTCAGTAAAATGCTGTAATCTTCTCGTTCTCTAATTAAGCGATGTGTACCATTTTCTAATAAAACCTCTGCTGGTTTAGGACGATGTAAAAAATGTGAAGACATAGCATAACCATAAGCACCAACATCTAAAATAGCGATAATATCCCCAATTTCTAAAGCGGGAAGTTGACAATTTTTTCCTAAATAATCTCGTGAATAGGTTGTATTTCCACAAATATCCGTTATGTAATTTTCAGAAATTGAATTTTTCCAAGTAACAATTTCCCGATAACCTCCATGAACAGAAGGTACAGAAAGATTTGCAACAGTAGTATCAACACCAATAATTTGTTTTTCCCCTTGCCATTTTACAGATACAACCTTAGCTAACATCGTTGCACAACCAGCAATAGCAGCGCGTCCAGGTTCAATAATCAAATCAATATTTTTTCCTAAATTGCTAATTCTCCAACTTAATTCATTACCAAAAAGTTCCCAATTAAAAGCTGCACCTTGATGATGATATGGATAACCAAAACCACCACCAAAATCTAAATATTCCCAATCTGGTAATTTTTTTGCAGTTTCTAAAACATTATCAATAACATCAGTAAAAGCAGTTGTCGCATTAGTTCCTGTACCACGATAAAAATGTAAACCTGTAATTTTTAAACCCACAGTACTAGTAATAGAAATCGCCTCAGAAAAATCGGTTGTAGTCACACCAATCCGACTATCTTCCGAAACATTTAAACGCAAACCAATATTTAACTTTTTTTCTTTGCGTCTTTGCGCCTTTGCGTGAGACAAAAAAACCTCACACAACAAACGCAATTGAGAAATACTATCTAAATTAAGAGTAGTCACACCCCAATCTAAAACCTGGGACATTTCCTCCCGATTTAAATTACTGCCACTATAAACAATATCACTAGGAGAAAAACCCGCATTTAACCCCAAATAAATATCTCCTGGAGTATTAGCATGAAGTCCCCAACCAGCAGCTTTAAAAATTTTCAATAATGCAATATTGCCATTTGTGACACTAGCGAAATGAAACTTCGTTTGAGGATAATTAATAGCTTTAGTAATATGTGAAATAGTTTGACGTAAAATATCGCCATTATAAACATACAAAGGAGAACCATAAACTTGTAATAACTCCCGTGCAACTTTGAGTTCTAAATTTGGAATTGCTTGTACTTTTTCCATAACCAACTAGGTAAAATAAATGGATGATTCCAAGACTTTGCAACTAATTTTCCCCCAAAAACGTGATCACACCAAAGTTGCCACATTACCAGTAACCAAAGATTTTCACCCACACGTCGTCCTTGAATTGCTCCTCCTAATTGTCCTGTAACAATTTGTGATGCAATATTAGGGTCAAAAATATTTTCTGCACTTAGTATACCTGGATTTAGCCAATTACCGATATCATGCCAAAAATCATTTAAACACCAGGAGGTTAAGGGAACACCCATACCCCGCTTTTGTCTCCAAACGATTTCCGGTGGTAGCCAATTTTCCACTGCACGTTTGAGGATATATTTCTCACAAGCACCGTTTAGAGAGAGTTCTCCAGATAGCTGAAAAGTCCATTCTGCTAAAATTAAATCACAAAAGAGCGATCGCACTCCCAACCCATGAGCAAACCCCAACGCAGTCGCACGAGGATGGATATTCTGCGCTCCTTTTAACATCAAACTGGCACGTCGGAGGCGATGTAACAACGAAGGGCAAAAATGACTATCCAGAGCATCCAAAAGCCATTCCTGAGCATTTAAACCTTGAATCTGTGCATATATCTCTGGCTGATAAACCCTCTCTTCATACCCCCAAAGACGGTGGAAAGTGCGGAGATATTGTTGAATAAAACCTTCTCCTTTATTGGGATGTTCCCCTTGATAAATACCAGCAGCAATCAAAGGTTTATTTGTCCAACCAGCAAATAATTGATCACCACCCTCACCATTAAAAATTACCTGAGTTTCTTGACTAGCAACTTGATTAAGGAGATATAAAGGAACAGTCACCCCGTCACCAAAAGGTAAATCTAACGCTTTAACAGTAGGAATAAGAGCATTTTTAATATTCTTTGGACTTGCGTCAACCTTAACTAAAGGAATATTCAGAAATTCTGCAACTTTTTCCGCATAAGGATATTCAGGAATTCCTACATTCCCAAAATCTAAAGTGTAAGCGCGAACCTTCACCCCAGCCTCTACCAACAAAGCCGCGACAACCGAAGAATCCAAACCCCCAGAAAGAAAAACCCCCACAGGTTCATCTTCTAAATCAGCAATTTGCTTTTCTGCCGAATTTTTCAATAAAACTTGTAATTGAGAAACTGCAATATTTTCGTCCTGAATATCTTCCTTTGATTCACACCATTGATAAATATTACGAAATTGAGGAAAACCCACATCTTCCCAAACTACCTCAGTACCCGCAGATATAGCAAAGATTTCATTAACAGGTGTCAAAGGATTAGGAACATAAGAAAAACAACCATAACCATATAAACCAGAAATACTAACTTCCGGTTTTTCCATAACTTCTAAAAGTAATTGCAACTGAGACGCAAACCAAATCACCCTTCCCTGCTGAGTCCAAAATAAAGAAACCTTTCCAAAAGGTTCCCTACCCAAAACCAACTTATTCGATTCTAACCTTACCCAAACATCAAGATTATCAAAAACCCCCGCCGCAGAAATACCCGCAATAGTATCTTTTGGTAATGAAGGTACAGACTCACACCCAACAAAAACAATATTCCAAATAAACTTCTCCCCTTCACCTCGTCTCTCTGCGCCTCTGCGCCTCTGCGAGAAAAAATCTTGTTTCTCTTCACCCCAATAGCCAATAAAATGATCAGGAAACATAACTATTTAACAACAAATGTTTCATCGCTAATTTTTCTACCTTCGAGAAACATTTCTACTTGCCAATTACCCACAGGCGCGGCAGAATTAATCGTATAACGACAATAAGTATCCCAAACAGAAGTTTTAACTTCACGAGTTTGATATTTATTCTGCTTAACAATTTGACCACTAGGGTTAATCCAATTACAAGCAAGAGATAGCTTGTTACCTATAGGTGCATCTTTCAAAGCCACACGATAAAAAACTTCTGGATTAGTTTGCCGAGAGATAGTTTTCAGATTAGTATTATCAGCTAAAGTAATGCGGTCTTGTTGTGCAGACACATTAGCTAATAAAGAAGTTTGCTGTTGATTAAAAAATATTGTTGATGCGATAATTACTATAACAGCCGCAACCACCCCAAAAATAATCAACTTATTTCGACGTTGCTGCACTTCCAAAGCTTGACGACGACGTAATTGAATCAAAGCTTCATCTAATAACTCTGGTGCTAAATTCAAATCTTGTAAAATTTCTCTAACTTGCTGTTGGTCAAGTTCTGTTTCTCGACGTGATTGCAGTCCTTGAACTTCAGCAATTATTTGATTTAATTGCTCTTGAGTAAGTCGCTGATTCATTGCTCTTGCCAATTACCAATTAATTACCAATTACCATTCAAAAGGTCTAGTTTTCACTTAACATCACACCTAGTCAACAGAAAACCTGCAAACCTGTTGTCATATTAATGTAAAAACCAGACCTAGTAGGAGATGTCACGTAATCAGACTATGAATCTTAGCGTCTACCACGATAAGGAACTGCATTCAAGTAATCAATGTCAAATGCAGACAGCTTTTGTGCGTAGTTACCCTTAGCAGATACTGACGCAGCCAAATCTGCAAATTTGCGAGGATCGCCTTCTGCCATGCGCTTTTCTTTCGCCTTGCGAGTGTAGTATTTCTCCACAGTAAAGTGCCAGTCGGTTCTGACTGTACCTGCTGTTTCTTGGAAGTCTACACCATAGCGAGGAGTCACCAAGTTGTAAGGACGATCTACTCCGCGCTTGCGTTGGTAAGGTACAGTATTATCACCAAAGCTGTTGCTGTACTCTTCACTGTCTACTAAAGCATCAACAAAGCCGCTAAAACCCTTGGTGCCAATCACAATAGACCAAGCAATTTCTTCTTCTTTGTTGTAAGCACAACGACCCAACAAGCGCTTGAGGGTAATGTCTACTAAACGGTAGTTGTTGTTAACAGAAACAACTAAACGATAGAAAGCCTCAGATTGAGCTAAACCCCGGATAAAATCCCGTACTGAGAGAGAGCCATTTTTCAGTTGAGATTCTAGAGTCCCTTGACGGTTAAACTTGAGAATTTCATGTTCGCTGAAAACTTGGCGATAACTTGCCCAAATGATGCTTTGAATGTCAGTGTAAGAACTAACATCTTCTAAACGATAGATATATGGAGTATCTTCATTTGTGTCAGCAACGCCGAAGCTGCTAACCCGGTGGTTTTGACTGCTTGGTTTGTATTCAAGTAATGGCAGTGCCATGCTGCGTTTTTCCTCTTGTTAATAAATTCGACTTTGAAAACGGAAACAGGATTGATTACTCAACTTCCTCATTCACGCTTTAACTATTTTCCCGCATTAGGTAACACACCTAATTAAGAGATTTAGCGCACAGGGAAACTGGCACTAGGACTGATAGAAACAGGAATACCTTGGGGTACTGTTTCCCTGGTGGTATCGGGAATTTTAATGTTAGCTGTGCTAACTGGTGTATGGGTGACAGTTCTGATGCTAACGGAAGAAGCCATTTTCATGAAGTCACTAATACTACCGGGCTTATACCGTGTATCTTCCAGTTTGTCACGCCAGTAGTTAGCGTAGCGTGGTGTTACTAAATTAAACGGTCTATCTTTATAGCGTCGGCGTTGGTAGGGAACTATATTTTCACCAAAGCTGCTTTGATACTCTTCAGAATCTAGCAAAGCATCAACAAAACCACCCCAACCGACGGTAGCAATTTTGATTGACCAAGCGATTTCTTCATCTTTGTTGTAAGGCGCACGACCTAACAACCGCTTCAGTCCCAGTTCTACTAAGCGGTAGTTGGAGTTAGTCTGAATTACCAAACTTTGGAAAGCTTCAGATTTAGCCAAACCTCGGATAAAGTCGCGCACGGTGATAGCTTTGTTCTTCACCTGAGATTCTAAATTAATCTGACGGTAGAATTTTAGAATCACGTGTTCGCTGAACAACTGCCGATAAGCTGCCCAAATTAATTCTTCGACTTCACCACCCGCAGCAGAGTCTTCTATGCGGTAAATTTTGGGGGTGTCTTCGTTGGGAACTTCGTAACCAGAAACGCGCTGGTTCTGAGAACTGGGTTTATATTCTAGTAAAGGTATTGCCATATTTCAGGATTTTTGCGATTTGTGAGTTGTCAGTTCTAATTCATCTGGTTGCCAGGTATGTAACGATAAGGCAAAGCAACTGCAACTGGTTTAACAGTTGGTTGTTCTGTACCTATCTCGCGGGTGGTGTTGGGAATCTCCATTGTGGTGATTTGAGAACTAACTGAGGCCATTATGCGCTGATAGTTACGTTCAGTGGTGATAATTTTTCCTGCCATTGCGAAGAAGTTAGCAGGAATTGCCTTCCGAATATCTTCTGTGGTTAGAGTTCCTGAGGTACGGGTGCTGTAGAAGGAACGACCAGCTAGTCCCCGGATATTTTGGGTATCACGCCAATATTCATTGTACCGGGGATTAACCAGGTTAAAAGGTCTGGAACCGTAACGGCGACGTTGGAAAGGTACGATGTCATCACCAAAATTTTCCAAGTATTCGCTAGAGTCTAACAAGGCATCAATGAAGCCATGTAAACCTTTGGTAGCAATAACAATTGACCAAGCAATTTCTTCGTCTTTGTTGTAAGCCGCCCTTCCTAAAAACCGCTTTAAGGTGATATCCACTAAGCGATAGTTGGAGTTTGTATCTGCTACTTGGGTGCGATACACATCTGATTTACCCAAACCCCGGATAAAATCGCGGACGTTAATTGCCCGATTCCGCAGTTGAGATTCTAAAAAGCTTTGGCGATAGCTTTCTAAAATTAGGTGTTCGCTAAAAATCTGCCGATATCCTGCCCAGATGATGGCATCAATGTCTGCATCTGAGGTAGCAGTATTTAAGCGATAAATAGTTGGTGTATCTTCGTTGGCTACTTCGTAGCCATCTACCCGCTGATTTTGGGAGGAGGGTGAATATTCTAACAGTGGTATTGACATCTTTACTTTTACCTTTTTTTATGCTATAAAAAGCAACTTATTGACTATAAGCCAACTGTACGCGGGCGCGAACTGCCTTTTCAACATCAGTAGCCAGCATTTCTTGGAGTCTAGTCATGATGGACTGTCGCACTTCGGCAATTTTTGCTAAAGCTTGTAAACCGACAACGGCAGCATAACGAATTGACCAATCTGTGTCTTGGGAAATGAACAGCAGTATATCTAAGGCACGGTTGATAGCGGTGAGATTTTCAGGAAAATCTAACTTATGCCAGTGTAGGTTTCCAAGTCCCTTAGCAGCTGCACGGCGGACACTGGGGGAAAAGTCTGTAGCTGCAACTGTGATTAATACGTCTATTGCACGGGGATCTGCGATCGCTGCTAATGTGCGAATCGAATAAGCCCGTGCGCCATAGTTATAATCATCTATTTGATCGAGTAATTGGGGTACTGCTATTTCTCCCAATTCGGTTAGTCCAGCTACCGCCACCACTGCGGCTGTTGGGTTGTTGTAACCGAAAACGGCAATTAAGGTGGAAATCGCGGCTGGATCTTTGGCTGCTGCCAGATTTTTGACTGCCGTCACCATTTGGGCTGGTGTTTGGGCCAGAGTGACAGCACGAATTAGTTCCTCAGTCATTGCTCAACCATCAATGATTAATAGTCAATAGTCATTGGTTGTTAATCATTTAAATCATGACTAATAACTAATGACTAATGACTATAAGAGTGAATCCATCAGGTTCATTACCCGGACTGCCTCATGAGAAACAGTCAAAGAATCTAACTTTTCTAGAAGTTGATGCTCTAACAATCCTTTGAGGGCTATGAGTTTGAAGCTATTTTCTGCTTTAGCCTGGGCGATCGCTTCTGCAGCTGCCATATAGCCAATCGCTCCCAAATCCCCCAAAATTACACGACGCAATTTCAGGTCACTTTCTTGCAACATTTTCACCAATTGCTCACCATAAGTAGAATCTTGTGTGAGTTGGTACATTGCTCTAGCTGCGGAACATTGTACTCGTGGGACTGGATGTTTAAGGAAAGGTTGAATTAGGGAAACAGCCTCAGTTGCACCAATAGCTCCCAAGGCTTCTAATACCGCTGTATAGGGCTGAATCAGATGGGGTAGCCCTACCACTTGCACTGCCTGGGCAACTCCCCCATCTAGGAGTTTGATCAGTGCTGGTACTGCTGTTTGAGCGCCAAGCATTGCCAGAGATTGGGCTGCTGCTTCACGAACATAATAATCAGGACATTCCAGGCATTTAATTAAGCCTGGTATAGCTTTGGGATTGCCCAATTTACCGAGCGCCCTAGCCGCATTCCGTCTTAAGGGATAACCTCCCAGTTCTGTTCTGTCCGCTTCATCCTCCAACGCTGCGATGAGTGCGTCTACAGCTTCTGGCTGACTGACTCGAAACTTACCCAGCCACCAAGCGGCATAATAGCGGAGACTTAAATCTGATGATTGCAGATTAGCGATAGCTAGCTCTGGTGTTAGCTGTGGCCCGTTTTCGGCAGAATGTTTTTCTGCACTGGGTTCTATCATTGCCAGGGCGTTAGTTTTCCTCTAATGAAGTCAACGGCTCAATCTTCACGATTCTGCCACCTAAACGGCTAATCCGCTGCATTTCTTCAGTCATGCGATTGTAAGGTACGTTGATAAATACGCTACCGCTACGCCGAATACTGAATTGATTCTTGTCGGTTTCTTGGTTTTGGCGCAAGCCTACAACTTCGTAACGAAATACTCGGCTTGCAGATGAAGAAACGCTACCAGCGCCAAGTGTGGTTTGACCGAACATTACTTCTAATCTCCTCTTGATGAGTTGTGCTGATTAACAGCTACCTTACGTTGATATGACGCTGACGATTTTGCCACCTTGACGGTGAATTTGCTGCATTTTGTCTAGCAGTCTTTCGTAAGGTACAATATATACCGTGCTGCTTCGTCGCACGCTGGGGTAGCCTGAACCACGAATTCCTGCTACTTCAACTCGGTAAGTGCGATCTGATTGCCCTACAGCATTACCTAAATTTTGCTTAGGAGCGTTATCCACAGATACACGGAAACTCCAGTTATTGTTGCTGCCAGATGGACCAACAACTGAGGAAGACTTATTACTAGCCAATTCCCGCGCTAACCGAGATTTAGTTCCTTCAACTTGAGCAGTATCGCTGTTGGCATAACCACGGTATAAACGGAACATCCGAGTAAAACCGGCAGCACTTTGTCCAGCTTGAAAATCAAACCCGCGATAATAGGGAACGACACTCTCTCCGAAGCTGTTTTGATACTCCTGAGAGTCAATGTAGGAGTCAATTTCAGCGTCGTAGCCTTGGTTAATATATAAGTCTAAGTGGTAAGTTACTTCAGACTCATTGTATGGTGCGCGACCCAACAAATGTTTGTAGTTGAGTTCGATCAACCGGGTTTGAAAACTGTTATAGAAAAATTTTGCTTTGTAGAGTTCTGATTTGGCAACGCTCCGCACGAACTCACGCACTGTCAAATTGCGATCACGTAGCAGTGATTCTGCACCAATCAGGCGATCTGATGCCAAAATATAGTCGTTTCCTAAGACTTGCCGATAAACGGCTTGGATCACCAATTCGACTTCTTCTCGGCTGGCGTTGGGGCGCAGTTCAACTCGACGTGCCTCACTAAAAGGCTCTGTTCCCAGCCTAGATGCTGCTGTTGTAATTGCCATTTTTTTCCCCTATTTATTTGCACTACGGTTTTTTTACCGAGTGCTGGCTGAATAAAGCTTGTTATTTATACTTACATAAAACTATGCCCGGGGCGAGATCCAACTGCTAGGTGATCCAGTGCGGTCTTGAGTACTTGCCCATGAACCACTGGCTAACCCCGTAGGGTCGATTCCATCCAGCATTTGCATCCCTCTCCGGGCATGACGCTATCTAGCTTAGAGCGTTGATTGCGTAGTCAATGTAGGTGTTTGCTTCGTTAGCAGCTTGGCCGGATAAGCCATGATTGCCTTTGATGTACTTGAGAGCTTCTACGTACCAGCTAGGAGACAAGTCAAATGCAGCGTGCATTTCACTCAAACCAGCAATCAAGAATTCATCCAAAGGACCTGTACCACCAGCAACTAAGCTATAGGTGATGATGCGTAGGTAGTGACCAACGTCACGAGCGCACTTGGACTTACCACGGCTGTCAGATGCAAATTGAGCGCCTGGTGTAGAGGTGGTGTAAGGGTATTTTTGGTATACGGCACTGGTTGCGCCATCAACCAATTTTTGAGCGTTAGCTGTCAAACCACGAGCAGCTTCCATACTAGCAACGGCACGTACAAAACGTCCGTTAACTGCTTGTAATTCGGTGTTGCTCAGGAAACGTCCTTGGGTATCAGCAGCTGCGATCGCTTCGGTAATTGGTGTTTTCATGTTTTCTTATCTCCTTGATTGTTTCTTAGCTTTTTTTTACTTGGAGAAAATCTCCAACTTTTCGCCGTATCGGCTATTTGAAGTTATTACGCAACAGCCGCAGCAGCGCGATCAAAATAGCTAGCCAATTCAGAAACTAAAGAGCTGCAATCACCCTTGGTGATACCGTTAGGATCGTTAACGATGGAGATTGCTGCATCTTTCATTTTGCCTACACCCTTAGCTACAGAAGCACCGGGAGTACCCAAAGCTTGGTAGGTTTCGCGCAAACCGTTCAAGCAACGATCATCTAATACACTAGCGTCACCAGCCAATGCTGCATAGGTAACATAGCGTAAGATGATTTCCATGTCGCGTAAGCAAGCAGCCATGCGACGGTTTGTGTAAGCGTTACCACCAGGAGCGATCAAGTTAGGTTCGTCTTCAAACAAAGAACGAGCTGCGTTGGTAACAATATCTTTAGCGTTGCTGGTGATGCGGTTAACTGTATCCAAACGCTTGCTGCCTGCGTTAACAACTGCGGTTAAAGCATCTAGTTGTTCGGTGCTTAGGAATTCGCCTCTAGCATCAGCTTGGGAAACAACCTTGGAAAATACATCTAATGTCATGGACTCTAAATCTCCTAATTACTTAGTTGAGAGATGTTTTGATTAAAACTGCGGATGTTTTATCAATTTAGAAACGGCTGACAACGAACTGCAATTAAACTGTCTCTCGACTTGGGTTCTCATTTCCTTGGCAATGATGATGAGCCATAAATATGAGAATCAGAGTGAATTTTATGAGAAACACGCAAATCTAATGAACTAGTTGCATCGTTTAACTTTGGTCTGTTGTTTAACCCCTTCAGCTTATGTTTATACAATGCTATAGATCCTTTATTTGTTACAAATTATGAATAAATAAGTTGAGGGAATAAGAAAAGCCCCAAATCCTTCACATACAAGGAGTCTGACTGAGAAAAGTCGGATATTTTCGTTACATAACTTCATAAACATCGTTAATATATAGAAAATTTTCAGCGGTTAATATTATTTTAATAATTCCAAAAATCTATACCAGAACTAACTTTGAGGGATTTTTACAGTTTTTCAGGTTTTAGTAGTTTTTGTTACAGAACGTAAAATTTACATTTTTAAATGTTCTCAAAATTATTTATGAGTCTCTAGAAAATTCCCCCCTAGGGGGATGAGGAGGTAGAAGAAGCAGGGGTAACTTTCTCCTCTGCTCCCTGCACCCGGCTCCCTTGCCTCTTCCTAGTCACCTACGGCGCAAAACTTGAAGCAAAGTTGTAAATGCATGGGGAATATCTGCTGTTACTTCAATGGCAACTCCAGAGATGGGATGTTGTAACTTAAGTTGCCAAGCGTGTAATGCTTGACCGGGCAAATTTACCCCTACGGAACGACCAGCACCATAAACTGAGTCACCGACAATAGGATGACCAATTTTGGCACTGTGGACACGAATTTGATGAGTACGTCCTGTTTCTAGTTGGAAGTGGATTAACGTGTAGTTACCGAGGCGTTCTCGGACTTGCCAATGGGTGATTGCTGATCTTCCCCCTTCTGCAATGGGGATGATTGCCATTTTTTTACGGTCTTGGGGATTGCGACCAATGGGTAGGTCAATAATCCCATTTTCCGTTTTTGGGACACCGTAAATCACGCCTAAATACTCTCTCTTGGCAGTTTTTGCTTGGAGTTGTGCTTGTAGGCTTTGATAAGCGATATCTGTTTTAGCGATCGCGATCGCACCTGTTGTATCTTTATCCAATCTGTGAACAATTCCTGGACGTTGCACACCACCGATTCCCGGTAAATTAGGACAGTGTGCTAATAAAGCATTTACTAGAGTCCCATCAGGATGACCGGGTGCAGGATGAACTACCAAACCTGAGGGTTTATTGAGAATTATTAACTGGTCGTCTTCGTAGAGAATGTCTAAAGGGATATCTTCTGCGACCAATTGTAAAGGTTGCACTGCGGGAATTTCTAAGGAAATGCGATCGCCTGCTTTGAGATGAATCTTTTTGGAAGTGCAGACTTGATCATTGAGTTGGACATGACCTTGTTCAATTAACTGTTGAACACGGGAACGTGATACATCTGGTAATTCTTCAGACAAATAGCGATCGAGGCGTTCACTTTTTTCTTCGACTAGGAGATTAATGGCGGTCATCCGATTTTGGATTTTGGATTTTGGATTTTGGATTGACCCACGGTTAAATCCGGGGGCTTGTAGCATCAAGAAATTATTGATCACAATTTGTTCATTTTAAACAATTAGGTGTGAGAATTTAGGAGACAGCAGGAAAAAGATAAATACTCCTCATGCTTCCCCTAGCTGAATTTTGTAATTGTGAAATTATTACATTACCCATAAATATCCTGATACTTCCTTATTAAAGCTGAAAAGAATAAAACAAACACTGGATTAGTCGGAATCAGTTGTTGAAAAAATAGTACGTGTAATTTTTACAGTACTTTTGTAAGAATTTAGGAGTCAGGAGGAAGAAGAATATTTTTCTTTTCTGTTACCTGCTATATCAAATATTCTGTATACCTAATCCTTACGTACTTTTTACTGTAGTAATTAACTGTAATAACGTCTAATTTCATTTTAAATTTTAGATAGTGAAATATTTGGTCGTCATAAATTTTGAGTTTTCATTTTTTGCCATCATTTTTAAAATTGGTATATTACTAGAAATTCTAAGTAGATAAAATCTCACATCACGAGTACTCACTGGTAAAATATATTCATCAGAAAATATTTGTTTTCACTATTAACTTCAATTTTTTATAATAGGTTTAAAATACTTTTTTATTTCTCTGACAAATCTATAGTAACCTGAATTTAGTAAGTAATTACTCAGCATCTACAATTTATCTAAAAATGGCTATTTTTTAGATATTGATCATCCTCCTCAAACCTAGCTGCAAAAAAGCCTCAAACCGTAACTCTAGAACCGCCAAGATTTTTTGTGTCTATGTAACTGTAGCAGTTATTTATGTTGTAGAAAATTCTCTCCCCTAGATCAGCAAGAAATGCTGTGCGATTTTCAACAACTGCGAGAAAGCAAGAGATTTCAAATCTCAGATGAGCCAGATTAGCGAAAAATACAGAAAGTCAGCCTGATTTTTGGCATACTCTTTTCTGAGTTTCTTACTTAGCCTTTGAGATTTGGGAGCGGGGTGTGGGGTGTTGGGTATTGTGTATTTAGAGTAGAGGCTTGCTATACTCACCACAATGTAAACCGCTATCTTGATCTGGCAGTACGTCCAAAAAGACCGGTGTGAATCCCCAACGGGTGATTCACAAATTCTAATTTGCAAATTTTTATTTGATGTTAAAGCCGTGCTAATGAAAACGCTTCCTATAAGTAGATACAGATTTTTCCAAAAGCTACAGCCCCTATCCCTCTTGAAAAAAATCACCAGTAAGTCTGTTACTGGTTGTCTACAAGTATTTAGCACTTCAGGGGCTTGGTCAATATATGTACAAGAGGGTAAGCTGATTTATGCCTGCTATTCAGAGCAAATGTTTGAGCCGCTATATAGAAACTTGCAGCGGTTAAGCCAAAATAATTCCACTCTTCCTAGAGAGATTAACGAGCAGTTGCAGACAATATTTGAAAAGGGTGTTGAAAATCAGACCATACCGAATCCAGATTATTTGGCTATTTGCTGGCTAGTTAATGAGAAATATCTTAGCCCTTTACAAGCAGCAATGCTGATTGAGCAATTGTCTTTAGAGTTTTTAGACTCATTTCTGAAAATAGAAGAAGGGAGTTATGAGTTTATCCCTGAGAGTTTTTTAGATGATTTACCCAAGTTTTGTCATTTGAATTTGCGCTTATTAGTCGAAAAGTGTGAAGCGGGTGTAAAAGTCTCTCCAGAGCAGTTTTGGCGGTACAATCAGCCCAATCAGCCGAAACAGAGTGCAACAATTGAAGTAAAGTTACCCCCTATTGGAAATAGACTAGTAAGTGAGGACAGATATAAGCCAAGTTATCCACGACCTGCTGGCAAAAAGAATTACACTATTTTTTGTGTAGATGATAATCCGATAGTTTTAAATGCTATTAGAGGTTTTTTAGATGAACAAATATTTTCTGTAATGGGTGTTACAGATTCTTTAAAAGCTTTAGTAGAAATTTTCCGTGTCAAACCAGATATGATTTTACTGGATGCGACAATGCCTAATTTAGATGGGTATGAAATCTGTGCTTTATTGCGGAAACAGGCATCTTTTAGAAATACACCTGTGATTATGGTGACAGAAAAACCCAGCTTAGTAGATAGAGCTAAAGCGAAGCTAGTGAGAGCTTCTGGTTGTATGACTAAGCCTGTTAATCAAGGTGATTTGCTCAGAATCATTTTTCAGCACATGGTGTAAAATCTGCTCGATTGAGACTACTGTGGACGACACCCAGACAGTATACTGTGCATCTTCACGACCGATCCAATTACTGCGATCGCTGGGGCGCTAAATCCAGTCTCTTCTACTTGCTCGACGATTGTCCCTAACTGACCAATTAATTCTTCTTGTTCTGGACGAGTACCCCATCGTACCAAACCAATTGGAGTCTCTGCACTTAATCCAGCCATGCTAAGTTGTTCCACGATATAAGGTAGATTGTGGATACCCATATAAATGACGATTGTTTCTGAGCCTTGAGCGATCGCTTGCCAGTTAACTTTCGGTCGATATTTACCCGCAGACTCGTGACCCGTTACAAATGTCACTGATGAACTATACAGACGATGAGTAAGCGGGATACCAGCATAAGCCGCCGCCGCAATTCCGGCTGTGATCCCTGGCACAACCTCCACATCTATTTTCGCTTCTAGCAATTCTGCCATTTCTTCGCCACCACGCCCAAATATAAAGGGATCTCCACCTTTCAAGCGCACGACAATCTCATGATCCTGAGCTTTTTCAATGAGTAAATAGGTGGTTTCTTCTTGCAACAGTGAATGTCTCCCCATCCGCTTCCCGGCGTTAATTTGCTCTGCTTGGGGATTAATCATCGCCAGAACTGCCGGACTCACTAAGGCATCATATATAACTACATCTGCACATTCCAACAGACCTTTGCCTTTGAGGGTCATGAGTCCGGGATCTCCGGGACCTGCACCTATTAAATAAACTTTACCCAAAAACTTTTTCCCCTTCTGTTGCTAAATCCCAAATTAAATTAGCTAGTTCTGTACTTACTCCTAGAGGCTGTGCCAATTTGAGGGTGACTCCAGGGAATTGTAATTTTAACTCTTCTACTGCACGAGCGATCGCATCTGTTATCCCACCGGTGAATAAAAAATATGGATAAATGGCAATCTGCTGATAACCAGCAGCGACTAATTCTTTTACCCTTGATTCTAAACTAGGAGCTATAGACCAATAAGCAGCTACTGCACCCAAACTTTTGGCTAGAGTTTCTACAGGCTGTTGAGAACCAGCACGACGGCTACCATGCGCCAACAAAATCGCTGCCTCTACTTTTATAGTAGCGATCGCTTGAGTTAACAATTTTCCTAAATCTGGGTGATTACCTAAATACGGTTTCAGGTCAATAATCATATCTTGACCAAGTGCTTTTTGCGCCAGTGCGATTTCTGCGGGAATATCTGTCATCACATGAACTCCCGGTACTAAAAATAAAGGGAGAATTTTTAAGCATTTACACCCCCAAGCCAAAGCAGTTTCAGCAAACTGTTGAATCTGTTGATGTAAAGGTTGGATATTTAGTTCCAATGTCGCTATACCTACCAAATTTTCACCATTTGGTAATTTCTGACTTAAAAGCTTTGCTAGTTGCCGCATAGCAATCTCTGGACGCGGGTCACGACTACCGTGAGACAATAAAAGATAGGCAGATGGCATAGGATATTTATATGAAAGAATTCATGAATGTTTTAGAAGGGTTAGTAGATCAACTAACACTAGGTGCAATTCTAGAGATGCTAGAACGAATATGCCACAAAAAAGCGGAAAATCTGAGAACTCATTGGAACGATGAAGAATCTGCCAAGTTGTGGGATAAAGCTGCTAAACAGATCGAAAATATCAACGTTGATATCTGAATTGCTCAATTTAAGTGTAAATAACGTAAGTTGCTAGTTAGAGAAAATGTCTGAATCAGGATATCCAGGATTAAAGGATTTACAGGATTAAAACAGAAAATTACTCGCCAATGACCAATTACCCATTGGTTACTGAGCGAAGTCGAAGTACCAGCCTCAACTAGATAACTAGTACCGCTTCGCGGAAGTCAAAAGTCAAAAATAATATGGAGTCAGCTTTTTAGCGATTGAGAATGGTTGGTTTATTTAGAGGTTGTTTGAAAAGTCTCCTTCCATGTCATGCTGAGGAACGAAGCATCTCAGTATGTGGGCTAAACTCCAGATTCTTCGTTGCGTAAGACTCCACATGGCTAACGCCACGCTATGCCTACGGCACACTACGTGAACGCGAACAGAATGACAAATTATACGTCCCTAAACTTTTCAAACATGATCTTACGCCATGCTGTACTATCAACTTGAGTTAAGTAGGCTTAAAGTATCTCACATAACCGATAACCGCTATAATACATCAAATATGTGATCATGGTTTATCACAGTGTTGCTTACCTACCCTACACCCTTAAGAGTAAGCCACAAAATAAATGATCCTGTGTTGTCATGCTGAGTGTAGCAAAGCGAAACGAAGCATCTCGGAGGATTCTTTCCTTCAGAACGCTACGCGAACACTACACTTTGTTTCGTTCAGAATGACATCGGGCATTTCTTTTTGTGGAGTTCTCTAACTGAAATTGTTACAAAAAACGCAACAGCACCCCAGATCATAAATTACCCCTCGTACAATCCAAGTAGTGAGGAGTAATAGAGGCAAAATCATGAAATACCAGGGAAATGACCGGGGTTTGCTACCGATATTTAGCCGTTGTGGGTTAACAATGTTGCTAACTGCGGTGTTACTGGTGGACTCAGTGGCAGCAATGCCCAGAGGTACAGGGTTACAGATAGCACAACAGCAAGGAACGCAACAGGAAGCTATACGTGCTAAGGCTGAAAGGTTGTTGCAAGAAGGAATACAGCTTTATCAGCAGGGTACAAAGGAATCTTTATTACAAGCAATTAATAAATGGGAACAAGCACTTCCCCTGATGCGTGCAGTGAGGGAAAGGGATGGTGAAACTGCTACTCTCATTGGTATTGGCCGTGTCTACTCCGACCTGGGAGAAAAGCAGAAAGCACTGGCATACTATAACCAAGCACTTCCCTTATTACGTGCAGTGAGGGATAGGGGTGGTGAAGCCGTTACTCTCAATAATATTGGCAGTGTCTACTCCGACCTGGGAAAAAAACAGAAAGCACTAGAATACTATAACCAAGCACTTCCCTTATTTCGTGCAGTGGAGGATAGGGGTGGTGAAGCCCGCACTCTCAATAATATTGGCAAAGTCTACACCGACCTGGGAGAAAACCAGAAAGCACTGGAATACTATAACCAAGCACTTCCCATAGTACGTGCAGTGGAGGATAAGGGTGGTGAAGCTACTACTCTCAATAATATTGGCTTTGTCTACAACTCCCTGGGAGAAAACCAGAAAGCACTGGAATACTATAACCAAGCACTTCCCATAGCACGTGCAGTGTCGGATAAGCGTGGTGAAGCCCGCACTCTCAATAATATTGGCTTGGTCTACTCCGACCTGGGAGAAAAACAGAAAGCACTGGAAAAATATAACCAAGCACTTCCCCTGTATCTTGCAGTGTCGGATAGGGGTGGTGCAGCCACTACTCTCACTAATATTGGCAGTGTCTACTCCGAACTGGGAGAACAGGAGAAAGCACTGGAATACTATAACCAAGCACTTCCCCTCAGACGTGCAGTGTCGGATAGGGGTGGTGAAGCTACTACTCTCAATAATATTGGCAAAGTCTACTCCGACCTGAGAGAAAAGCAGAAAGCACTGGAATACTATAACCAAGCATTTCCCCTCATACGTGCAGTAGGGGATAGGGGTGGTGAAGCTGCTACTCTCAATAATATTGGCTTAGTCTACCACTACCTGGGAGAAAAACAGAAAGCACTGGAAAAATATAACCAAGCACTTCCCTTATTTCGTGCAGTGGGCAATAAGGATGGAGAAGCCAACACTCTATACAATACTGCCATAATACAACGCAGCCAAAACAACCTCCAAGAAGCCCTTACCATCATTCAAGCTGCCATCAACATCATCGAAGAACTACGCACCAAAATAGCCAGCACAGAACTACGTACATCCTACTTCGCCACCAAACAGGACTACTACAAATTCTACATAGACCTGTTAATGCAGCTACACAAACAAAACCCCAACAAAGGCTACGACGCACAAGCACTACACATTAGTGAACGTTCCCGCGCTAGGGTTTTAGTTGAACTTCTTACCGAAGCTAACATCAACATCCGTAAAGACATTAACCCCCAACTCTTAGCAGAAGAAACCCGCTTACTGTCCCTGAGAGATGGTAAAGAAAAACTCCTCTCAGAACTGATGAGTAAACCAAAACCTCCCGAAGAAATTATCCAAACCACTAAGCAAGAAATTCAAAATATCATCCAACAACAAAAGGAACTAAAAAATCAACTCCGCGCTACTAACAAAGAATATGCAGACTTAAAATATCCCGAACCTCTAACATTACCCCAAATTCAACAACAACTAGACCCCGATACAGTCCTATTACAATATTCATTAGGTGCAGAAAATAGTTATTTATGGTTAGTCACTCATAACAGTTTCACCACCTATCAACTACCCAAAGAAGCAGATATTAACAAAATTGCCCAAACATTAATTAGCAAATTAAAAGCACCCGTCATTGCTGGTGCATCACCCCAGGAAACCGCCAAAGATGTAGCAGAAACAGCTAAGGCAGCTAATGAACTCAGTCAAATAATTCTTAAACCTGTGGCTGATAAATTAGGGAAAAAACGGTTAGTAATTGTGGCTGATGGTATCTTACATCAAATCCCCTTTGCTGCATTATCTGACCTAACCGAAAAAACTAAATATCAACCCTTATTAGTCAATCATGAAATCATTAACTTACCATCCGTCACCAGTTTAGCTACCCACCGGGAAAAACTCAAAAACCGCAAAACTGCACCGAAAAAATTAGCTGTATTAGCTGACCCAGTTTTTAGTAATAATGATAGTCGGATCACAGGTAAAACAGAAGTTGCTTTATCCACAGATTTAGATTTAGAACGTTCTGCTTTAAGCCGTTCTAGTGCTAATAGAGGTTCATTATCTCGACTACCAGGAACTCGTAAAGAAGGAGAGGAAGTTTTAAAACTTGTTCCCAATAATGAAAGTATCCAAGCCTTTGATTTTGATGCTAATTATGAATGGGTCATAAGAGAAAAATTAAATCAATATCAGATGGTACTTTTTGCCACTCATGGACTAATTGACATGGAAAACCCAGATTTATCTGGCATAGTTTTATCATTGTTCGATAAACAAGGAAACCCGAAAAAAGGATTTTTAAGATTGAATGATATTTTCAACTTAGATTTACCTGCGGAATTAGTGGTATTAAGTGCTTGTGAAACAGGTTTAGCTGGGGAAGTTAAAGGAGAAGGTTTAATAGGTTTAACCAGGGGTTTCATGTATGCAGGTGCGGCTAAGGTTGTGGTATCTTTATGGAAAGTTAATGATGACGCAACAGCAGAATTAATGACTGAATTTTCTGGTCAAGTATTGAAAGAAGGTAAATCTCCCATTGTGGCTTTAAGAAATGCCCAGTTAAAATTATGGCAACAACAAAAAACTCAAGACCCGCGTTTTTGGGCTGCTTTTACTATTCAAGGTGAATGGCAGAAATAATTAATAGTTAATAATTAATAATTGTAGGTTGGGTTAAGCGATAGCGCAACCCAACATTTCTTGTTAACATTAATAATTGTTGGGTTTCACTGCGTTCTACCCAACCTACAAATCTCAATCATTATTATGTGTTACAAAAATTGTAACTACACCAGGATTTATTCCTTGGCATTTTATAATTGAAAAGTCAAAGATTCGTTTTCTCATTAATGGTGCGTTACCCTGCGCTAACACATCATACAAATTACTAAGAAAATCCACACATTACATAATTTTGAATGAGGAGTGTTTACCATGTCTAAAAGACTATTTGCTTTATTAACAGCAAGTGCGGTAATTGTAGCTGCTGCTGGTTTATCTGTAGAAGCACAAAGTAAACCTAAAGATAAACCAACAAATGCCCCTAGTTTTGTAAAATTGGAAAATGCAGGTAAATTAAATTTATCTTCTGCTGGTAATCCTTTTAAACCTGGTAATGTTAAACAGTCTAAAAAACCTTATGCTGGAGATCGGGGTATTATTGGTGATGATAACCGTGAACCAATGTTAAGTAGAGAATATCCTTGGTCTGCTGTTGGACGGATTCAAGGAACTACCACAGACGCAAAAAATTATCATTGTACAGGTGCTTTAATCGCTGAAAATTTAGTGTTAACAAATGCCCATTGTGTGATTGATTCAAAAACTCATCAACTCAGTAGAGAAATTGCTTTTTTACCTAATGTAATTAACGGTCAAGTTGCTGATAGAGAAGATATTGCTTTTGCAGAAAGAGTAATTTATGGTACTGATTTTACAGCAGATACAATCACTAATCAAACTCAAGATTGGGCAGTAGTCAGATTAAATAAACCAATTGGTAGAAAATATGGTTATTTAGGCTGGAGAAATTTACCAGTTTCAACGATGATTAATAATCCCAAAAAATTCTCTTTTGTTGGTTATTCTGGTGATTATCCTAATTCCAGTAAAAGAGGTTATGAGTTTTTAAGTGCTGGTGCTGGTTGGACTGCTGGTTTTCAAGAGGGATGCAGTATTGTGAAGGAAGAGAGAGATATACTGTTTCATGATTGCGACACAACCGGAGGTTCTTCTGGTGGTCCGATTATTGGTTGGATTAATAATCAGCCTTACATTGTAGCCTTGAATAATGCTGAAATTAAGGATGTTAACACCAATGAAGGTATTATTAATCTAGCTGTGAATATATCTTTTTTAGATAGACTGGCTGGCACAAATTAAGGATACAAAAATTTTCACATTCTGCGCCTATAGGTGAGAATATACTAAAAACGGGTTAAAAGTGTCATTCTGAACGAAGTGAAGAATCTCCGAGATACTTCTCTACGAGACGCTCCGCGAACGCTGCACTACGTTATGTATGGCTAACGCCATGCTTTGCGAACAGTATGACATAAGTCCAATTTTCAACCGTTTGCAGTATAATTAATAGTTCCACTATGTTGGGTTTCAAATTGTTGTTTAGGGCATTTTTGGATAAAATTCAAGTATCACATAAATTGCCCTAATCTTTATAAAACAAGCACTGTAGACATTTATGAAATATTCTACCCCCCCTGTGAACGGTTACGGCGGTAAGAACCTAGCCCAACTGACAATAGTTAATCTTAATACCAATTATCAATTACCCAAAAGCTTTGTAGCTAAAGTATTCATGTGTTTCCACAATTGAGTACCACCAACCCAATTATGTGAAGGTAAACGTCCTTTAGGTGCTGACGACATAAAAAATAAATTATGGGTAGGAGAGTTAGACTCAATTAAATTCCAACCCACAGCACCACAAAACTGACTATAATCTCTGCCACAATCTTCATAAATTTGCATCTGCACAGTGAAACCAAAATGGCCTTGACTATATTTTGTCCATAATTGGTCAATTATCTGTAAATCTTGATCAGGCAAGTTTTCTAAATCACTTTTAAACAAATAGCTTCTAGCACGCTTAGATAAAGATTTACACATTACCACCCAAGTCTCTTCATCTGCTTGTTGCCATTGCTTGGCCATTAGTAAGTCACGTAAACGTTTATAATCAACTCCTGCGGCTGAATATAGAGTATTAACTAGCTGTTTTTTAACTAGTTTTACTTCTACGTTGATTGCAGCTAAAACTTCTGTAGCCGATTGATAACGTTGGGAAAGGGCATTTTGGAGGAGTTTATCAAGAATTGCGCTCAAACGGTCGGAAATACGATCGCCATTAGGTAAATAATCTTGCCATATCCAGCGATCGCTTGTCACATCAAATAACTCAAAGGGAGAAACACCAGTTAATAAGTAAATGCAAGTCACACCCAAACTGTAAAGATCACTTGCTGGCAAGGCTTTACCCCGCATTTGTTCAGGAGCCATATATTCGGCACTACCCACTGTTGTCCCCGTATTTACCAAAGCTGTAGCGGTGATTTGTTTGGCAACCCCAAAGTCAATTAACACCATATCTCCAGTTGCAGAGTTGTCGGTGCGATTTGCTGCCTTGATTTTATTAGCTGGTAAGATTTTCCTTTGCTGTTGTTGAAGAGACAAAGATTCCAGTCCACCAATAGTCATGGTAGAACCTTTATTTAATAATGCCGCATTAGTAATTGGTGGAGGATCTTCAAATTCATTCCCAGCTATCGGAATATATCTCCGCATGATATTTGCTGGTTTAATATCCCGATGAATAACCCGTCGAGCATGGATAAATTGCAGCACAGGTAATAAATCTTTCAGCAATTGCCAAATATGCGCTTCACTAAATACACCTTGTTCTTGCAATTCCTGAGCTAAAGTACGCCCCACAATTAATTCCTGCACCAAATACAACTGACTTTCTTGTTCAAAGTGTGCCAATAATTGGGGAATTTGGGAATGCTGCAATTCATCTAAACGTACTGCTTCCTGATGAAATAATTCCACAACTTTTGTAAAAGTTGCTCTATTTGTATCTGAAAAATAAAGTTGTTTGATTACACACCTGGGTTTTGACGGCAAATGTTCATCTACAGCCAAAAATGTTCTGCCAAATCCACCGCTACCAATAGGATAAAGCGCCCGATAGCGTTCTTTTAGCAATAATCGCTTACCACATTTGAGACAAAATCGATTAGTATCTAGATTGTGCGGATATAGACAAGCAGTACAAAAACTCATTACAAATCATTAGTCATTGTTCACTGTGCAAAACTCTTCCTTCACCTGTTCCCTGTCACTTCATCGCTGCTCGACTTTATAAGTATAAAAGTTGTCCAACGCCCCTACAGTTTCAAACTTATAGTTAGGTAATAAATTATCAAGCTTGAGTTCAGTACTATAAACACTAAAAACAATATAATTTTGCCGTTTTGTCGTACTGGCAATAATATCTCGCATTTGTGGATTAACTGACTCAATTAACTTATCGCAATTAAATTGTATGAGATTTTGCAAAAAATTCGGTGTTTTTTTGCAAACATCCGTTTTTAAGTAGGTTGTCAGCCGTTGCACTGCATACTCTTCGTATTCAGCCTGTTGAGGATTTGTCTTGGCCATCGTCACTCCCAAGACGGCGATTCCTGCCGCTCCTACAGATGTAATAATAGTCCAGACTTTCATATACTCTCGATTGTGATGTGGTCTTTATACTATTAAAGATTACAAACAAATCAACTCAATTTCTGGCAAAAAAATATTGACCCTTTTTCCGAAGGCGTGCTATACTCAAGTAGTGAATGGCGAGCGTAGCCAAGTGGTTAAGGCAGTGGTTTGTGGTACCACCATTCCGCGGGTTCAAGTCCCGTCGTTCGCCCTTAAATATCTGAAATGTTCTACAACAGATAGGTTTATTACTTGAAAATGGAAGCTGATACAATTCTGATCAGCTTCCATTTTTGCTGTTATTGAACGCACATTAAGCCTTAGAAAATTCCTAAAAGAAAGATACAACTTAGCCCACAGAAAACAAGGAACGTGATAATCATCATGTTGCCTATACTGTGGCTAGAAGATGTTAAATTTTGTGTATTGTCAGCCATAATTTATCGACCAGATGTTAATGACTTGATACTGAGAATTGTAACTAAGAGAAATTAAAAATTTAGCAGAAAATATCAAAAATTAATTTTAATTTATTTAAGTTAAACTTTATAGCTGTTATTTCTAACCCAAGTTGCTAGTTATCTAGTTGAGGCTGTTAATTGGCGATAAAATCCCGGACTTCATCCTGGAAATTCTGATTCTGACAAAAATAAAACTTTATGTAGTTTTATTCCTGAATTAAGTAGAAAGGCGCAAAAAAACAGAAGTATATAACGAAACGTAAAGTTGCCTCAAAACCTCTTCCCTCCTGCCTTCTACCCCCTGCCTTGTCATAACGACAATTTTTAATACCGACCTACTTATGCATTCTGACTCATGATGTATTATGGGATTTAAGAAAAAGGTAATTATGAGAGTTTTATCATTAAGTTAATATTTGCTTAAGCACAACTAAAATCTAGAAATCATGCGAGTTAGGAATCTGATTCGTATTATTTGAAATTGCTACCATACATCTATCAAAAGTTAGAGAAAATGTACTCCTGTCGTTAGATACCAAAATATTGTGATATACCTAATTTAGGTCAATACCAACACGTTCTCTTTAATTTGCGAAACCTTACAACGCTCAGAAAATATATTGAGGCGTGTTGATCTGCTTTGCAAAAAAATATTATTTTGTATTTGTCATGTCTGAATTACTCCAAACATTACTAGACAGTGAAGAAAAAGTTGATTTACGTTCATTCATTAGTGAATTACGCCAGCAAGAAAAGAAGTATTGGCTGAGGAACGATATCATTAATGTTTATAGTGAGTATTGTTCTAAATACAATAAATCTGAGAAGTTCTGCACTGCGTCAAATTTAGGTAAACTAATTTACTATACACAGGAAATTATTCAAGAAGACTCAAGCTTCTGTTTTATCATCCGGCCGACGATTGCGAGTCAGGAAGTTTATCGGCTGACAGAAGAACTGGATATTATCTCCATGACGGTACAGGAATTGTTGGACTTGCGCGATCGCTTCGTCAACAGATTTCATCCCCAAGACGGTGATATGTTAGAACTGGATTTTGGTCCATTCTATGATTACACCCCAACTATCCGCGACCCGAAAAACATTGGTAAAGGGGTACAATTCCTCAACCGCTATCTATCTAGCAAGATATTCCAAGATCCGACAGAATGGTTAGAAAGCCTATTTAATTTCTTACGCTTGCACTGTTATAACGGCGTACAGTTGTTAATCAACGATCGCATTCAATCGCGACAACAACTTTCTGTGCAAGTTAAGAAAGCCATCGGATTGGTAAGCGATCGTCCTAAAGATGAACCCTACGAGCAATTCCGATTTGAATTGCAAATGATCGGTTTTGAACCTGGTTGGGGGAACACAGCCAGACGTGTACAGGAAACTCTCAACATTCTGGATGAACTAATTGATTCTCCTGATCCTCAAACTCTGGAAGGATTCATCTCTCGTCTGCCGATTATCTTTAGAATTGTTTTAGTTTCTGCACATGGTTGGTTTGGACAAGAAGGAGTTTTAGGCCGTCCCGATACTGGAGGACAGGTAGTTTATGTCCTTGACCAAGCAAAAAGTCTAGAAAAGCAGCTGCAAGAAGATGCCATGTTAGCTGGTCTAGAAGGCTTAAATGTCCAACCAAAAGTAATTATTCTCACCCGCTTAATTCCCAATAGCGACGGGACTCTGTGTAACCAAAGACTAGAAAAAGTTCATGGTTCAGAAAACGCCTGGATTTTGCGTGTCCCCCTGCGGGAATTTAATCCCAACATGACTCAAAATTGGATTTCCCGGTTTGAATTTTGGCCATATTTAGAAACCTTTGCCATTGACTCAGAAACAGAACTACTAGCAGAATTGCAAGGTAGACCAGACTTAATTGTGGGTAATTACTCCGATGGTAACTTAGTCGCATTTTTACTAGCGCGACGAATGAAAGTCACCCAATGTAATATTGCCCATGCCTTGGAAAAATCTAAATACCTGTTTAGTAACCTCTACTGGCAAGATTTGGATGATAAATATCATTTCTCCTTGCAATTCACTGCTGACTTAATTGCCATGAACGCGGCTAATTTTGTTGTCAGCAGCACCTATCAAGAAATTGTCGGTACAACTGATAGCGTAGGACAGTACGAATCTTACAAATGTTTCACCATGCCAGACTTATATCATGTAGTCAATGGCATGGAATTATTTAGTCCTAAATTCAATGTTGTTCCACCTGGAGTTAACGAGAATTACTACTTCCCCTATACCAGAACTCAAGATAGAGTAGAAAGTGATAGTCTCCGGTTGGAAGACATTCTCTTTACTCTGGAAGATCCTTCCCAAATCTTTGGTAAACTCGACGATCCTACCAAGCGGCCACTATTTTCAATGGCACGTCTTGACAGAATTAAAAATTTAACTGGTTTAGCAGAATGCTTTGGTAAAAGTCCAGAATTGCAGGAGCATTGCAACTTAATTTTAGTAGCTGGTAAGTTGCGTGTAGAAGAATCAGGTGATAATGAAGAACGAGATGAAATTATTAGACTATATAGCATCATTGATGAATATAATCTCCACGGCAAGATTCGTTGGTTAGGTGTGCGTTTAACCAAAAGTGATTCTGGGGAAATTTACCGCGTTATTGCTCAACATCAAGGAATATTTGTACAACCAGCTTTATTTGAAGCTTTTGGTTTGACAATCTTGGAAGCAATGATTTCGGGATTACCAACATTCGCTACCCAATTTGGTGGACCACAGGAAATTATTCAGGATCAGGTGAATGGTTTTTATATTAACCCTACAAATTTAGAAGATACAGCCACTAAAATTCTAGAGTTTGTAGCTAAGTGTGATCAGAATCCTAATTATTGGTCGGAAATTTCTCAGCAAGCTATAGAGCGCGTTTACAGTACCTATACTTGGAAGATTCACACTACCAAGCTGCTATCGTTAGCTCGGATTTATGGTTTCTGGAATTTTAGCTCTAAGGAAAATCGTGAAGATTTACTGCGCTATCTAGAGGCTTTATTCTATCTAATTTACAAACCCAGGGCGCAGCACTTATTAGAACAACATAAACATCGCTAAGTTCTGGTGGGACAGGTATCTTGCCCGTCCCAGTCCTTAAATTGACAACTCCCACCAAGTTCTTTGACCGACTATACCATCTACTAATAAACTGCGCTGATTTTGAAAGGCTTTGACGGCTGCTTCTGTCAGGGGACCAAATATACCATCGACTCGAATCCCATAGCCGTTGGATACTAATAAGCGCTGCATAATTCTTACAGATATCCCTGAGCTACCAAAACGTAAAGTTGGCATAGGTTGTCTATTGTATCCTTGATATCGTGCTAATATCTGCTCTTTGGTGGGGAGATCCTTGGCATCGGCTAAGTTCAAAGATATTGAGGACAGGTGCTTTTGTCGGATTTGCTTTAATATTTTATCCCGCTTGATAGCGATCGCTGAAACTTTAGATTTCTCTCTGCTATCTATTTCTATAAATTCAGGCGGTGTAATTTGAGCAGTAGAAGCTAACTGAGATAATTGACTAATGCTTGACTTCTGCACGCCATTTTCGCTCTGAAATGGTCGTTGCTCCGGCAAATGGGGCAAATTTGGTTGAGTTGTACTTAAAACGCCCGTCATTAGCAGGCCAATTTCAGTCATCGTAGTTCATCTGATATCTTGCACCTATAAGGATAAACCAGGAGTAGACAAACAATAAGGTAAAACTATGACTCCTACTAAAAAAATTATTTCCAGTAATATTCAGTCGTCACTTCAGTAATGTAGCGTTATTCCGAATTAATAATTAATAATTAATTATTTTATGTTTGGTCCAAAGCAATAGTAGACATCGCTCTGGACACTGGATTGATCTAACCCATAGAGTCAACAACTGGATGAAAATAGAAAGCGAAACCCAAAACCGTATAGGCAGCTAAAAGTAAAGTTCCTTCCAACCAATTAGACTTACCATCAGAACTAATGCTATTGGCAATTAACACCGATACCGCCACCGCAACTAATTCAAAGGGATTGAAATCTAAATCCATCGGCTGACCTAATAGCCGTCCGGCAATTACTAAAACAGGGGCTACGAATAGGGCAATCTGCATACTAGATCCTACAGCTACAGATAGAGAAAGATCCATCTTATCTTTCATTGCTACGGTGACGGCTGTAGCGTGTTCTGCGGCGTTACCAACAATGGGTAGCAAAATCACCCCTGTAAATAGTGATGTCAAACCTAACTTGGATGTGGCTACTTCTAAAGTATCAACCAGCAATTCTGACTCTAAGGCTACTAGCAAAGTACATACTAGCAATACACCAGTCCAAAGCCAAAGATTGGGTTTTTCTTCAGCGATTTCTTCTATTTTGACTTCTGTTTCTGCTCCTTGTATCTCTGCTACACCCACGTCATATAGATAGGCATGGGTTTTCATGGAAAATAGCAGTGTTAAGCCATAAACCAGAATTAAGACGACAGCAACTGCAAGGGAAAGATTCTGTACTGTTCTTTCACTAATACCAATGGAGGTGTAGTTCATCGCTGTTGGTAATAAAATGGCAATCACTGCCAAATTCATTGATGAAGCATTTACCCGTGCAACAACCGACTGGAATGTTTGTTCTTTGTAGCGTAGTCCACCCAAAAGCATGGAAAAACCCATGACTAAGAGTAAATTACTGATAATCGAACCGGTGATACTAGCTTTAACAACATCTATTAGCCCAGCGTTGAGGGCAACTAAAGCAATAATCAGTTCTGTAGCGTTACCAAAGGTGGCATTTAATAACCCTCCCAAGGAGGGACCCACAACCACGGCAATTTCTTCTGTGGCTGTACCCATCCAAGCTGCGAGGGGGAGAATTGCTAGTCCAGCAGTAATGAAAACTATTAAGTCTCCCCATTCCAGAAAGTGAGCGGTTACAGAGATTGGTATAAACAGTAACAAAATTGCAAAAATGATGTTTTTAGCTGACATTTTTTGTCTCGAATTTTGGATATTCAGTTACAGATGCCTATGATACTCTCAAGTGTCCGTGAAGCTATTCAGAAATTTTACTGTTTGTTAGATGGCAGCAGAGATATATACTAAAAACGGGTTAAAAGTGTCATTCTGTAGCTTGCTTCCCGTAGGG